>CAXBHO010000050.1:0-25417 GCA_963975485.1 uncultured Balneola sp. | reverse complement strand
TTTTTATTCAAAAGTACAACCTCCTATATTTACCCACAAGGTTTCCCGTAGAACCTCTTTTTCTTTAAAGCTCGAAGCTTGCTTCTCTTGATAAGGCTTTCTTTAAAAGCTGTTCGTATTCCTTTGCATCGATTTCTTTGCAACCGAATCTTCCCAAATAATCGTTGTAGAATTGTGTATCCCAAAGCTCAAACCCGTTATTTTTTAATATTTGATGACAATAGTATAGCGCCACTTTGTCCGCTTCTTTTTCTATTCTGAACATGCTTTCCCCAAAAAATGCGCCGCCAAGAGTAACCCCATATAAACCACCAACCAATTCTTCGGCTTTATAGATTTCTACAGAATGCGCATTTCCAGATTGATTTAGGATATCGTATGAATTGGTAATCAAGTCATTGATCCAGGTTGTTTCTCTGTTCGCACAGGCGTTCACCACTTCGCGAAATTGTTTATCTACTTTGGCTGAAAATCGACCTTGACGAATAATCCGCATAACATTCTTGGTCATGTGAAATTCATCTAGTGGAATAATTCCACGTTTTCTGGCAGAGTACCATTCAACTTCCCGATCTTCTCTTGAATCCGCCATCGGAAAAATACCTTGGGAATAAGCTTCCAATAATATTTCGGGTGGAATGATCTTCATTAATTAGTATTCAGATTTTAGTAGTTAGTATTGAGCGATATTACTCAGTACTAACTACTAAATACTCCCTGTTTTAAAACTCACAGTAAAACATCGGTCCCGAGCCAATCGGTGACCCCGGAGGGGCTGATTGTGTTCTAGGAATTTGAAATTCTTCAGGATCGTCCAGATAACTTTCGATCATCATTACAGCTTGTAGAGCGTAAGCATTGTCTTCTTCGGAAAGCATTTCCTCAAGTTCAACCAGCTTCGCACCAACAATCGCTTTTGTAATCGGGTTGGCCTGATTCGAGGTATGGAGCTCGATCAAGTTCTTTGTCACCACAAAGTTCACCACGTTCTGAATTGAACCAAGATATCCTCTAGAACTTCTTTTTTTCCAGCTATTTTCAATCAACTCATCTATCACTTCCTCTAAACTCAGATTGTTATCTCTGGCTCCGTACTCTACCAATCGATTTGCTCTTTGTGGATTCAAAATCAATCCTATTGGAAGATCCGATGCTGTTTCTGCAATTCCTAAGGCATCCAAACTTGGGCCTGTGTTACCGCTAAATAATTCTCTTGAAGAAGAAATACCGGCGGGACGTGTTGGGATTAAATCCAATAAGTTTTCAGGAATTGCCAACACTTTAGGATCAATTGCTTTCAGCATCTCGTTTAATGCTTTACGCTGAGTCGCAGCATCTACAATCTCCATATTTGGCTGATTGTCGCCGCGAAGTTTATAGTAATAATTCAATCCACCAATCATTTTTACCGTCCCTTCCAGCTGATATCGATGAAATAAATAGATCGGCACTAATACGTCTTCTAATTCTGACATTGAAGTTCCTTTTCGGATATTTGCTTCGCCAAAATTACTTAGTACAATCTTTCTGACTTCTAAAATATGGGTTAATTGCGTAGCAGGATCCGTTCCATATTCCCACAAATGAGCGTAAGGATGAGCCCCGCCTTGTGGGCGAGCATCACTATCAGAAATATATTTTAAGCCATCTAAATGCGCCGTTTCTAAAATTTTATTCAGTGCTTCTTTCTCGTTTATTCCTTTTGCAAAGTCCTGATAACCAAATTTGATGGTTACTTTATCCCATTCTCCAATTCCAACATCGTAGGCATCGCTCAGATCCAGTTTGCCGTTTTTGATATCTACTTTTGGATGAGGATAATCCATCACTGATTCTCTCCCGTTTACACTGGCTGCAAAGTTGTGGAATATTCCCAACGTGTGCCCCACTTCATGTGCTGAAAGCTGACGTATTCTAGCCAATGCCATTTCCAGCATTCTTGGATCATCTTCATTTCCTTCTTTAAACGGAGCTAATAATCCCTGAGCGATCATATAATCCTGTCGAACACGCAATGAACCCAGTAAAACATTTCCTTTTATGATCTCACCTGTTCTCGGATCAGTTACAGAACCGCCGTACGACCAACCACGCGTGGAGCGATGCACCCAGTTAATAACATTGTATCGAATATCTAAAGGGTGGGCATCATCCGGAAGCACTTTAACCTGGAATGCATCTTTATAACCTGCGGCTTCAAATGCTTGATTCCACCATCTCGCTCCATCTAGTAAAGCGCTTCTAACAGGTTCCGGTGTTCCGTTATCCAGATAATACACGATTGGCTCTACCGCCTCACTTACCGCTGCTCCCGGATTTTTCTTTTGTAATCTATGCCTGTTGATAAACCGCTTTACAATCGGCTCCCCAATTGGCGTTGCATAATCCTGATAAGAAGTAGCATAGAATCCGCCACGCGGATCAAATTCTCTGGGCTCATAATTATCATCAGGAAGTTGAACAAATGAATGATGCGTTCTCACCGTAATTGAATTTGCATCAGGAACTACAGATCTCAAATATCTTCCTGTCGGATTTCCTGCAAAAGTCAGCATAGCTTCGAATTCTGTATTCATCGGGAAATTAAACGTCCCTTCTGCATATAATGAAGATCTGTTTTTATCCAGATTGTACGAGCCTTCGCCCATTCCTCTTAATCGCCCTGAAATCCCATGAGAATCATCAATCAAAAATGGAGTAAGATCTATCAAATACGAGCCATCTTCTTCTGCTTCAATTTTGAATGCCTGAATAACAGAGGATGCGAAGGCTTCTCTTACTGATTTCTTTTCCAGTTTATTATCTGATTTTGCTACATAATCTAAATTCGGTTGAATGATCATTAATTTTGGTCCGCGCTTTTCAAAATAAACCACTCGCTGACCGCCCTGCTGACTTCTATCTAAGCCGATATCATTAGAACCGACACCGGCCGCCAAATAATTTACATGCAAAAACTCTTCATTTAGTTTGTCTACTTTCAGCCACATTTTGTCGTTGGCTTCATCGAAATAATAATCGAAATAACCTTCGGTAACTTTTAAATCTTTGGTCTTTTCTTTGATGGTTGGCGTTTGTGCTGTCGCTTCGCTGAATATTGAAATTAGGAATACGGGAATTAGGAATAAGGTGGAAAGTCGCTTCATTACTTTGTAGTTAGGTTAACATCTAAACTCAAAGTAACCGCTTTTTGATGGGATTTAAAATTGGTGATAAAGTTTTTTACAGTTTAAATATTAATGTCTACTGAAGTCTCGCTTCTTCACCTACATCAAAACTCTGACAGGGTTATGAGGGCATAAGTTTTTTCTGCGTTTTCGTATTGGTGAACCCTGTCAGAGTTGAAAGCTTATCCCTTAAAGAATTTTATTGATCTATTAATAATGTCTTTTTCGTTCCGACGGAGACCATCGGAACGAGGTGAAAAGCTTTTTACTGAAAGTCTTAAAACCTGAGTTCAATTCTAAAAACTATTTCAATAAGCTTTAAACCAACTTACTAAAGAAGTCTCTCAGAGCCTGCCTGCACGTAGCCGTTTTGGCAAAGGCAGGCGCAGCGATGAGTCTGCACAAACCCTGAGCTATTTCGTAGCTGTGTGGATTCTTCTCCGCCAGCTGGCGAATCTGAATGACAAACTCTTTGTTTAAGTATCTTTAAGAGTACTTCAAGAATCTGCCAAGGGCATCACTTTGTGGGAACTCAGGTTTAAAACAATTTCTAACAGCATCAGATGTTTTTAATGTGTATAATATTGAGAATCTATACACATTGAGGGTTAATTATGAGAACAAATATTGAAATTGATGACGAATTAATGGAAAAAGCACTCCAAATAAGTGCCTTTAAAACAAAAAAAGATGTTGTTAACGAGGCATTGAAAGTGTTTGTACAAAGACAGGCTCAAAAACAGATTCTAAATTATTTTGGGAAACTAGAATGGGAAGGCGATTTAGATGAAATGAGAGAATCAAGGTTCCCTGAATGGTTGTAGTAGATTCTTCTGTTTGGATAGATTTTTTTAAAGATCAGGATAATAGCAAGACTCAAATACTACGCAAAGCTCTACTAACAAATGACATTGTGATGGGCGATATTATTCTGATGGAAGTATTGCAGGGATTCAAAAAAGATTCTGAATATAAAATTGCTCGACTGTATTTAACTCAGCTTTATTCGGTTTCTTTATTAGATAAATTTATAGCATTAAAAGCGGCAGAAAATTATCGATTTCTCAGAAAAAAAGGCGTTACGATTAGAAGCACTTTAGACATGATCATCGCCACTTACTGCATCGAAAGTAAATTACCCCTTCTTCAAAAAGACAGAGATTTTGAGCTTATTGCTTCCGAGTTGGATCTGATTTTGCTTTAGCCTAGTTAGATCGGTTTTAGCACGACTAAAGTCGTTGCTTGTTTATGGACGAGATTGAAAATTATTTAGAAGGTACTCCTGATGGATCTGCACAACGAAGTTCATGCTAATTACTAATTTTTTCCGATCGATGGAAGACCAGAATAATGGAGTATTTATTCAAAAATTAATTTACAAAATCTCTTTTTTCTCCATTCTTCTGAAGTAATCTCTGGCGGCGGCCATTACTTTTGGTGACAGCAGAAGAGCTACCGTCATAGTAGGAATGGCCATCAGAGCAAACATTCCGTCCGTAAAGTTAAGCACAGCATTAATTGTCGCAACCGATCCAAAGATGATTGCTGCAGCATAAAAGAAGTTGAAGTATTTCTGTTTGTCTGCACCAATTAGGAAGCCAAGACATTTTGTGCTGTAATACGAGTACGTGAATAGAGAACTAAACCCGAAGATCAGCACAGAAAAAATAAGTAGATAAACACCGTATGGCCCTAATGCCGCTTCAAAAGCAGAAGCGGTGAGCGTGATTCCATTTTCATCGCCTGATTTCCAAACTCCGGTTACTAAAATTGCGAGCGCCGTCATGCTACAAACAACAATCGTATCAATGAATGGACCCATCATAGCAACCAATCCTTCCCGAACCGGCTCTTTGGTTTTTGCAGCTCCGTGAGCAAGCGTTGCTGTACCAATTCCGGCTTCGTTCGAGAATGCCGCTCTTCGAACCCCGGTTACGATCAATGCCCCAAGTGCTCCACCCATTGCTGATTCAGCTGTAAAAGCATCCGTAAAAATCAATGCAAAAGTGCTTCCAAGTACATCAATATTAATACCGATAATTACCAACACACACGCCACATAAATAACTACCATCGCCGGAACCATTTTGGATGCAACTTTTCCAATTCGCTTAATTCCGCCGAAAATCACTAAAGAAACGATAGCTAAAATCACTAAACCACTTAAAAAATTGCTCGCAAAAATTACTTCAGATTGTTGAGCAGTCATTCCATCAATGTTTTGTACTAACCAATTTGGAACAATGCTGGCTATCCATGCAACAAAGTCTGGTGTTGACTCTAATAAACCTCTTGGAACCAACACAAAATCTCTCACAATTTGAGTAACCTGATTTGCCTGAAAAATGGGCAGCGGGCCAAATAATCCGGCAACTGCAAAAAGAACGGCTAACGGTTTCCATTTTTTACCAAGACCTTCCACAATCATATACATGGTTCCGCCTTGGATATCACCATTGGTATCTTTTCCCCTATACATGACAGAAAGCGTACCAGTAAAGAATTTTGTAGCCATACCAACAATGGCGCTTACCCACATCCAGAAAACCGCACCGGGCCCACCAATTGCGATTGCCACAGCAACTCCGGAAATATTTCCTAATCCAACCGTTGCCGCCAAAGCACTGGCTAAGGCTTCAAAGTGACTGATATCGCCCGGATCATCCGGATCGTCATATTTACCTCGGAGAATTTGAATAGAATGAAAGAAATATCTGTAGGGAATGAATCTTGAATAAATGAGAAAAAATAATCCCCCTCCTACAAGTAAAACAACGAGAGGCGTTCCCCACATGAAGGATGAGAATGCGGCTAAAATTCGATCTAAAGTTTCCAGATTTCTATAGTTTTGTTTCTAAAAAAAGTGTGATAAGCTGTGAAGGTAACTTAGAAATGGCAATAATGATATGTTAAAGATTATATTCTGACTTCACAAAACATCCTATACCAATTTTGATTTCTCATACCTTAATAGTTAATGCCGGATCAAGCTCCCTTAGATCAGAAAGAGTAATTCGGGAATCAGAAGATCAAATTCATCGAGCTCTTCCAAATTGTGAGATTATTTATGTATATGAACCGGAAGAACTGATTCCGCTGAGTTCTCACGCTGCAAAAACCTCTTCTGTTGTTATTGCTTGTGGCGGGGACGGAACCGCTCAAAGTGTGGCTCGCGGAGTTTATGGTTCTGATGCTATTATGGGATTAATTCCCCTTGGCAGCGGTAACGACTTTGCTAAATCCATTGGATTAAAAACAAATAAGCCGGTAGAGTATTATCTGAACATCATTCAGCAACAACAAATAATAGCTGTTGATGTGCCGATTATTAACGATCAGATTTTTATCAATACAGCCGGCATTGGCTTTGATGGTTTGACCAATTATTATGCTTCCCAATCAACCTTTCTTAAAGGTGAATTTAAATATACTTATGCGGGATTGAAGAGTTTTTTATCAGCAAAGAAATTTGAGCTTTCAGGAAGTTTTGATGAACAGATGCTTTCAAAAAAGATTTGGATGGTTGCGGTGGCAAATGGATCTACAGAGGGCGGAAAATATCTAATATCACCTGATTCAAATAATTCTGACGGAATACTTGAACTGGTCATCGTTCCGGGGTATAGCCTCCTAAAATTATTAACCGCTTTTTTATGGATGAGTTTTGGAAACTCTTTGGGAAACAGATTTAGCGAAGTTATTCGTTTTAAAGAAGGAACCTTCAAACTTTCAAAAGAGCAGAGAATTCATCTGGATGGAGAAGTAGCGGAAAGTGATTCAGATTTTTCGGTCTCAATACAAAACAAAAACCTCAGTGTAATAGGGATTGCTACTGATGAGCAAAAGTTAAGAAATTCTCGTTCTGTAAATTGAACTTCTGCCTTTAAAAAGTTTTATCCTATACCGAAGAATTTAGCAATGCCATTAATAATGAACTGCACACCAATTGACAGTGCGATAAACCCCATCAATCGGGTAATAACCGTCATTCCGGTTTTTCCAATCAGCTTATTCAGCCATGGTGCTACTCTCAAAATTGCCCACGCCAAAAACGCCGTCAATAAAACAGCTACTCCTGTAATTATATAATCAGCCACTCCGGTTGCCTGAGAACCAAAGCTAATTACCACTGCTATACTTCCCGGACCGGAAAGAAGCGGCATTGCAAGTGGACTAAAACTAACATCGTCTTTATCCATTGCTGCTTCTTGATCTTCTTTTGAGAGTTTTCTTCCCGGCCTTTCGGGGTTCATCATTGAAAATCCGGCACGCATAATAATTATACCACCGGCAATTCTGATTCCGGGTAGTGAGATTCCGAAAAAACTGAGTATATACGTTCCTATCAATAAGAAAGTAATCAGCACACAAAACATATAAATGCTTGCCTTGCGTGCGGTTCGGGCTGTTTCTTTTTCTGTATTTTCTTCCGTTAAAGAAAGAAATATTGGCATAGCAGCAAGTGGGTTAACTACTGAAAACAGCGATGTAAAACTGGCTATAAGCAGTGCTCCGGCTCCCATCATCTGAGTAGAAAAAGGTATAATATCTTTAAAAAATTCTTCCATATCTTGTAAAAGATACGCACCTTTTTATCAAATTTTTAGTATTTCGGGAATGCTTTTATCAAAGCTTAACTTTATTATGATTCTCAA
Source organism: uncultured Balneola sp. (assembly GCA_963975485.1). GTDB lineage: Bacteria > Bacteroidota > Rhodothermia > Balneolales > Balneolaceae > Balneola. The sequence goes on along the minus strand of CAXBHO010000050.1, from coordinate 17,595 downwards.
TATTATATCTTCCTTTTTAACTTTTAAGAATTATGACAACAACTAAATCACTATCACTGAAAAACACGTTGCTGCCTGCTGTGGAAGAAATTATATCAAATAATATTTCTTTGAATGAAAAGCTCTTTGCCGTTTGTGAATTATTAGAAAACAACGTAGAGAATTTTGATTGGGTTGGTTTTTATATGGCAGATCCGGATGTTGAAAACCAATTAAAACTTGGTCCTTTTGTTGGAGAAGCAACTGAGCATACCATCATTCCTTTTGGAAAAGGAATTTGCGGCCAAGTTGCCGTTAATCATGAAACTTTTATTTCTCAAGATGTGACTACTGAGGATAATTATATTTCCTGTAGCCATTATGTTCAATCAGAAATTGTTGTTCCTGTAATCAAAAATGGAGCCTTTGTCGCACAGATTGATGTTGATTCAAATCAAAAAAATTCAATTACGGAAGAGCAAAAGGAACTTCTGGAAAAAATTTGTACGTTACTATCTAACGAATTCTAAAAATAAATTTATGAGCCCTTACGCCCTTACCGACGAAACATCTATTGACACATTAATTTTCTGGATCGAAAGTTCCGATGGAGCAATCTCTTATGCTGAGAAAGAAGCTGTAAAACGAGTGCTCAATAATATGAAATACGATATGACCACGTATAATAAAACACTTAGCCAGATTAGTGGAATGAGTACGGATGATGTTAAGAAAATGGCAAACGAAGCCGTTGACCATATAAACCGTAGTTTTTCTGACGATGGGAAAAAACTCACTTATCATTTGTTGGAAGCAATTGCTTCATCTGATGGCAAAATAACTAATGCAGAAAAAGCTAAGCTTGATGCTATTAAAAGTGAGTTGGGTGTTTAATTATTTTAGAAAAGAGATATGCTCAGATACAAAGTAACCTACTGTGTTGATTAATTAGGAGCTTTTCAATTTACGGGGTTTAATCCATAAAATTGTGCTTATTTCTTTTCTACTTTTAAACTTGAAATATGAAGATTAACACTATGATTTACTCTGAATCCATATTGGCCATCCGTATTCAGATCTCCTTTTTCCATACTGGTTAAAACTTCCCCGTTCAAAGAAAAAGTCATCTCCCCTCCGGCTACCCTTACCTGAAAATTATTCTCAGCAGAAGATTCTGTTTCTGTAGTAAACATCTTCATTGCATCCGTTTTCGTCCACCCCTTGATGGTAGACATTTCTGTACCTGTTCTTTTTTTAACCAGATATTCGCCTGTGTTTCTCAATAGAAAGTATATATAGCTTTGACCCTCACCTTTCAGATCATTTCCACCAATAAATATTCCGAATCCTTCACGGTCTCTGCCTTTTGTATCAAAGAGATAAATCTTAGAATTTAATGTATAATCTCCCTCAACTTTATTTTCAGGATGATAATAGATTCCCGCCGGTCCGCTAGTTATATGCCAGCCCGGTGTCATATTTACAAAAAACACATCTGCTGTTTCTGCTTCAGATCCAACCTTTACATCAGCGGCGGCTTTGTCAAATATCCACTCCCAGCCTTTAGGAGTTTTTAAGTTTTCACCCTGAGGTTTACTTCCATCAGGTTTGCCTTGTGCAAAAACAAATGAGGTGGTTAGAAGTATTGTAAAAATAAAACCCGTTGCTTTTTTCATAATGATCTCCAAAATTTGATTTCCTTTAATAAAACGATTTTTTGATTAAAAAACTTATCTCGAAATTACTTTCAATTTATTGGTTAGTAGTTCTTATAAATGTTATTGAGAATTTGTCCTATAAATATGTTTAGTATTGACTGATGATATGTTGATTTTTGAACAAAACTCCACCCATTCGGCTTTTGAATGATGGTCGGACAAAGCCTGCCTGCACGAAGCCTATCAATAAAACTCTCTATAGATGCCATGTTTCGGCGAAGGCGGGCCCGCCTACACAAATTGTTTCAGCGAACAGGTAAGCTTGCAATTTTGCGTGTCCTCTGTACGAATAAATCTCTCCAAGTTCGATATTATAAACTTTTCGGATTGAACGAAGACCATGAAATTTATTCAGCAAAATTTTACCTCACGGCGACCAGTATTCATAGCCAGGAGCTTCCCGCCAACTGCCGGATGCCTTCGGCATTGTTACTGGAGCCTGTGCTGAGGAAGCTCAGTATCGGCACAAAAGTAAGGCAGCTTCAAATACGATTCCTCACAAAGATCCTGTTCATTAGGCTCTTTTGGAGAGACAAGGTCAAGATTGTAGATGTCGTCTAATTCGTTGACGAAAAAATGAAATCATATTTTAACCACTATCTTCACGAACACCCCGGATTCAATCCGCCAGCTGGCGGATTGAATCATCCCCTCTGTGAGAGGGGAATTGGGCCATAGGTTTTTTAGATGAACTTATTTTATTATGCTATTTAGCGAGTTTAATTCGAATCTAAATAGTTTGTTTATGTTGATTGGGTTGTCAGCTCAAAACTCATAATTCAACATTCAAAATTTCTTCGATTCCGCTACCGCAAGTTGATCTACCCGTTCGTTTAATTCCAATCCTGAATGTCCTTTCACTTTTATCCAGCTTACTTTATGAGGTTTCATTGCTGAAAGCATCGCTTCCCAAAGGTCTTTATTTTCTACTGGTTTTTTGTCTGCTTTGCGCCAGCCTTTCTTTTGCCAGTTCTCGATCCAGCCTTTGGTCATGGTGTTAATGATGAGCGCACTGTCGCTGTGAATTTTAACATGGCACGGTTTCTTCATGGCTTTCAAAGCTTCGATCACCGCCTTCATTTCCATTCTGTTATTAGTCGTTTGCGGATCACCGCCTGAAAGCTCTTTCTGTTTTCCATTCCAGATAAGGATTGCTCCCCAGCCTCCGGGGCCAGGGTTTCCACTACAAGCTCCATCTGTATAAACAATTACCTCAGGTAAATCAGGCATATCTCTCTGTAATAGTATTTAATTTCTCTTTGGTTTGTTGGGCTGCGTGAGCAACATGTTCCGTCCAGTTCTCCTGATCACTCCCCGCATAAATAATTCCACGACTTGAGTTAATTAACGGAATTCCTTCATGCTCAGATAATGCTCTAGCTAATTCATCAACCGAACCGCCCTGAGCCCCAATTCCGGGAATTAAAAGTGATGCTTTTTTATAGAGATCAGTAACCGATTTGGAAAGATCCGCTTGTGTGGCTCCGATCACCATTCCCAAATGAGCTTTTGAATGCTCTGATCTTTTTTGAAGTTCAGAAGCAATATATTGAGCCATCATATCAAAACCTTCAAAAGGTTTTTTGAGGAAGTCGGATGCACCGGGATTAGATGTTAAAGCTAACACGTAGATCCCTTTCGTTTCATCATTAGTGAAAGCGTCTAACGTTTCAAATCCCATCAAAGGATTTAGGGTGATAGCATCCACATGAAACTGATCGAAAAACGATTTTTTGTAGTGTTCAGCGGTTGTGCTGATATCACCACGTTTAGCATCAGAAATTACTATTCGATCTTTGGGAACATGAGCTATTATCTCATGGAAAACTTCCAGGCCGGGTGCGCCTAAAGCTTCAAAAAAAGCTAGGTTTGGTTTGTAGGCCGCACAAAATTCCTGTGTATGATCGATCACATTCTTGCAAAAATTAATAACCTGATCTTCCGGCTCCGAGAATTGAGCTTTAATAGATTTTGGAAGCAAACTCAGATTCGGGTCAAGTCCGACACATAATACAGAGTTTGAAGAAGTTATTGCGGATTGTAGTTTTTGGGTGAATGTCATGAATAAAATTTTTTATCAGCGTGAAGATAACACATCTAAAACCGAAAATTCCAAGATAAAACAATCGGATTATAGAGCCTCTATTATCAATCTATGTTATAAACTTAATAAGTCCGAACAAGAAATATAGAATAGGATTCCATTCCTTCGGCATTTGAACGGTGGTCGGGAAAAGTGAACTTGTAAGTTTGCATGTCCGAAGGACGAATAAATCTCTACAGGATCGATGTTCTAAACTTTTCAGATAGAATGAAGACCATGAGATTTATTCAGCAAAATTACTTTCACGCCGACCAGTGTTCATAGCCAGGAGTTTACCCATGGGGATGCCTTTGGCGTTGTTACTGGAGCCTTTGCTGAGGAAGCTCAGTATCGGTACAAAAGTAAGATGGAACGTTAAATACCTTAGCTCCTAAAGGGAAGCAGCTTCCATTAACCACTTTCGTTAATTTCTGTTACATTAGCTTAATAATTTTATAAACAGATACTGATATCATGACAAAGCATTTTTGGCGACTAATTTTTTCACTTCTGATAGTTTCTTTAATAGTATTTGAAGCAGATGCCCAGAACATTAAAGTACCGGTCATTAAAGACGGGCAAGCTCAAATAATTCCTGAATTTGAAAATCAGGAAGACTGGATTCGTCATGATCTTTGGGTAGAAACTGAATTTGATACAGACGGAGATGGAAAATTGGATCGTGTTCATGTTTCCGTAACTCGACCAAAACAAACAGAATCAGGAAATTTAAAACTTCCTGTAGTTTATGAAAGCAGTCCGTATTACGCCGGTACGCCCCGACCACCTTTCGATTTCTTTTGGGATGTTAAACATGAAGTAGGCAAAGAGCCACCTGTAAGAAAAAAAGGAGCTGAAATTCCGGCTCGGGATATGAGGCCAATAATTTCCAATTCACAGATTAAAAATTGGGTGCCAAGAGGCTTTATTGTTGTGCATTCATCATCACCGGGAACAGGACTTTCTCAAGGTTCTCCAACCGTTGGAGGCGATAATGAATCGTTAGCTCCAAAAGCAGTAATTGATTGGTTAAACGGGCGTGCAAACGGTTACACAACTCCTTACGGTAATGAAAAAGTGGAGGCTTTCTGGGCTACGGGAAAAGTGGGTATGACCGGAACTTCATATAATGGAACATTACCTTTAGCAGCTGCAACAACCGGAGTTGAAGGGCTGGAAGCTATCATTCCTATCGCACCAAATACTTCTTACTATCATTATTACAGATCGAATGGGTTGGTTCGATCGCCGGGGGGGTATTTGGGCGAGGATATAGATGTACTGTATGATTTTATACACAGCGGAAATGATAAATTTCGTGCTCACAACAATAGAGTGTATCGGGATTCTATCATGGCAAACGGAATGGATAGAATAACAGGTGATTACAATGAATTTTGGGCAAGCCGTGATTATCTGAACGATATGAAGCCTTTAAAGGCTGCTGTTTTGATGGCGCATGGGTTTAATGACTGGAATGTTATGCCGGAGCATAGTTATCGCATTTATGATGCAGTTCGTAAAAAGGGTGTGCCACATATGATTTATTATCATCAAGGCGGTCATGGTGGCGAACCACCAATGGAGCTTATGAACAAATGGTTTACCCGATTTTTATTTGGCGTGGAAAATGGGGTGGAAGAACTTCCGAAATCATGGATTGTACGAGAAGCGGATGATCGCCTAAAGCCAACTTCTTATCCTGATTATCCTCATCCAAAAGCTAAACCCGTTACATTTCATCTTACATCGGGAACTCCCGAAAGAGGTGAGTTAGTACTGAGCGCTGAAGAAAAGCAGGGAACAGAAACTTTTATGGACAATGTATCATTTGATGGAACTGCACTGGCAAAAGCGGAGTGGACGAATCATCGTTTGATGTATGTTAGCCCAACGCTTTCCGAGCCGCTTCATATTTCCGGAATTACAAGTATTACGGTAAAAATAGCGAGTAATAAACCGGCAGCAAATCTTTCGGTTTGGTTGGTAGCTTTACCTTGGGAAGAAGGCAGAGGAGCCCAAATTACAGATAATATAATAACGAGAGGGTGGGCAGATCCTCAAAATCATAAATCAGTTTCTGAAAGTGCACCGCTAAAACCGGGGAAATTTTATACGATTACTTTCGATCTTCAACCGGACGACCAAATTATTCCCGCAGGACAACAAATTGGATTAATGATTTTTAGTAGCGATCAGGATTTTACGCTTCATCCTGATCCCGGAACAGAAATAACGGTAGATTTGGATGCTACCTCTTTATCAATTCCTGTGGTTAACGGTAAAAAAGCATTCTCATTTGAGAAATAGATGCGCCTTTTAATGGTCTAGTTTTGACTTTTTAATCTGAGTATGATTCTAAAACAGAAGACAGAGATTATTCCTATAGATGTTAGATAATACGTTCACACAATTTACTAGATATTTTATTTATACATGTGCTTTAAGTCTGATAACAAACACCCCGTCCATAGGACTCCTTTGGAGAATGAAGACCGGTATGCTCCGCACTTCATTAGCCCCTCTAAAAGAGGGGAGCTATAGTTCATTGCAAAAAAAGACCGTATAACATATCCGTAGTAATTCCCCTTCTCCCAGAGGGACGGCGGGGTAGAAAAATGGTTTTAGTTTTTACTATTTCGCTCGTATTTTTTAGAAAAACGTAAATATTCAGCTGATCGCTCTTTATTGCCTGTATTGCCGTACGCCTCCGATACCTTTCTGGATGCTTTAGCTAATCTGGCATAATCAGCTTTTGTTAACTCCAAAGCATCCCCATCTAAACTTGGCACCATTAAAGTACTCGCCGTTTCCACTAAGTTAGGATCGTCTTTTACCGTTTTATTAGCTTCAAATATCAATGGCCATAGATATGGTTCTCCATACACTTTTCTGGAAATGTCCCACAGCCATTCATCTTTTTTAACGATGTATGAAGTCATTGCTTTATTTGTGGCGACTCCGGTTGTTGCACTTGATTTAGTAGTTGCCGTGTTTTTTGGCTCCGGTTTCTTTTCAGCAGGCTGAGTGGCTTCTTTCACAGGCTCTGTATTTTCTTTGGGCGGCGTTGGTTGTTCCGTTTGTGTCTGCTGGTTGGCTGCTACTTCTTTATTGTTATAAGCTCCGTCCGCATCTCTTAAAAAGAAATACCACACGCCTGTGCTAATAGTAAATAAGATCAATAGCGCAAGTATCCACATTACCACAGGGCTTCTTTCTTGCTCTTTTCCGGGAGCCTTGTAAACAGGAGGAGGGGTTGCCGTTTCTTCGGCTGGCGTTTCAGTCTCCAAAGCCTCCGGCATAGGAGACTCTTCATTCTCCTCAGAACCGGTTATTACTTCTGCAAAAGGATCTTCAAAATCATCCTCTTGCGGTGTTGTTGCGGTAGTTTCTGGCGGTTCTTCTTTTTTTGGTGCATCGCCCAGTAGTTTTGACTCCAGATGAGCGAAAGGAGCATTTACTGTGGTTTCTAACGCTTTGTATGGCTTGAATGAAACCTTGGTATGCGCCGGTATTACAATCTCTTCTTTGGTTTGAGGATTAATCCCCATTCTTTCAGCAACTTCTTTTAGTTCAAAGCTTCCGAAATTCGTAATTGATGCTTTGCCATCTTTTTCCAGATCATCCAGAACGATATCAAACAAACCCCGAATAAGCTCATCCGCTTTTTGCTGCGTTATATTATGGGCTTCGGCAAAACTTTTTACTAATTCTGAAAAGGTAATTTTATCGCTCATAGCTCTGCCTCATTAAATTGGTCTTTAAGTACAGAACTTTGAGAAAACCGAACTACTTTCTTTTTTGGTAGAAGCATCATCTGTTTATAATGCGGATTATAAGACCGATACTCTTCTCTTACCTCAGAGTTAAAACTTCCAAATTCCGGAATGCTGAATCCTCCTTCTTTTGATAGATAGCCTGTTAATCGGGAAACCAACGCATTATAAAGCTCTTCGGTTTGTGTTTGTGTGAGGTCTAATTGCTCACTGAGGACTTTTACGGCCTGTATTTTATTCATAATTGGTAGTTAGTTAGGTTCAATTAGCAACAAAACTTTGATTATGTCAAATTATTAAAAAAATAAACGGCACATTTATTTATCGGATTTTATTCTCAATATTGATGTAATTCCTTTAAGTTAACTTAACTAACAATTTTAATTCTTAGTCTTTTGAAGCACAGCATCCAACCATTTCTATCTCAAATACTTGATTATGCAGGCTTATATCCGCCGGCATCACTACCTCTCAACGATGCTTTTGGCGAGTATATAAAGCATTATCAAAGCAATGAATTCTGGATGCTTTCTAAATTTGTGGCAGGAACCAACTATCTAAGCGACCTCGTAGAACTCATTAATGCATACGAAGAATCCCCGAAACCATTTTTAATAACAGCTGTTGCGGCTCAATCAGTCTCACTTCAAGGATTCAAACAAGTTGTTGTTGCCACAAAAAAAACTATTACAAATGCTGTTAACAAATCTTCAAAAGAAATACGAGTTCCTTCTTTGGAAATCAAATTGCCTGAAAATCTTTTTAAAGCTGCTGACACTACAGAATTACAGGAAGCTATTGAATATGCAGTTAATGAAATGACATCTTCGCCGATACTTCCTTATGAGATCTTTTTCGAGATTTCAGGTTTTGCCTTTGAGCAAACCAATATTGACTTAATAGTAGATATGCTCTCCAATCATCTTGCTGTTTTAGCATCCAAAGATCTAGAGTATTTTTCAAATATTGGGTTTAAAATTCGTTGCGGCGGGGTTGAGGCGTTTCAGTTTCCACCAATCGATTACCTTGCTCATGCTATTCATTCATCTGTACAAAAGAAAATACCACTGAAGTTTACTGCCGGTCTTCATCACCCTGTTCGTCATTACAACAGTACGGTATCTACAAAAATGCACGGATTTCTGAATGTATTTGGAGCAACTTTGTTATGTCATCATAAAGGTCTTTCAAAAGCTGAAGTCCGGAACATGCTGGAGGATGAAAATCCCAATAACTTTGTTTTCTCGGATGCTCAATTTATATGGAAAGATTACTCAATTGCCTCGGATGAGATCCAACTGTTACGATCTCATTATGTAACTTCTTTTGGCAGTTGCAGTTTCGATGAGCCTGTAGAAGATCTTCAGGAATTAACTCTTTTAACTTAAATTTTTTTCCATGCTAAAATCATTCATTAACGTTGATAAAGATTCTCACTTTCCCATTCAAAATTTGCCCTATGGCGCTTTTGAAACAGAAGAAGGAGAAATTCATCTTTGTTCTGCCATCGGAGATTATGTGATCGATTTATTTGAGCTGGATGAGGCCGGGTTATTAGATGGCAAGCATTTGAACAATCAATTTGTATTTCAGGATTCTACGTTGAATTTCTTTATGAGTCTGGGAAAACCCGCCTGGCAGGAAGCCCGGAAAACGTTGACCAATTTGCTTGATAAGAATAATGCAACTTTAAGAGATGATGATCTGCTGAGGGCTCGCGTTTTCATCCCAATGGAGGATGTTGAACTTGTGTTACCTGTTGAGATCGGCGACTACACTGATTTCTATTCTTCTGAACAACACGCCTTTAATGTAGGTTCTATGTTTCGTGATCCAGATAATGCATTGATGCCTAACTGGAAACATTTACCTGTAGGTTATCATGGAAGAGCCAGCTCTATCGTTGCCAGCGGAACCGATCTTCATCGGCCAAAAGGTCAAACTATCCCAAACGATGCCGACCAACCCATTTTTGGGGATAGTAAATTGGTTGACTTTGAACTGGAAGTAGGCTTTTTCACAGGGTCGGGAAATAAGCTCGGCGATACAATTTCTGTAGACAATGCAGAAGATCATATTTTCGGGTTGGTTTTGGTAAACGACTGGAGTGCCAGAGATATTCAGAAATGGGAATACCAACCACTTGGGCCTTTTCTTGCTAAAAACTGGGCAACCAGTATTTCTCCCTGGATTGTTACGTTGGATGCTTTAGAACCATTTAGAATTAATATGCCGGAGCAAGATCCTGAAGTACTTCCGTACTTAAAGCAGAAAAACCGCTCTACTTTTGATATTAATCTGGAAGTATATCTGAGTAATGAAGAGCTGGAAGAGCCACACAAACTTGCCGCATCAAATTACAAGCACATGTACTGGAGCATGGCGCAACAACTGGCACATCAAACAGTTACGGGATGTAATGTTCGTCCCGGAGACATGTATGCCTCGGGAACCATCAGCGGAAATACCGAAGATTCATACGGAAGCATGCTGGAACTATCATGGAAAGGAACCAAGCCCATTAAACTCAGCAATGGAACCGAGCGTAAGTTCATTCAGGATGGTGACAATGTAATCATGACCGGATTCGCTGAAAACGATGAATACAAAATTGGCTTTGGCGTGGTGGAAGGAAAAATTCTGCCGGCTAAAACTTAAATCCCAAAATTCAAATTCCAACATCTCTTAATTTATGAATGTAGAGTTTGGAATTTGATTGTTGATTTTTGTGATTTGACATTAATGTCTCTTACTTCACCAGCGTCATTCTTTTTATTTGAACCTGATCACTGGTTTGAAGCCTGTACATGTACACTCCTGATGCGTAACGCTGCAGATTTACGGGAATCGCATAGTTTCCATTAGCCAGATTTCCATCAAACACAGACTGCACTAATCGCCCTGTAATATCGTAGATGTCGATTTTAACTCGTTGGAATTCAGCTATAGTAACCGGAATAGTTGTACTCGGGTTAAAAGGATTCGGATAGTTTTGTTTAAGTTCCGTTGTAGTTGGTTTGGTATTATCAACCGGGATCGTAGTCGGGAATGTATCTGAAACTCTTATTCTGAATTGACCGGAAGCATTTTGTCTTTCATTCAATACCACCACTCCAAGGCGTTCTATCTCATCCCATTTCCAACCTTCGTTAACAACCAGAAACCCTGACTCTTCATCTGCTAATTCAAATGATACCGAACCATCATCGAATAAAGCTACAACCGCCAAACTAAGTCCTGCTGAATCAGCTTCCAACAGCACAGAAGCATCTCCTGTCTGGCTTTCAGGTGGAACTACATTCGCTAAATAAGCCGCAAATCTTCCTAAAGTAATGGTTGAGGAAAACTGATCATTAACTTGTGTGATATTACTTTGAGTATTCGGCGTTGGGTAGAAAAGGCTCTCTTCGAACCCAAAATTAACATTTCTATACGCCCCTGATGCAAAATGCCATGTATATAATTCTTGTAACGTCTCCGTATAATCGTCCCCTCTGTTATTCAATTCTTGGTCAATCGCATCCAAAAGAGCAAGGTCACTAAAACTATTTTCAATTCTCTGCCAAGTAGCCGGCCAAAAGTCCGCTCCATATTTTTCGTGGAAATAAAGTGCCCATGTCACATCTTCATAAGAACCCGGAATTACGGTTACACCCGGATTTCCAAATATGTCGCCTGAACCAAGATAATTGTAATAATCATTCACTACATCATAAACGACCTCTTCTGCCAATGTCGCATCCATTTCTGCCCATCTATGAGAGTCTCCATTAAAATTATTTTGAGCAAATTGAATGGCATGTTTAAACTCATGTGCTATCGTTGCTCTAAGTGCACCGCGTTGATCGCCATCAGGATCATCGTTTGCCGGAAAACCAACAAAATCGTTTTCAATCCCCATGACAGTGCCTGCTTCTGCTACGCCATTTGGTTCTACATATCCATAAGAACCCATGTCTTCAAACGAAATATCGTAGGTTGCCCCATCCGGTATAGGATCCGTATAACCAAGTATATTTACCAAATAGTTATAAGAGGAATCAGCGGCTTCCGCAGCCCATTCCACATAATCAGGTACGCCATTCGAATTAGAATCACCGGCCGGTACAGCATCATCTCCCGTTGTTTGATAGGTAAGCTCAAATTTCCCTGAAGCACTGGTGTACGTAGCTAAAGCTGATTTATTCTTGTTTGACCGTTCTCGCTGCAAAAGCGAATTAGAAATTTCAGCTCTATATTTATATTCAAAGATATGAAGCGGAGTAGCACATTTATGAATGGTACCATCCAGATAAACTGATTGCATCTTTAAGTAGGCTTCGTCAGCAGTCAGAGTTTTTTTACCATGTTCAATAAGTATTTCTGAGATTGAATAGGTTGTCGTCTGAGCAATCAGTGAGTTAGAAATAGTGGCAACCAATGCTATTAATATTATTAATCTATCTTTTTTCATCGTACTAAATCCGCATTAGTTGTTAATTAATAATCGTCATTGTTCTAAATTTACTCTTACCGCCAGTCTCTAATTTATATAGATACACGCCGCTTGCTAAATTAGAAGCGTTAAAAGGAATTTCATAAGAACCCGCCGACAACGTGCCTTCAAATATCTTAGAAATAAACCGCCCGGTATAATCATAGACTTCTAGTTTTATCCTATTCTCTGTTTTTAAAGTAACTGATATTATTGTATCTAAATCAAATGGATTTGGATAATTTTGAGCTAATTCAATTCTATCTGGTGTTTCTGAAGATGCTCTAAAAGTATATATATTACCCTCGTTAAATTGCGTGTTCGTTATTACCAAACCAACTTTGTCTATACTCCTCCAATTATAAGGCATAAATATATTCGCTTCCCCTGATTCATCTGTCATGTAGAACCTTTGATTAGAGGTGCCATTTTTGAAAAACACATTAACCCCTAGTTGAATAAACGGGATTTCAGATTCTAAATGTAAACTAACCTGACCATCTTCATTAGAGGATAAAATTTCGTAGTAATTTGAAGCAAACCTTGAAATAGAAACAGAATCAATAAATGCTTCTGAAACATTTAGATACTGTGCCTCAATTCTTGGATTAGGATAGTTAACCGCTTCATCAAAACCATATCCGGCAACCGCATTAACCCCTGATGAGTAATGCCACAAATACAATTCCGATAAAACCCTCCCGAAGTCATCCCCACGTTTTTCAACTTCTCTTTTCACCGCAACAAGAAGCGCAAGATCTGTTGTGCTATCTTCAATCCTCTTCCAAACATCTGTCCAAAATAACTCATCATAAAATTCTGAAAAGAACAGTGCCCAGGTTACATCTTCATAATTAACTTGATTAAACCCCGGAATAACTGAAACGCCCGGGTTATTAAAAGGATTATCTTCGGAACCATCTAAATAGTTGTAATAATCATTTACTTCATCATAAGTAACTTCTTCCAACATTGTGGCGTCCATCTCAGCCCATTGGTCTGAATCTCCGCTAAAATCATTTTGTACATATTGAATGGCGTGTTTCAATTCGTGAGCTATTGTCACTTTTAACGCTCCGTATTGATCGCCTTCAGGATCGTCATTTGGAGGAAATCCGTCAAAATCATTTTCAATAATTATACGGGTACCGGCTGCTTGGGAATTGTCAGTACGTGTTGCCCCATAGAAACCAAAATCTCTAAAGGACAAGTTATACGTAGCGCCACTTGGAATAGGATCAGGAAACCCTAATTCTTGTATCTGTTTTTGATAAGAGAAATCCGCCGCTTCAGCAGCTCTTTCCACATAATCAGGAACTCCATTAGTGTTCGTATCCGCTGTTGGCACTGCGTCACCGCCCGTGGTTTCATAGGTAAGTTCAAACTTGCCCGAAGCACTTATATAAGATGCCAATGAAGACTTATTCTTTTGTTCTTCAAACCATTTGGTAGAAATTTCATTTCTGTGTTTATATACAAAAGACTGAATTGGAGTGCCACATTTATAAATCCCATCTCCTTCAAATAAAGCTTTCATTTGCAATGAAGCATCGTTTGCGCTTAGCAGCCCATTATTAAATTGCGCTATAATTTGATTAAAATCTTTAGGAGAACCTTGTGCATCTACTTCAGATGAAAGGAGTATCAGAAAAGCAGTAATGGAAAAAAATATTTTATATAAACGCACTTAAGGTCTCAACATTATTTAGGTATAAAATTCGTAACTTTATACCTATGATAAACTTCACAAAAAAGATAATATTTTAATCGAGAATTACCCCATAGAATATGTACGAAGTCATTCTCTACTACTATTTTAATACGATTGAAGATCCTGAGCAGTTTGCGAGGCAACACAAGCAGTTTTGCAAAGACCTAGGAATTAAAGGGCGCATTTATATTTCTACGGAAGGAATTAACGGAACAACTGCTGGTACTAAAGAGCAAATGGAGACGTATAAATCCCATCTCCGTTTTATTCCTGGATTTGAGCAAACTGAATTTAAAACGGATGAATCTGATTACATCCCATTTTCAAAGTTGATCTGTAAAGTTCGCGAAGAGATTGTTTCTTTGCATGTGGATGATGTAGATCCCAAAGACGGCGGAAACCATTTATCACCCTCTGAGTGGCGTAACGTGATGGAAACCAACGATGATTACGTGATGATAGATGTTCGAAATAACTACGAATCCAAAATCGGTCACTTTAAAGGAGCGCTTAAACCTGATCTGGAAAATTTTTACGCTTTTCCGCAATGGCTGGATGAAGCTGAGATTCCCAAAGACAAAAAAGTACTCATGTACTGCACAGGAGGGATTCGTTGCGAGAAGTTTTCTGTGCTGATGAAAGAGCAAGGCTGGGACGATGTAAACCAGTTGCACGGTGGTATTCTCCGTTATGCCAAAGAAGAAGAAGGCAAGCACTTTGAAGGAAAATGCTTTGTGTTTGATGATCGATTGGTGGTGCCGGTAAATCCCAAAGATTTGGCGCCGATTGCAAAATGCGAAATCACCGGAAACCCGGCCGATACCTACGTGAATTGTGCCAATATGGAATGCAATAAACTGTTTGTATGCTCTGAAGAAGGCGCACATATTATGGAAGGCTGTTGCAGCGAAGAATGTAAACAAAGCGAATACCGCAGGCCTTTTGATCCTGAAAATGCATTCAAACCTTTCCGAAAGTGGTATAATTATTTTGGTGATGACTTTAAAGACCGACATGCTTCTCAGCAGATCGCAGATCAGTCGTAAAGTTCGGCTGATCACGCCGTACCCGATCACCCATCGGTTCAAGGTTCAGGACGAGTTTGTAGATAAAACCTTGCTGGAAATGATGTCGACTCGATTTCCATTCCGCCCTGAAAAGGAATGGCAGAGCCGCATCGAAAATGGGAGAGTTGGACTGAACGAGCAAAAAGCCGAAGCAATAACCCTACTTTCGAAAAAAGATTCCGTCTTTCATCACAACCCAAATGTGATAGAACCCAGCGTGCCGGACGAAGTGGAAATCCTGAAAGAAACGGAAGACTGGATAGCTGTATTTAAACCGGCTCCATTACCTATGCATCCCGGCGGACGTTATTTCAAAAACACACTCACCGCTATACTCGAGGAAATGGGGTATCCTGATCTGAAGATCATACACCGGTTAGATGCAGTAACATCCGGTATCGTACTCTTTGCCAAAAACAAAACCTTCGCCCAAAAAGCTATGACAGAATTTGCGGAAGGCAAAGTCCAAAAAATCTATTTTGCAGAAGTCTCCGGTGTTCCAGAAGAAGATGAGATCATCATCACCGCGCCCATCAAGCGTAAAACCGGGTTTGTGTTTGAAAGCAATCCCGATCTTACCAACGCCAAACCTGCCGAAACGAAATTCACGGTCGTTGAACAAAAACCGAACTCAGCTATTATTAAATGCGAACCCAAAACGGGTCGCACCCATCAAATTAGATTGCATTTAGAACATTGGGGTTATCCCATTATCGACGATCCCATTTACAGCATCAACGGCGACAAAACCAGCAAGAAAGCCCAAAAAACGGCTATTAGTTTAGTGAGTGCCGGGTTGGTTATTGAGGGGTTGGGAGTGATAATCTCGATTTCAAGCCTAAGCTCTAAATTTTTCTAAATATTCTGTAAACTCAAAAGAACGATTTCGGCTTTGACCTGTCCATTCTTTAAGAATTCCTGCTTCTTCAAAACTACGCACTAAATCTCCCGCTGCTTTGGGACTTAAATCACAGACCTCTTGAACCTTACTTATATCAACTATGGGTTGCTTAAAAAGGTAATCCAGTAACTTTGAGGCACTATCTACTCTTCTTCCCCAATCGTTACGGATTTGCTGATCTAGTCTATTCTTTAATAACAATATTGAACTCAACGTATCTGATGCTTCAATAGCAGTGTCTCTGATACCCACCAAAAAGAATTTTAACCAGTGAATCATGTCGTTCTTATCGCGTACCCTCATAAGATTATCGTAGTAATTTCCTTTGTTTTTTTCGAAGAACTTAGAAAGGTATAAAAGCGGTTTATCCAGAATTCCCTTGCTTACCAAATATAGAGTGATTAGTAACCGCCCTATTCTTCCATTTCCATCAAGAAAAGGGTGAATGGTTTCAAATTGATAATGAATCATACCAATACGAATTAAATCAGGAACTTTGATTTGTTCGTTATGGACAAACTCTTCTAAATCACTCATTAGCACATCTACATGTGGATGATCCGGTGGAATAAAAATAGCATCGTTGATTGAAGCGCCTCCAATCCAGTTTTGACTATTTCTGAATTCTCCGGGCTGTTTACGCTCACCTCTTACTCCTTGCATCAATAGTTCATGAGTATTACAGATCAGCCTTGTCGAAATTGGAAGTTCTTTTAGCTGATCAATTGCCGTATTCAAGGCATTTATGTAGTTCTTTACTTCATTCCAATCGTCTCTTCTTTCCAGAGAAACATCTTTTTCATCAAGTAGTGCTTCATCAATGTTGGTTTGTGTTCCCTCAATTCTACTTGATACGACTGCCTCTGTTGTCACATGGAGCAAAATGAATAAATCTATAGTTGGAACTAATCGTGCAAAAGCATTTAACTCTCCAAGTTTAATGGAGGCTTCTTCGAGCAACGTGTTTATATCAGAGTCTTCCCATAACCAACTTTCATTAATAGAAGCCGGCAAAAAATATTCATAGGACCTCCCTTTTCTTGCTTCACCCCAAATGTATTGCTCAATATTCATATTTTACTTTTGTTTGATAAAGTAAAATATAGGTGTTTTTATTATACCTTCCTATCGGAAAAAATGTTTTATTTTATTTTTAGACCTTAAAGTAAAATAGCATTATTCTTATTTTACTTTCTACCGTCAGACCCAAAACGGGTCGCACGCATCAAATTCGATTGCATTTAGAACATTGGGGCTGCCCTGTCTTGTCCTGAAATAGGTTTACAATAAAATTGTAAATTTATTCGCACATTATGGACAAAAAAGAGATTACCAGAGAAGAAATTATTGCTGAATATTTAACAGGCAATATTAGTTATCGTGCTTTAGGGAAAAAGCATGGAGTTCCATCACGAAGCATTTGTGATTGGGTTATGAAATACCAGGGTCGTTTGCCAAGTTGGAGTGAAAAAGAGAAACGTAGGAAAGAGAAGGCAACCGGCAAGAAAGAAAAGAAGTTATCAAAGGATGTAAAAGTCCTACAAAAAGCTTTACGCAAAAGTGAACTCAGGAGTGAACTTTTAGAAGAAATGCTAAAGCTTTCGGAAGAACGTATTGGGTATCGATTTGCGAAAAAAGTTTGGCGCCAAGCAATAGCAAAAGTAGAACAAAGAAAAAGCCGCAGTATAACTGCTCTTTGTTCGTTGCTTGGTTATAGTAGGCAGGCTTATTACCAACATTAACAATCTTAATACGCTCAATATTAAGAGAATAATTTGAACTGCTTTAAATGGGGGTAAATAGATTTGCTGTGTCCCTTACGTGTCCCAAATCACTAAACCACCCTGCACTGAAAGTGCAGGGGTTTGGGTTGGGACTGAAAGTCC
>CAXBHO010000049.1:0-25516 GCA_963975485.1 uncultured Balneola sp. | reverse complement strand
AAACCTCTAAATTAACGTTCTAATACGGAACACAGATAACACAGATTGTGCGGATTTGATTGATTAAAAGCAGGGATAAATCCCCTGCTGGCTTATTCACCAGATTTTACCAAGAAGATAAGCTAGTAAGGACTTTAGTCCTGATTATTGATTTCATGAATTCTAAATCACCAATCACCTGCATTATCCGCTAAATCTGCGTTCCAATAAATAGAACACGTCTGAAGTATATTTAAAAAGTCATCTCCACGCGTATGAAGCGCCAAAGGCACTCCTATTTACTTTTTGTTGTGAAATCTCCATCGGGCTTTGCACGACTGATGGAAACTCGTTAACGGCTACATATCTTCAACACATATCCATCACCCCCGCCTTCCAGAGTTGTACGGCGGACAGGCCGCTTTCAGCGAAATGATGGACATTCAAATATCTGGCTGCTTTTACGCCGGACGTAAAGCTACGGACTGCCCCGCTGAAACCCTTGTTGTTTAAAAAATTATTTTCTTTCTCTACACTTACCTAAGCAGATCCTTCTCCCAAAAGGATTCGCCGGACGTGTGTTTATGTTCTGTTATATTTTTTAAGATATATATTATTAACTATTTACTAGGCAAATAATAACGAATTTGTATCTTTCTCCATGCAAGGAATTAAACCACGTACTCCCAAACTTTTTTACCAGTTCACCCTCAGTGACCTCGTTCCCGCCATCATCTGGGTGTTGAGGAGATCCGGGCCGATTTCAACTACAATACGGTCTCCACGATTGACCGCTGCCAGGGAAGAACATTACCGCCTTTATGCAAAATCCATCGGGATATAAGCATGTGTTGCTGGCCAGTGTCTCCTTTAATCTCAAGAAATGGCTTCGTTATGGCGCTCCAAAGCCACTTCGTAAGGCTACACGTGTAGCTAAAGAGCTGTAGGAGACTTTTTTTGCGGTATGATTCGGGAAAAATTCTGTTACACGCACCGACACACAGATTTACCCCGATGCTCGTCCCCTAATTAGCCGCCATGACAGCCCTGAATTGTGAATGTTGCCGGAATTTTAACGTTGTAGTTGTGCAACAGGCTCGGTTGGCGGACAGGATGAGCCTTTGCCTTGAATTAAAACTGTGAACGAATTATATAACTTCTACAGGGATGACCCGGATTTTTCTATAAAATGAAACTATCAATAAATTATCTATCGCTTTCAAGGCTAATACTTTTACTTTCAAAAATATCCTGTTAATAACATATCATCACCTACTTTTTCCCAGGTAACTTCTTTGAGCTCTGCAATTTCGTTCATTTTATGGATACCAATATTCAATACCGAACGAGTTCCGGAACCCAGTAACTTTGGAGCAATAAATACACAAAGTTTATCTGCCAATCCTTGTTTTATTAATGCCGATGAAAGCTGCTGTCCGCCTTCAACAAGTACGGATGTAATCCCTTTTTCTCCAAGTATTTTAAATGCTTGTCTCAGATCTACATGTCCATCCATTTTTGATGTTTGCACGATCTCTCCGCGAAAATAATTCTGAGACAGCACTTTTAACATTGGGTCAGCCGCATCTTTGGAGGCTTCTTTATTCCAGGTTAAAATAATTGTCTTTTCCTCGTACTTATCTGAAAACAGGTTCATATTTCTTGGCAATTCAAAAGGTCCATCTATAACAATACGCTGTGGCTGTCTGCCGGCTACATGTCTGACAGTTAAGCTTGGGTTGTCCGCCATAGCTGTCGTTCTTCCTACCATTACAGCGTCGTATTCTTTTCGCCACTCATGTACTCTTTTTCGAGATTGTTTACCGGAAATCCATTGCGAGTTACCATCTGCCGCTGCAAGAAATCCATCTACTGTTTGAGCAATTTTTAGTGTAACCAAAGGTCTGCCGAACGTTTGATGATGTATAAAAAACTCATTCAGTTTTTCTGCTTCTTTTTCTAAAACGCCGACTTCAACTTCAAATCCGGCATTTTTTAAAATTCTGATTCCTGTTCCGTTCACTTTAGGATTCGGGTCTTTCATTGCAATTACAACTTTCTTTAGAGGAAAAGTTGCCAGCATATCAGCACAAGGTGGGGTTTTACCGGTATGAGAGCAAGGCTCCAGCGTAACATATACTGTTGCCCCCTGAAGTCTGTTTTTGTCTTTAATTTTCGCAACTGCATTTACTTCTGCATGAGCAACACCAAATTTTTGATGATATCCGGAACCAATTTCTTCTCCTTGCTTATCAACAATTACACAGCCCACCAAAGGATTTGGAGAAACATATCCTTTCCCTTTTTCTGCTAATTGCAGCGCTTGTTTCATCCATTGGTTATCTGTTTTTGTTATTTCTTTCATACTCAAAGGTAAGCAGGTATTCTCTGCATCAAAAGCGTAAAAACCTGAGTTCACACAAAATGATGCCCTCGGTAGATTTTACATAGAGTAAAAGAGTGTTTAAAAATTATTCCTGTTTGTCCTCGTAAGAAATGAAACCGTCCTCAAGGACGAGCTTCTTTTTTCTGTCAAGGGGTTGCAATCCCTTGTTGAGAAAGCTACCGTATACCCACATCTTTTATCCGGCAAATAGCGTAATAGATATCAATTTTTCTTAGCCCAAATAAATTAGTGCAGAAGAATATTGCCAATGTTTAGGCTCATCAACAATACCGGCTTTAAACTAAAATCCAACAAATTACGCACGCATTAGTGACTATCTGTTTCATCCGCTTTTGACCGGGATTACAAAGGATTTGGAAGTTGAGATCTTAAAGGAGGGAAATTTTTTAAGAATGATAAATTCCTAATTCACTATTCTCATATTCCTAATTCATTCCAATCAATTGTTCTCGTTCCGTAGTTTCGCCTGGTTCTTTTTTAAATTCCCTGCGGATTTAAAGGTTTATCTGAAAAAAGTGTTTGCGCACCCATGGCGGAAAGCTATTCTTAAAACTTTTGGGCTATTAATCCTTTATCTTTTAGCATTGATCGCAGTAATTAATTCTTACTTATATTTAATGAAAAATAGCTCATGATTTACGAATTTCTAAAGCGTACTCCTCAGTTTGATGAAACAGCTTTTGTAGCTCCCAGCGCAGATGTTATCGGTGATGTAAAACTAGGCAAAGAATCCAGTGTTTGGTTTAATGTTACCATTCGCGGAGATGTGAACTTTATCGAAATTGGCAACCAAAGCAATGTTCAGGATAATGTGTGTATTCATGTGATGAATCAAACAGGCCCGACAATCATTGGAAATCAAGTTACCATTGGGCATGGCGCCGTTGTTCATGGCTGTACTATCAAAGATCGAGTGTTGGTAGGAATTAACGCCACTATTCTGGATGAAGTTGTAATTGAGCCGGATGTGATTGTTGCGGCAGGCAGCTTAGTTCCTCCGGGAAAAACTCTGAAAAGCGGCTACATGTACATGGGGTCTCCCGCTAAAGCAGCTCGAAAACTTACGGATGAGGAGATAAAATCTATTCCTAAATATGCGTCCAATTATGTAAAATATATTCGAGCGTATCAGCAAAAAGATACGTATGATGAAAATCCTTTTTATCAGCCTAAAGGCTGAACAATTAAGAATGTCACAATTATCAATTGAAACCATTCTAAATTGTTAATTGGATCATTGAACATTGATGTCTGGAATTTACCTCCATATCCCGTTTTGTAAGCAAGCTTGTTCGTATTGCGATTTTTATTTCGTAACCAAAACCGATCAGCAAGCGGTCTTTGTTGATGCGCTCGTTAAAGAAATAAAAGATAAAAAAGCCTCGTCCTATTCTTCTGAAACTGTAGAAACCATTTATTTTGGCGGAGGAACACCGTCTTTGCTTTCGGTTGCACAAATCGAGCGTATTCTTGCTGCGATCAGAAAAACATTCCAACTCGACTTAAAAGAAGTCACTATTGAACTAAATCCCGATGACGTTACCCGTGAGTACTTAGCAGGATTAAAAAGCTTAGGAGTGCATCGCGTGAGCATGGGAGTGCAGACCTTCGATGAAGAATTGCTTCGTTTTATGAATCGCACTCATACAGCGGAAGAAGCGCTCAAATGTCTGGAAAATTTAAGGGATTCTGAGATAAATGTATTTACGGCAGATCTCATCTATGGAAATCCCGGACAAACCGTGGAAATGCTTGCTAAAGATCTCGAAACGTTGCTTCAATTCAATCCACCGCATGTTTCTGCGTATTCGCTAACCATTGAGCCTAAAACAAGATTGGGAAAACAAGTTGAGCTTGGACGGCTTCTTCCGGCGGAAGATGATCTCGTAGAGCGCCATTTTGAGTTAGTGGAAGAAAAGTTGAGCACCAGGAAGATCAACCGATATGAAGTAAGCAATTTTGCGAAGTCGGGTTCGGAAGCGGTTCATAACTCGAACTATTGGGAACATAAGAACTATGTCGGTTTTGGGCCGGGCGCTCATTCTTTTTGGTGGAAAGATGGGGAAGAAAATGCTATGCGTTGGGAAAACGAGCGTGATCTTTATTCCTATATCAAACAAAAGCAATCCGCGCAACACGCCTTAGAATATTTGGATTTACACGCCTTAGCGGAAGAGCGGCTTATGCTTGCATTGAGAACCCGAAAAGGGATTTCAATGCAAGAATTAGAAAATAAATACGGTTATTCCTTTTCAGCAAAACAGCAAATGTATCTACAGGGCAAAGTTGAAGAGAACAAACTTATTTTGGATCATTCTCTTCGCTTAACGCCGACCGGATTAAAAATTGCCGATGCACTTACGCTGGATTTGATTACTCTGGGGTAAAAGTTGCTCAAAAAAAATTAAGAATGGTTCAATTTAGAACTAGGAATAACTTCCCCTAACTTTATCGTTCTGAGAAAGTTAGTGTCGTTAATGGTTAATTGGTATAGTCGTTATTTAGATCAGAACCAAAAGGGGAGGAATTTAACTCCTCTTACCAATTAACAAATAACTTAAGCCAAATTATATGCAAAGCTGGTAATTAAATTAGTGCCATATTTTCTTTATGTTAGCAACACTAGATAATTCAATGACAAAATTTATTAAAACTATTTCTAACATCTAAAAAGGTCATTCTGGCGGACGGGATTGCAGATGTTATGTAATTCATTGACGGTTTTTATCAGTTAAATACTAGACATTTTACTTATATATGTGCTTAAAATCGGTAACAAACACCCCGACCAGAGGACTCCTTTGGAGAATGAAGCCCGGTATGCCCCGAACTTCATTAGCCCCTCTAATAGAGGGGAACGTTCAGAGTATTCGTACGATATGAATCAGGGGTGTTCAAAAAGCTTATAACGAAAACTTCTTGAAGGATGACGCAGTACGAAGTCGGCTTCAGTTTTTAATCATTTTGTCATTGAATTATCTAACTTATACAATCCTGAACGCCAGCCGTTAGATTAGGATTATCTGAGTTGGGAACAAATAAAAAAAAAGCGAATGTTCACAGGAATAATACAAGAAGTAGGAATCGTAAAATCTGCCAAGAGTTTAAATGGCGGTGGAATGGAGTTCGAGATTGCTTGCAGTTTTTCAGCAACTTGTCATGAAGATGAAAGCATTTCCATAAACGGCGCTTGCCACACCGTTACAGCATTTGATGAGCAAACGTTTACGGTACAAAGTGTGGAGGAAACACTTAGAAAAACTTCGATGGGTGATCTTGAAAAAGGGGCGCTAGTAAATTTAGAGCGCTCGCTTACACTTCAAAAAGGAATTGAAGGACATTTAGTACAAGGACATGTAGATACGGTTGGTACAATTACAAAGATCGAACAAGAAGAAACAGGCTGGCTCATAACCGTTGAGTATCCGGAAGAAAACCAGACTATGATTGTGGGCCACGGAAGTATAACCATGGAAGGAATTAGCCTGACTGTTGCCAGAGAAGAAGGGAATGAGTTCACCGTAGCTATTATTCCGTACACTTGGGAACACACCAATCTTAAAAATAAAAATGAAGGCGATCAGCTGAACCTGGAGTTTGATGTGATCGGTAAATATGTAGTTAAATATTTGGCGTTTGTTGGTAGGGATAGTTTGTAAAACTCTTGATTATCTGAGTACAGAAATGATTAAAACCAAAAATGGGTATTACGAAACTTTTCCTCATCACGTAGCTCCGCTGCGTGATGCTAATTTGGAAGCGCTGCTTCCATTGAGGGGGTGTCTCAAGCAAGGCATTCCGAACGAGACGTTCGGAACGAGGTTAAAGGAAATCAGAAAGCTTGCGATACAAAAATAGCCTCCGGTATCCAGAAAAAAAAACAGTTAAGAGAGAATGTAGAAAACCACAGGACTATGTTGACACAGAACAGCGAGAGCGTGAAGAAATATTTTAACCACCAGGCAATCAATTATGCCGCATAAACATGGTACGTTTAATCACCGGTAGGTTAATAATATAAAACCTATTGGTATCGTAAATTTGAAAATAGGAGGCAAGCTATTTTTAGAAATGAATTGTAGATAGTTTTCAGGTCTATATTCCATAAATAGATACCTTATCTTTCTTTAGAGACAAAATGCTCACTGAAATCCCAACCACTACCACCACAAAAGCTCCTAATGGATTCAACCACAAAAACTCAATGGCTTTGGAATATCCTTCCGGTGTTTGTACCCATGGCAAAATGAAAGAATAATCCTGAGTAGTTGCATTGTAGAAAAGACGATCAAAAGTAAAAACAGAAACCATTCCGGAAAGTAATCCGGTTAATGCCCCGGTTCCGTTTGCTTTTTTAATCCAAAGCAAAAGAATAAAAACTCCCAAAATAGATCCATAAAAATAGCTCCCGATCTGATTGATCAATTCGATAATAGAACGAGTTTCGCCAAGAATAAGAGCAGAACCGGTTGCGATAATTCCCCAAATTACGGTAACTGAACGAGATGATTTTAAAAAGTGAAGTTCTCCGGGATCATCGGGTCGCAGGCGTTTGTACCAATCCACAATTGAGACGGTGGTAAGAGCATTTAGTTCTGAATCAATGGAACTCATGGCGGCTGCAAAAATTCCTGCAACGATCAAACCAACTAAACCAATTGGGATGTATTTTAAAATGAAATACGGAAAAATGTAATTGGTGTCATTTACATCAGCTTGACGTATTTCTGCTTGTAAAGCAAGCTCTTGATTTCTGGCTGCATTCATGGCAGCGTCTGCTTCGACAAACGCCAGTTGACTTACTTCATCCCGATTTTTAGCAGCTTTTAGCGCGGTCTTTCGTCTAAGATTTAGTGCCGCATCATACTCTTGAGCAATCCGGTTTTCTCGGGTGATCTGTTCCTGTGTTTGAGCAACGGGATCAGTGGCGCGGAAAGAAATTGGAGCGGGTTGAAAAACAAAGAAAATGTACAGCATTACGCCCAGCAAAAGAATAAAAAATTGCATAGGAATTTTTGCGTAGGCGGAAAGCAAGAGTGATTTTCGGGCTTCTTTCGTGTCAGAAGTGGTTAGATATCGCTGAACCTGTGTTTGATCTGTTCCGAAATAAGAAAGCATCAGAAAAAGCGCAGCAAAAACACCACTCCAAACATTGTATTTTTCGCTAAGATCAAAATTGAGATCGAGAGCGGTCAGCTTATCCAAACTTCCTGCCAAATAAAGAGCATCACCAAAACCAACATCTTCAGGTAAACTTGTCATCACAATAAAAAAGCAGAAAACAAGTCCAAATACCATCACTGCCATTTGTTTCACATCCGTTTGGATAACGCCTGCAACTCCACCGTACATAGTATAAAGTGTTGCGATAAACCCAATAATTAGAATCGTGACTGTAAGTGGAAGTCCAAGCAATAAAGCTAAAACATAACTTGGAGCCGCAATTACAGCACCTAAAGCCAACCCTCTTGAGATCAGGAATAAACCGCTGGTAGTGAGGCGGGTTTTTAATCCGAAACGTTCTTCTAAAACTTCATAGGCTGTAAAAGCTTTCATTTTACTGAAAAAGGGAACTAAAAAAATACAGATAAGAATCATGGCAAAAGGGATGGCGAGATATACCTGAACAAATCTCATGTCCTCTACATACGCAATTCCCGTTGTTCCTATAAAAGTGATGGCAGAAGCTTGTGTTGCCATTATGGAAAGGCCGGCCGCCCACCAAGGCATGCTTCTTCCCGCTAATAAATAACCTTCAATATTGTGTGCATCTTTTCCGCTTCGCGTTCCATCCCAAATGGTATAAATCAAAAAAAGTGAAAGAACCGCCCAGTCTATCCAGTGCATAGTATGTTGTTTTTTGCAAGGGTATAAGAAGTGATATTGAGGTAATTATGAGTCATCAATCTTTAACTTAAGTAATTATTCAAAAATAGAGTAAAAGAACATGATTTTTTATTAGGGGTGGAAGCGTTTTTACTTGTCTGTAAGTAAACACAAAGCTGAATTAAACAAAATCTGAAAAGAGTTAATGGAAGTACTAGTTTTTGAAAATAAAGAATCTGGTTCTTTATATGCTGCTCAGGTTATAGCTAATAAAGTTCTGATGAATAATTCAATAAATGAGGATACAGTATTGGGTTTAGCTACAGGATCAACTCCGATTGACATGTATAAAGAGTTGATAGATATTAATAAAAAGGGTGTGAGCTTTAGTAGAATTATTACATATAATCTTGACGAGTATTATCCAATGAATATGTCCTCAAGCCATAGCTACCATTATTATATGCATGACCATTTTTTGCAACATGTTGACATTCATGAGGAAAATATATTTATACCTGATGGAGAGATCAAAGAAGAAGAAATTTCCGGTTTTTGTGAGGAGTATGAATGGTCGATTAAGAAAAATAATGGAATAGATATTCAGGTTCTTGGATTGGGACTGAATGGACATATTGGATTTAATGAACCGGGTGCCAGTAAAAATTCTCTAATGCAAAAAGTAAAGCTCAGTGATGAAACGCGAACAGCGACTATACCACATTTTGGAAATAAAGAAAATGTTCCAAAACAGGCTATTTCAATGGGAGTTAGAACCATATTAGATGCAGATCAAATAGTACTTATGGCTTGGGGTAAAGAGAAAGCTGAAATAGTAAAAGAGTGTATTGAGGGAAATGTAAACAAAAATGTACCCGCTTCTTTTTTACAAGAGCATAATAATGTAACGATAATTCTTGATTCTGGGTCAGCTTCAAGATTAGATAAGAGTAGAATTTCACAAGTAGAAACTAAGTTATCCTAAACCAAAGCACGGAGTAATATGAAAAAAATAAAATCCTTCATTTTAATGGCTTGCATGATTATGCCTGTTATTTTAATGGCGCAACCTGAAACACGGATTGAAGAATGGACTGGTAAAACAGTTCTATTTATTGGAGCACACCCTGATGATGATGGAGGTTCTCATGGAACCATGGCTATGCTTCAAGCAAATGGAAATGAAGTTTATGTTATGCTTTTAACGACAGGAAATGTCGGAACAGGAGATCCCACAATGACTAGAGATCGTTTAGCAAAGATTCGCCGACAAGAAGAAGTGGATGCTCTTAAAGAGCTGGGAATACCTGAAGACCATTATATAAACCTAGGTTATACTGATGGCATGGTAGAGTTCGCTGATAAAGAAGAAGTTGTAAAGCAAATCGTTTGGTGGATTAGAAAATTAAAACCGACAACATTAATGGGCTTTGATCCAGGGTATGGATATCAGCAATGGCACAAAGCTGATCACAGAGCGGCTTCTTATTTAGCTGTTGATGCAGCAAGAGCCGCAGAATGGAGATTGATTTTCCCAAGCCAGATCATAAATGAAGGTTTAGAAAGACATAGTGTAACCGATTATTTGTTCTACAGTACGACAGCTGACGCTTCAAATACGACTGTAGATATTTCTAAATATGCCGAAAATAAAGTACGCTCATTATCAAAATATATCAGTCAATTTACATCTGCTTTTGATAATTACATTGGACCTAATGTTTCAGATTTGCCGGGTAACGAAGGTAAAGAATTCATGGAAAGATTAAGACGCAGAGTATTTGAGCGTGGAGCTGTAGATGGAAAGCCCACAGAAAGCTTCAGATACTATAAAGGTGCGCCAGATGGAGCAGGTTCTAGAAGAGATTGATTAAAGGCTATCTACTCATTTAGTCTTATAAAGTAGGCAATAACTATATGTTGTTGCTTACTTTTTTTTGTAATAAGAGTAACAAATTGAAGTAGCTATTTCTAGGATATTTATTTAATTAAAAAGATAATAGATAAGGGTTTAGGTTGAATAAAAGTTTTTCAAAAAAAAAGCTTAAAAAAAGAAGGACGAGCTAAAGGTTAATAATGCTGCTATTCGCAAATCTGGCTGATGGTAAAGAGAATAATTGGTCAAACGATTTGAATCGTGCGGAAAGAATACGGAAAGGCGATAAAAAAGCATTTGAAGCTCTTTTTTTTGAATACCATGAACAGTTGAGCAGGTTTGCTAATTCTATTACAAAATCACGTGAGTTTGCAAGAGATGCTGTACAAGATGTGTTCCTCAAAATTTGGAGAAACAGAAAACAATTAGATATACATACATCAGTAAAGGTGTATTTATATCAAGCGGTGAGGAATCAATCCTTAAACCTGCTCGATAAGCAGAAGAACCAACAGAGATTAAGAGAGAGTTTTTTTAGTGAAATCAAAAGTATTTGTATTTCAGAATATCAGGAAACTAATCTTACACCTGAGCAACAAGATTTAGTCAAGAGAATCTGGGAAATTGCAGGTGAAATGCCTGAAAGAAGAAGATTGGTTTTTGAGTTGCACAGGAAGCATGGATTTAGCTATAAGGAAATTGCTAAAATCCTGGAGATAACACGAAAAACAGTTGAAAATCATATGTCTCAAGCACTCCGACACATTAGAGACAACATCGAGATAAATAAATTTAAATAATTTTAGGGGTACTAGTTTTTACCCTTGTCTAACAATAAACAAACATTAAAAAGTGAATTCAGAATTGGAAACCAACCTTTTAGCAAAATTTTTAGCTGAAGAATGTGATAGCAAAGAAAAGCAGTTAGTACATGTCTGGTTATCTAAAAGCTTGAAAAACAAAGAAATAATGAAGGAATTCGAGAAAATATGGGAAGCTTCAAAGCACTCAGATTCTTCCGAGGATTCTTTTGATACCAATATCGAGTGGGTAGTGTTACAACATAGAATTGAAGATGAAACGCTCAACTTTAATACGAAACATGTAAACCGTAGTTCTTGGTTATCTTTATATAACCCTCTTTTGCCTACACTAACTAAGCTGGTTGCTTTATTTCTTATAGCTGCTTTAGTTGGACTGTTCTTTATTGATCGTTTTTATGTTCCACCTGTAGAGTCGAATGAGCCAATTCTTAATGAAATTTCAATGGAGAAAGGGCACCGTGGGGGCGTAACTTTATCAGATGGCACCAAAGTTTACATCAATTCAGATAGTAAAATTATTATTCCAAATGTGTTTAAATCAGACAAAAGGGAAGTTTATTTGGAAGGTGAGGCCTATTTCGATGTCGCAAAAAATCCGAACAAGCCGTTTTTGATAAGAACAAAAGGTGCAGTAGTTGAAGTTTTGGGGACTTCTTTTGCAGTCCGAAATTACCCTGGCGATAACGTAATCCAAACAGTAGTTAATGAAGGTACTGTTTCGTTTCGATCAGATGATACAAGAGATAGCAATAGCGTAATTCTTACGGCAGGAAATTTGGGAAGGTTAAACCTTGAGAATAATCAGATTAAAACTGAGCATATTGATGACATTAATTTTTATCTGAGTTGGAAAGACGGGTATTTGAAATTCAAAAATGAGTCGATGAAGGAAGTAGCTAAGCAACTAGAAAGAAAATATGATATCGAGGTTGTTTTTGATTCGAAAGAAATTGCTGAAATGAATTTAACTGCGGAATTAAGAAGTAGATCTTTAGCTAGGGTATTAAAGACAATATCAATGTCATTAAAAATTGACTATACCCTGCTCAAAGATAGAGTAAGTTTTGAATTATCCGATAACTCGGAATAATGATCAGCATTTATTAAACATATTTTGGAAGCGCTTCTATGCTGTTCCAAAATATCAATTTTAACAAGTTACATAGGAAACGTATGAGAACATTAGTTAATAAAATGATACGGGTTGCTTCTTGCTATAGTCTTATTGGACTGTTTTTACTTCAATTTGGAAATCCATCAAATGTAAGGGCTCAATTGATAGCTTCTACATCAAATAGCATTCAAGCAAATAGTTATTATCCTGTACAGATATACAAAAACAGTATACCTGAATTACAGCGACTAATTACTATTGATAAAGACAATGAGTTACTGAAAGATGTGCTCAAAGAAATAGCAAAAAAGACTAAACTTGGTATAGCTTATAATTCAGATCTTGAAGTTCTCAACAAGAAAGTTTCTGTTAAGTTTGTGAAAACAAAAGCGGCTGATATTCTTGAATATGTTCTCCTCGGCACAGAATATGAAGCAGCAATATCGAATACACGTGAAATATTGCTGATTAAAAGAAAACCAATTGAAAGCAGAAAAATTGTAGAGATTATTATCTCAGGTGTTGTTAGAGATGCTGAAACAGGAGAAACGCTACCCACGGTAAGTGTATTTGTAAAAGGGACTAGCATTGGAGTGACTTCAAATATTGAGGGAGAATTTGAAATTACCGTTCCTGATAATTCTGAAACACTTGTATTTAGATTTGTTGGTTATAAAGAACTTGAAATTCCTATAACCCGAAATATGACAAACCTTCTGATAGAGATGGAACCAGATCTATTAATTTTTGAAGACGTTGTAGTGGTAGGTTATGGTACTCAACAAAGAGAAGAGGTTACAGGTTCTGTTGCATCAATAAGAACCGACCAGTTAGAAAATATTCCTGTCTCAAGCTTTGAAAATGCATTGCAAGGACGTTTAGCAGGTGTAAACGTTGTAGAACCTACAGGTGAGCCAGGAGCAAGTCCTGAAATCACTATTCGTGGTGGTGGATCAATAACGGCAAGTAACGGGCCTTTATATGTAATCGATGGCGTGCCTCTCTCAAGAAACTCAGATTTGCAGGTAGATATTCAATCTCAGAGGGGTTCTTTTCAGGCTCCAAAATCAAATGCGTTTAGTTCTCTGAACCCTAACGATATTGAGTCCATTGATATACTTAAAGATGCAGCTTCAGCAGCTATTTACGGATCCAGAGGTGCTGGTGGAGTAATTCTGGTAACCACAAAAAAGGGAAAGCCTGGAATTAACAGAGTAACTGTTAATATGTATGGAGGTGCTTCTTCGGTAGTAAATAAGCCTGACCTCATGAATTCGGAGGAACTGATTGCATATACTAAGGATGCTCGAAATAATAATTATCTTCAAGAAATCGCAAGAGGTAACGAACCAGCAAATCCTTCATATGATCCTAACACAAATGCAGGACGACCTGATATAGATAATTATTTAATTCCTGAGCAATACGTTAACTGGAATGGCACGGATACTGATTGGCTGGATGTAGTTTTAAGTTCTTCAGCACAACAAAATTATCATATATCTGCAAGCGGAGGAACGGATAAAGCTACTTACTTTTTATCTGCCGGATACTTAGACCAAGAAGGTATTATTGATGGTTCATCATTTACCAGATATAATTTCCGAGCAAATATAACCTATGATATCAATGATAGAATAAAAGTAGGTTCAGTAACAAATGCAGCACTTTCCAAGCATGATCGATTGCCTGCAAATGCACCTTATTTTGGGCAACCACCCGGGATTATATATTCTGCATTGGTTCAATCTCCTGTAGTGTCTCCATATAATCCTGATGGAACAATTAATCAGCTAAATAACCAATCTTATTTAGGTGGAGGAACAACAACTGCTAGTAATCCATTAGCGATTCAAAAATTTATTACAGAAGAAATAAACAATAATCGCTTGTATGGTAGTTTATATGGTACTTTTGATATAACCAATAAAATCAACTTTAAATCCCTAGTTGGATATGATTTAGATGATTATCAATCTTCATTTTATAGAGGAACTCAATTCTTGTATAGAAATGATACGAGTCCACAGCCATTTGCACAATCAAGTGGAGCTAATGGATTTAATTGGTTATGGGAAAATACAATAAACTATCAGGAGACATTTAAAAATGTTCATAAGCTTGGAGTACTTGTAGGTTATACTGCTCAAAAGCAAAAAAATGAAGTAAATTTAGTAACCGCAAATGGCTTTGTAGATGACCAGGTGCCAAATGTTGCAGGTGGTATTATTAGAGGTGGAGGTGTTAATGAATCTGAATGGGCATTGGCGTCTGCATTGATGCGTCTGAATTATGGTTATAAAAGTAAATACTTAGCTGCAGTAACTGTTCGATCAGATAGAGCATCAAGATTTGGTTCAGATAACCAAACGGGTATCTTCCCTTCTGTTTCTGTTGGTTGGAGATTGACAGAAGAATCGTTTATGGAATCCTTGGATAAAGTAAATGAGTTAAAATTAAGAGCAAGTTACGGTGTTGCAGGTAACTTCGAGATCGGAAATTATAGTGCTATTAGTTTATTGGGGTCAGTTAATTACCCAGAAAATGGTATCCTCTTTCCCGGATCATCTCTTTCCACGCTGGGTGATAGTGAGCTAACATGGGAAACCAGTTTTCAAACAAACTTTGGTCTTGATTACGCTTTGCTTAATGACAGAATTTATGGTAGTGTTGATTACTACTTCACACGAACTGAAGATTTACTATTGTCAGTAAACGTACCTCCTTCAACTGGATTTAGCAGTGTATTAACAAACATTGGAGAGGTAGAGAATGAAGGGTTTGAATTCTCTATTACATCAAGAAATATGATTGGTGTCTTCCAATGGTCTACTGACTTTAATATCTCCACTAATGATAATAAAGTAACTAAACTTGGACCTAATGGAGATCCAATACTTGTGCCTGGTGCAGCCGGTGTGAGGCATATTACTCAAATTGGTTCTACAGTTGGAAGCTACTATGGATACAAAGTAGATCGTGTTTATCAAAATCAGGCAGAAATAGATGCTGATAATGCAAATGCACCTGGTGGAGATTATGATCTATTGGCGCCAGCTACAGCTCCTGGAGATTTTAGGTTTAAAGATATAAATGGTGATGGTGTAGTTGATGCAGATGACCGTACAACATTGGGTAGTTACCAACCAGATTTCATTTATGGAATTTCAAATCGTTTCAATTACAAAAACTTTGATCTTCGCATATTTATTCAAGGTGTTGTGGGAAGAGAAGTATTGAACTTGACAGCTCGCCATTTACTTAACGGTGAAGCGAATTTCAATTCTTACGCAGTACTTAATGATCGGTGGATTTCTGAAAGCCAACCCGGTAGCGGGGAGTATCCTAGAGCTGATAGAAGTACAGGGACACACGGAAATAATAACAGGGCATCATCTTATCAAGTACAAGATGGAAGCTATATAAGTATTAAAAACCTGCAATTTGGTTACAGTCTGCCTCTTGATAAAATGGGTGGCTTTGCCAAAAAGGCAAGAATCTACGCTTCAGCAACGAATTTGGCGATATTTACAGATTATATAGGATTTAATCCTGAAGTAAATCTGCAGTCATCAAGTAGCTTGACTCCTGGCGAAGATTACGGAGCATATCCACTTGCAAGAACCATCCAATTAGGTATTAACCTTGAATTTTAAAAGCACATTTTTAACAGGAGACATTATGAAAAAACTAATATTAACACTGTTTATTCCGCTTTTATTTATTTCATGCGGTGATAACTTTACAGACTTAGGACCATTAACTCAAAGAAACGTTAATAATTTCTACAAGAATCAAACGGACTTTCAGTTAGCCATTCGTGGAGCTTTAGATGGATTGCAAAGCCGAGAAACATTCGGCGTAAATTTCGTTCTCTTCATGGAAATGAGAGCAGACAACGGAGCCAATGGAGGTGGGGCAACAGGCTTGGCTGCAAGTTTAGAGCAACTAGATACATTCACAGAGCTACCTGATGGCGATGAAATAGCAGCAACCTATGACAAAGTCTATAATGTTATTGCAGCTACTAATAATATTATTGCCAGAATCGATGGTGCTGACTTTGATAGCGAAGCAGTAAGAGATCAAATTAAAGGAGAAGCATATTTCATTCGATCTTTACTTTACTATCATATGGCAGTTATTTTTGGAAATGTACCTCTACAATTAGAAGAAGTAACCACTCCAGATGTTCAGGTTAATCAAGTAAGTGCTACTGTAATTTACGATCAGATAGCCATTGACTTAGCTGAAGCTGAAAGCTTACTCCCCGAAACCGGTAGAATTACAAAGTGGGCTGCAGCAGCTTTGCTTGGAAGAGTACGATTAGCAAATGGAAATCCCGGTGATGCTGAAGCACCTCTTCGTAGAGTTATTGGTTCTTTGCAATACGATTTAGTGGACGATTATGCTGATCTTTGGGGAGCGGCTAATGAAGGGAATATTGAGAGTATTTTTGAGATCCAATATATTTCTGACAATATAGGTGAAGGAAGTGCCTACACTGATCTTTACACACCACTTGGTGTTGGAGGAAATGTTGGTGGTGGCGGAGCTCCTCAAGACGTAACCGATGAAGTACTAAACATGTACGAGTCAGGAGATGAACGTTTTGATGCAACTATTGATACGTCTGATGCAACCATTAATCCTTGGGTAAGGAAATATATCAGCAATCCAACAGTGGCTTTTGATGGTGATAATAACTGGATGGAGTTGAGATATGCTGAGGTGCTTTTAAACCTTGCGGAAGCTTTGGGTGAGAGTGGAGAAGCTTACGATCTTATAGATGAAGTAAGAGACCGAGCCAGCCTTGGTCCTATCGATCGTACACCTTTAGGAGGAACGTTCGATGAGAAATTACTTCAAGAACGAAGAGTCGAGTTTGCATTCGAAAACAAAAGATGGGCAGATCTGAAAAGATTTGGTGTAGCGAAAGCTGTTATGGCTGCACATTTAGGGGTAGCTGAATCCGAAATAACACTATTGTTTCCAATACCTCAGGGAGCGATTGATGTATCTCCGGAAAATATGACTCAAAATGCAGAACATCAGTAAGACGTAGCTTTATAAACCGGAGGCATTAAGATGCTTCCGGTTTTTTTTAAATAAAAATCAGTCCATGAAAAATTTAAAAGCACTATTTCTAGTACTCATACTATTTGTATCTAACTTGCTAATTGCCCAGCCAAACTCTGATAAAGATGATAGAATTAGGGTTATCGCAATTTTTGCTCATCCTGATGATGGGGATGCAAAAATGGGAGGTACAGTTGCTATGCTTGCAGAAATGGGATATGCAGTAAAATTTGTTTCTATCACCAATGGCGATGCAGGTCACCACGAAGAAGGTGGTGGAATGCTTGCAAAAAGAAGGAGAGCAGAAGCCAAAGAAGCTGGTAGAAGACTTGGAATAGATGAATATAAAGTTCTTGATAATCATGATGGAGAGTTGTTGCCTAAACTTCATATTCGCCAACAAGTAATTCGTGAAATCAGAAACTGGAATGCTGATATTGTATTAGGATTGCGTCCTAACGATTACCATCCAGACCATAGATACGCAGGTGTTCTAGTCCAGGACGCCGCTTATATGGTCGTAGTTCCGAATGTAACACCTGATACGCCACCACTAAAAAAGAATCCTATTTTCCTATTTATGGAAGATGGATTTCAAAAGCCGAATCCATTTAGTCACGATATTGTTGTGGGGATAGATAAAACATTCGAGAAAAAAGTAGATGCATTTGATGCACATGAATCTCAGGTTTATGAATGGCTACCCTGGGTTTCAGGGAATTTGGATCAAGTTCCTGATGACAAGACAAAACGAAAAGAGTTCTTGCGACAGGGATTTATTGGGGCCAAAAAATATCTGAAGCAAAAAGGAAGGGCTTAGAAAAGTGGTACGGTAAAAATCAGGCTGAAAAATTTAAATACGCCGAGTCTTTTGAAGTGTGTGAGTATGGATACCAGCCAAGTGAGGAAGAAATTAGGAAACTTTTTCCAATGCTTAAAAAGAACTAATCGAGCTATAAAACTAATACAAATATTTTAAATCAAACTCATGGAAAGGAATAGATATTTAGTCGGGTTAATTGTATTAACATTTTTTGTAATATCGTTTTTAACGAATATCATTGGTCCACTTGTTCCGCAAATTATTGAAGACTTTGATCTGAGTCTGACTTTAGTGGCCGTTCTTCCATTCGCATTTTTTATAGCCTACGGAGTTATGTCAATACCTTCAGGAGTATTGATTGAAAAATATGGCGAGAAAAGCGTTATGATTTTAGCTTTTTTGG
This sequence comes from uncultured Balneola sp., assembly GCA_963975485.1. Lineage (GTDB taxonomy): Bacteria > Bacteroidota > Rhodothermia > Balneolales > Balneolaceae > Balneola. The sequence goes on along the minus strand of CAXBHO010000049.1, from coordinate 7,185 downwards.
TTGCCTTTTCAGGAGCTTTACTCTTTGCAGTTTTTCCACAATATATAGTAGCAGTAATTTCATTGTTTTTTATAGGCTCAGGGATGGCTATGCTACAAGTAGCTATAAATCCTTTATTGAGAGTTTCCGGTGGAGAGGAAAATTTTGCATTTAATTCTGTAATGGCTCAGCTCTTTTTTGGATTGGCATCTTTTTTAAGTCCATTAGTGTATTCCTATTTGGTACTGAATATCGGAACAGATGACATGGGATTTTTCCTGTCATTATTAAGTGATTTGGTGCCAGCAGATCTTCCTTGGGTTTCTCTATACTGGATCTTCGCAATTGTTTCTTTGATCATGGTTGTAGTGATAACTGTTTCAAAATTCCCGGAAGTGCTTAAGAATGAAGACGAAAAAGTTGGAGCTCTTGAAACACATTTAGAAATGTTGAAAAACAAAAAAGTGATACTATTCTTTTTAGGAATATTCGCATATGTGGGAGCTGAACAAGGAGTTGCAAATTGGATCTCTGAGTTCCTTTCATCCTACCACGGATATGATCCTCAGACAACAGGCGCTTCTACCGTTTCTTGGTTTTGGGGAATGATGACAGCAGGTACAGTGCTTGGCCTGTTTTTATTAAAAGTGATGGACAGTAAAAAAATACTGGTTGGTTTTACATCCATGGTATTGCTTTCCCTTTCAATAGCTCTTTTTGGAAGTGGAAGTATTGCTCTATACGCATTTCCGGCAATAGGCTTTTTTATCGCTGTAATGTGGCCAATAATTTTCTCGCTTGCTCTTAACTCAGTAGCGGAACATCATGGAACGTTCTCAGGAATACTGGTAACGGGAATTGCAGGTGGAGCAGTAGTTCCATTAATAGTGGGTTCATTAGGAGATCTGTTCGGCTTAAGGGTTGGGATGCTATTTCTGTTTATAGCATTCGGATACATTTTGAGTATTGGGTTTTGGGCCAAACCTTTAGTTAGTAATAAAACGATTGATTTCGGCGGGAAAGATTAAATCTATTTTATAAAAAAGCTGAATAAAAAATTAAAAAGGAAGTTTTGAGCTCACGCACTCTTATAGGAATTGATTTAGGCGCAACCAATGTCAGGGTTGCCAGAATTATAGATTCTGAAATAGAAGTTATTCTCAAAGAGCCTATTTCAAACACAGATAATGCAGATCTTTTAGTAGACCAAATCAAGTCATTGATCTCAAGTTTGCTAAATGAGAAAGTGCAAGCAATTGGTGTCGGAGTTCCGAGTGTAGTGGATGTTGAAAAAGGGATCGTGTATGATGTTCAGAATATACCTTCATGGAAAGCAGTTCCCTTAAAAGACATTCTGGAGAAAGCGTTTAAAGTTCCTGTATTCATTAACAACGACGCAAATTGCTTTGTGTTAGGCGAGAAATATTTTGGAGCCGCAAAGGAGTATTCTTCTGTTGTTGGATTGATATTAGGAACCGGGTTTGGGGCAGGTTTAATTTTGAACAACACATTGTATTCAGGAAAAAACTGCGGAGCGGGTGAAGTGGGTATGTTGCCCTATAAAGATTCAATTTTTGAGCACTACTGTTCAGGTCAGTTTTTTGAGCTTCAAAAAAACTCGGATGGATCAAAAGTATACCACGAAGCAATTGCCAATCAAGAAGAAGCCTTAGCTATTTATAGAGAATTTGGCACACATCTTGGCAACGCCATAAAATCTATAATGTATGTATATGATCCCGAGTTGATCATATTAGGGGGTAGTGTATCAAAAGGCTTTAGTTTTTTTGAAGATACAATGAAAGAGAGGCTTAAAGATTTTGCCTACCCAAACTCGATTAAGAATTTAAAAATTATAACCTCAGAACTTGATCAAGTTGCTGTTTTAGGAGCCGCTGCGCTTTCTTTAAACCATCAATTTCTTAATAAATAGGACTAACATGAAATCATCAGTATTAAAATTTTGCCAAAAGAGTTTTCTATTTATGGGAGTGGTTCTGGTTTTTATGAGCTGCGATATGCCAAACGATTCGACTTTGATTCCTATCACTGTTGAAAATAATACACCGGGAACACCTCAATTATTTGGAGTTCCAATCCCTGAAGGAGAATTGTATTCGCCGGATCACGTACGGGTTTTGAATAGTGATGGCGATGAAATTCCTTCACAGATTACTAAAGTTACCACCTGGAAGCCTTCAGATAACAGCATAAAGTGGTTATGGGTATTCTTTTTTACGGAAGAAAGAAGTGAATATAGCGTTGAATACGGTAAAGATGTAAGAAATGCCAGAGATTATGATCAGGAATTAGTCATCAAAAATAATCAAAGACCTAATGGAGAAGTAGAAGTCAATACAGGTACACTTAGATTTGTAATTAACAAGGGTGAAGGCGGAGGATTTGGAAATTCTCCAGCGGGAAGTGGCTTTCTTGATAAAGTAGAATTGGATATTGATGGTGACGGATTTACGGATGATGATATAATTGCAATGGGAGAAGCCGGAAGAAGTTCGTTTCTGGATCTTTTGGATGATGCAGGAATTGATAAATCCAAAGCAGTGGTACTTCGAACTGTAAAAGAACTTGGAACAGGTCCTCTGCATGCAATCATCAGGGTTGAAGGAGAATATGAGTACAGCAGAGGTGATAATAATAAAGCTCCTTTTACAACAAGAATTCATGCGTATGCAGGCAAAAGCTTCATCAAAGTTCAGCACACATTTGTTTATACGGGAGAGCCCGATATGCATAAAAAGCAAGAAGGGGAATATGAAGCTATAGCAACAAGTAATGGTAAGATCATAGATGAATCTAAACTTCAGAATGATTCAGGGTTCATGAAACCTAATGATAGGATTTCATCCACAGGTCTAGCTCTTAATTACAATCTGAATGAGAATAAGACCATTACCTCAGCATATTATGACGGAAAATGGTGGGATACTTCAAATAGTACGGTTGTTCAAAGTCCTTTGAATGGCTCAGCTTTTGTTTTTCAAACAGGACCAAATACTTCACAGATTCCGGAATTGGAAAATTCATCCCCTGACAAAAGAATGGAAAATGTATTCACTTCCAATATAAAAGTAGGCGAGAATAATGAAGTAAATGCTGAACGCGCACCCGGTTGGTTAGATGTATCAGATAATAAATGGGGCGTTACAGTAGGTTTTAAAAGCTTTTTTGAGGAATATCCAAAAGAAATTGCAGTGGATGGAAATTCAAATAAAGTGACAGCCTATATTTGGACTCCTAATGCTGAACCAATGAGTTTTGCTAAAAAAGACAGCGAAAATGATAGCGGTATGATTGGAAACTTTGCTCAAGGTCTTGCAAAAACGACAGAAATGGTGTTCAATTTTCACAAGAAAAATGCTGTTGAAGAAATTGAATCTGATGTAAAACGATTTATGGATAGTCCTGTGACTCATGCTTCGCCTGAATGGTATGCTGAAAGTGAAGCATTTGGAAAAATGACTGAAAGCTTAGACAAATATGCTTCTTATGAACGAGGTCTGGATTATAAGATGAATTGGATGAAATTTAATCAGCAATGGGAGCCTTGGTATGGAATGCTTAACTATGGCGATAATCTGACTTATTTCTATGGATACGAATGGTTTCAGTGGACCAATAACGAGCCAGGCAACGATTACATGTGGTGGTTACAGTTTATTAGAACCGGAAACCCGATGTACTATAAAACTGCTCAGGCTGCTAGTGCTCACACAATGGATGTAGATAATATTCACTGGCCAAAAGATGCGGAGTATTTTGGCGATACCAATGAATCGTTACACGCTTTCCAGGTTGCAGATGAACCCAAAGGATCTCCTTATGTTGGCATGGGTAGAAGACACGCCGCTCAACATTATACTTCCCTATTGAGTGCTCATGTTTGGGTTCCGGGCTGGGTCACCTCTTACTATTTAGATGGAAACCACCGTGGCTTAGAAGTTGCTAAGGAAACAGGAGATTACTATCTGCGTCGGGTATTTGGCGATCATGGTTTAAGGGGGCGAAGATTATACCTTTCTGTTTGGAATTTAGCGGAGATTTATGACGCTACTAAAATGGATAAGTATTATAATGAACTTGAAGATCGCGTTAATTTGATGCTTGAACTTCAAAAATTACCTGAACAAGCTGATGAATTGGTTATAAACCGATATGGATATGCTCAGGTATATGCCAGTAATGGATTAAGAAAATATTATCAGTTTACTGGTAGTCATGAAGTAAAAGATGCGGTAGTAGATCATGCACGAAGACTCAGAGATGTCCCACCATTGAATCACGATATGGAATCTTACCTATCATCTATAAGCAGTTTGGTGTTGGGCTATGAATACTCCGGCGAAAAAAGTTTGCTTGATGAAGCCGTGAATAGAGCTCAGTATCTAAAAACGGAAGAACTTGTCCAAGCTTTTGACTCCTACGAAAATCAAAAAATATTGGCTGATGCATTAGAGGAAGCAAGTAATTTTCCGAAAGATCCCGGGGCAAGACGTCCAGCAATCTGGCAAATTACAAATGGGTTACGCGTTTTTGGTTGGACCAGTATTTATAACGTACCTTATTTGGAATACTGGATGGAGAAAGAGAATTATCCGGCTGAAAAATAAATCTGAATAACAATTATATGCAGGCATTTGGAAAAAGAGCAGGATTACTAGGCGGAATTCTCGTTTTTATCATCATTCTTCTAATTCCTGCCCCGGAAGGTCTTTCAGATGCAGCCTGGAAAACAGCAGCTGTAACCATACTGATGGGAGTTTGGTGGATCACAGAAGCCATTCCTATTTCTGTGACTGCATTACTGCCTATCGTTTTATTCCCGGTTCTCGGCGTATTTGGTATTTCCGACGCAACCACACCTTATGCCAATCCTTTGATATTTCTTTTTATGGGAGGATTCGTAATAGCCTTAGTAATGGAGAAATGGAACCTTCATAAACGTATAGCAATCACAATTGTAAATTTTGTTGGCATAAAACCCTCTTCAATAATTATAGGTTTTATTATCTCAGCAGCTTTTTTAAGTATGTGGGTTAGCAATACAGCAACTGCAATTATGATGCTGCCCATTGCAATGTCAATTTTAGAATTGTTGGATGAAAAAGATATAACCGGCAAGATAAACTTCGAAATTGTTCTGATTTTGACGATTGCTTATGCTTGTAATATTGGTGGAATGGGTACTCTAATCGGAACTCCGCCCAATGCGCTTCTTGCAGGTTTTGTGTTGGAAAATTATGGGATAGAAATAACTTTTCTGGACTGGATGATGGTAGGCGTACCTATTATGCTGATCTCACTACCGCTGATGTATGTTGTACTTACAAAGTTTGTTTATCCGATAAAAATCAAAGAACTACCCGGTGGAAAAGAGCTGATTGAATCACAAATGCAAAAGCTGGGATTAATTTCTAATCAGGAAAAGAAAGTGGCGACTGTATTTATCTCTGCTGCCCTGTTATGGATGTTTCGTCCATTACTGACAGATTTTATTCCGGGTTTGTCGGATGCCGGAATTGCTATCGCCGCAGCTGTTGCCTTTTTTATGATTCCGGCTAACATCAAAGAACACACTTTTCTACTAAAATGGTCTGACACCAAACGTTTGCCTTGGGGAGTTTTAATTCTCTTTGGAGGTGGATTGAGCATGGCTTCTGCAATCAGCAGTACTGGTTTGGCAGAATGGATTGGTTCAGGAATTGGAAGTTTAAATACCTGGCCGATTTTGTTGATCATTGTCATAGTAATTGCACTCATAGTATTCTTAACAGAAATGACGAGCAACACAGCTTCCACAGCTGCATTTTTACCAATCTTAGCTTCAGTTGCTATTGGATTGGGTGAGAACCCTTTCTTACTTGCCATACCAACTGTATTGGGAGCAAGCTGTGCATTTATGCTTCCGGTAGCTACACCGCCAAATGCGATCGTTTATGGGAGTGGTAAAATCACTATTCCTGAAATGTCGAAAGCAGGTTTATGGCTTAATATCATGTTCATACTTTTGCTGGCGATCTTTTCTCTGACTTTGATAAGTTGGGTGTTTGGTATTGAAGTTGGAGTTCTCCCGGAATGGGCTCAATAATCAAGGTGAGTTAAAAACAGCTGTAAATGTCCAAAAAAGTACGATAAAAGTAATTCCTGTTATAAAAACAGCGATGTAGATCTTTTTCCAGTTAGTTGTAGATTGCTCTTCGTTCATATTATATGATAGGGATTTTATTTTACGCTAAACAAATATATGAGACTTTTTAATTTATTTTGTAACAAGTTAATCATGAGATACTCTTAAGAGGAGTTCTATAAATTAAATGTTAGCTTATCAATTATTTATCACTCTATTTTGGTATCCAAAAACCAGATAAAAACATGGCTAAACACATATACAAATCGACCGGAAAGAAATCATTGTTTGACGAGCAGTTTTCTGTTGAAAAATTATCAGAAATGGGTAATCCGTTAGATAAACTCAGTACGGCCATTAATTTTGAACTGTTCCGGCAAGTATTAGAGAGCAAGCTTCTAAATACTGCCAAGAAAAATAATGCAGAGGCAAAGCCGTTTGATGTGGTTTTGATGTTTAAGATATTGATATTACACCGCTATTACGGATTAGGAGATAGTCAAGTGGAGTATCAAATAGTAGATAGAACAAGTTTTAAAACATTTTTAGGATTAGAAACAGGGGATAAAGTTCCGGACGAAAAGAGCATATGGAGTTTTAGAGAACGTGTAACAAAATCGGGGCTCATAGAAGATTTGTTCATACAATTCAAAAGTTTTTTGGAAACCGAGCAATTGCTATTAAACGAGGGCCAAATGATAGATGCCAGTTTTACGGTAGCTCCGCGTCAACGCAATACCAGGGAAGAAAACAAGAAGATAAAAAATGGAGAGGGCGATGATTTATGGAATGACAAGCCAAACAAGAAAAAACATAAAGATATAGATGCTCGTTGGACGAAGAAAAACGGGGAAACGTTCTACGGCTATAAAAATCATGTAAAAGTAGATACTAAAAGTAAGTTCATTAACACCTACACCGTAACAGACGCCGTTCACGACTCCCAAGCTTTAGACAAGCTGCTTACCGAAAAAGACAAAGACCAAGACTTGCACGCAGACAGTGCCTATATAGTGTCTCTAAGAAAACACCTCATTTTTCAGATAAATCCAAATTTTTTC
>CAXBHO010000048.1:0-25664 GCA_963975485.1 uncultured Balneola sp. | reverse complement strand
TTTTCCATACCACAAAGATACGAAATTTTATTGTTAAATTACCGCTTTGTTAATACCAGTAGTCTATTCTACTGCCAGTACAACTAATCTTGGTTCCGGAATAAACTGGTTTGAAGCTAATTTTTTGATTGGAATTGTATCCTCTTTAGTTGTTTGTATAGCCATATATCTGGTCCTAAAATTAACTATAAGCTATTTTCAACTTAGAAAATTGCATAAGAACTTAACCTTTGAACCATTAACCAATACTGAATATTTAACGGGACTAAAAGATGGCTCTGTTTCTGTAGCTTTTCATAGTCTTCCTTTAGTTCCATTTACCTTTGGTTGGAAAAATCGCAGTATAGTTCTTCCTAAGCAGATAAAAGACGATTCCGAAAAACTTGATATGGCTATTCAGCATGAATTGGTACATATCCGAAGAGGAGATTACTTATTACAATTAGCTATTTCCTTAATACAATCTCTTTTTTGGTTCCATCCTCTCATTAGAATTGGAGCGAAAGAAATCGAAACCTACCGAGAAATTTCATGCGATCAGGAAGTATTGAACACCTCTGATATCCATCCCAAAAAATATGCCAATTTGTTACTAGAGCTTATACCACTTAACAAAGAATATGGAAGTTTTACAGTTAGCATGGCGGTAAAACAGTCAACCTTAAAACAAAGAATTGAGACTATGAAACATCACAAAATGCATAAAGCATCTTATAAACGAAGTCTTCTGATTTTAGTATCCATCACTCTGATGGTTATAGCACCAATTGCGTGTTCTGATTTAAGAGGACCTGAGACTCTTTCAGAAGAAGAGATACTGAAGGAAAAGATTTCAATTGAAAATTTTGTCGTTGAAATAAACGGCAAAGAAGTAATGAATCTTTCGGATCAAAAAATGAAGGTGGGAACTAATGGAACAGGAGCCATCGGTATCAGTCCTAAAGATTATGGGTTCTTTAAAATTGCAATTTCTTCGTTTGACGGATCAAAGTTAGCTGGCTCAATAAGTGGAAATAAAATTACATTCAGAATAAATGAGATGGATGTTTCTGTTTTATCATCGAATAAGATTTTATTAAATAGCGATCAAGCAGAAATATGGGTTAGACATTATCCTGATTATCAGCCTTCCGCTGTGGCTATCGCAATTGGAAATTCAAATACTCCACCACCTCCTTCTCCTCCAACTAATCAAATTCCATATGACAAAGAAGTGTTTGTCGTTGTGGAAAATATGCCTGAGATACAAGGAGGGATGGCAGCAGTTCAAAGTAAAGTGGAATATCCACCAGTAGCGATAAAAGCCGGAACTGAGGGAAGAGTAACTGTACAATTCATTGTTGATGAGGAAGGAAATGTGGTAAATCCTAAAGTAATTCGTGGCATTGGCGGTGGTTGTGATGAAGAAGCATTAAGAGTTGTTTCTCAAATTGAGTTTACCCCAGGCGTTCAACGAGGTAGAAATGTTGCTGTTCAAATGAGTTTGCCTATACTCTTTAAACTTACGGATTCAGAATACAGACAAAGTTCAACTAATGATCCGCCACCACCTCCAATTAAATCTAAGAATTGAGCTACCTAACTTGCTTTACTAGGAATTTAATTACTGTACAGGAGTCTCAGGATTGGTTTTAAGATATTGGTTATTCTGCCACAGGCACGCCTTTGGCGGTTAATCGTTAAGATGAGTTAGATTCCTCATTTTTGGCTTAAATAACGACTATACCAACCATTAACGACACTGGTTCCACACGCTCTTGCGTAACTAAAAACGGTTGGGCGAACTAGAGTTGTCAAACAGAGATTCCATTAGTAAGAAATTACAGGAGTAACCATTCTTCTCCACCGAAGGTAAACATTGCGGAGGTTTTTGGGAATACTCTGAAAACAATCTCTTGCAAAGTGTAATTAAATAGCTTTTTTGATCTACCGAGGGCATCACTATGTGGGAACTTAGATAAATACTAAAATAGTTTAAACTTTTTGAAACTTCTTAAATTTGCTTGCGTACATTACTACAGATTATAACCTAATTTGTACGTTATGCCAGCAAAATTAAAAAAATCCAGAACAGACAAGATGCTAGCCGGTGTATGTGGCGGTCTTGCAGAATACCTTGGATGGGATCCCACAATTGTCCGAATCCTATTTGTAGTTCTAGCTTTTACTTATGGGTTCGCCATTTTTGCCTATTTCATTCTTGCTATAGTAATGCCGGATTGATCTTGTTTTCAAATCTTGAGTATAAAGGTTCGTATCAATCAATATGAGCCTTTTCTTGTTTAATTAGTTTAGCATTAGCATCTTACACCAACTAAAATGATTTAATATGAAAGTTGGTATTGTAGGCGATGCTACCCGAACAGTAGCTTGGGAAAAACATTTACGGCCGCACGGAATTGTAAGTGAAGTTAATTTAGTGCCATCTATTGCTGATCTTGATAAAGTAGATGCCTGTTTAATCCTAGATGATAAACCTTCCAACTTAGATAATCTTCTTAATGCTGTACAATTAGGTTACAACTGCTTCCTAATAGCCAAGCAACCAACTGACACTTCTAAACTCGAAAAAATTCATCGAGCCAGTAAAGAAGCCGGAGTTAAGGTTCAATTTTCTCACTGGCCATCCTTAGCTCCTGCCACTCAATGGATGATGGACGAAGTACATCGCCCAAATTTCTTACACATTAATCGGTATATAAGCCGGTCTGTTTTAGTTGACCCTATACATGAATTTAGAAATGTGTGGATTGATGAACTTGGTTTATGCATAAAATGGATCGATAGTGGAATTCATCATATTGAAGCTCATGCAAGTTGGCTTGATTCAAACAATCCAATTTCAATTCATCTTTTTTTAAGATTTGATAACGGAAGTACAGCATCTATTGTAATCTATGTTTCTTCTCAAGAGAATCACCATCAACGATTAGCTTGTAGCAAAACTGAGGTGTTAGATTGTAATGTTCCATCTCAAACTATCAGAATAGGACGATTGAATGACGGTGGGCATTTATTTTTTGGGAAACAATCTTTTGACCCAGCACAATCAGCTGAAAAAGCAGCGTTGCTTTTTCTAAAATCAATTCAGCTTAACACTGAAACTTCGTATTCAAGCTATGACGCTTTGAAGTTAGCCCAACAGATTCAAAAAGTTGAGCAGAGATTGTCGCTTTTCTCTTAAAATACAATTTCAATATCTTATTTTGGCTTCATTGCTTTAAAAGCTTTTTTAAGCTTCTTTCTTGACATCAAATCATTGATAAAATTAAATTGTCCGGCTTGAAGACGCTCTCCCCCATCTATTACAACACTTTCACCGGTTATATACGGAGCCATGTCTGACATTAAAAATGTTGCTAGGTTTGCTAACTCTTTATGTTCTCCATATCTCTTCATTGGAATCTTATTGATAAATTTCTTCTCAATAAGTTTATCAGGAACCAATCTTGACCAGGCTCCTTTAGTTGGAAAAGGTCCTGGAGCAATCGCATTCACACGAATTCCATATTCAGCCCACTCAAAAGCCAGAGATCGTGTCATTGCCAAAACTCCGGCTTTGCTACAAGCTGAAGGCAATACAAAAGCACAACCTGTACTCTCCGCATACGTGGTAACTATATTCAAAATGGAACCTTCTTTTTTATTGTCGATCAAATAATTACCAAAGGCATGCGTACAGTTAAAACTTCCGTGAAGTACGATATCAATGATAGCTTTAAATCCACCCGGTGTTAGATCTTCTGATGCTGACAAAAAATTACCGGCAGCATTGTTTACTAATCCTTCCATCGAGCCAAAATCGCTCTTGATTTCAGAAACCATTTTTGTTACTGCTTCATGGTCTCTAACATCGCAGACATAGTATCTTACCGTACTATTATCTCCTGATTTTTGGATTTCTTTTACTGCTTTTTGTAGTTTCTCCTCGGTTCTTCCACAAATGGCGATATTAGCGCCACTTTCAGCAAAGCCTTTTGCCATTGCCAAGCCAAGTCCGGAGCCTCCTCCTGTAATTAAAATTGTTTTCCCTGAAAGAGTATCTTTTGTAAACATGTTCGTTCCTTATTTTTATGTAATTTGAAAAATACTGATCAAGCTCAATATCATCTAATTGTAGTCATTCCTGCGAAGGCAGGAATCTGGATTATTCTTTGATATCATTTTTCCTAAACAGTAAGGTCAATTTAGATTCCCACAAAGTGATGCCTTTGGCACAGGCATACGCCGTGGAATGACTTTTTAATTCTATTATGGATTTAATTCAGCCAAGGTTTTCAAATATTCCGGCTGCGCCCATTCCACCACCAATACACATGGTAACCATTCCATATTTGGATTTTCGAGCCTGCATTTCGTGTAATATCTGAGTGGTTAGTTTTGCTCCTGTACAACCTAGTGGATGCCCCATAGCAATCGCACCGCCATTCACATTTGTGATTTCCTGATCGATACCCAGTTCTCTTATAACAGCGAGCGACTGGGCTGCAAACGCCTCGTTTAACTCAATTAGATCGATATCATTGAGTTTTAGTCCTGTTTGCTTGAGCACTTTTGGAATGGCTTCAACAGGACCAATTCCCATCAGTTCAGGAGGTACACCAGCAACAGAAAATCCTACATAACGGGCAATGGGAGTTAATCCAAGCTCTTTAACTTTTTCTCCACTCATTACGATTACACCTGCCGCCGCATCATTCATTTGAGAAGAGTTTCCTGCTGTTACTGATCCTCCCGCTTTAAAAACAGCTCTTAATTTTGCTAACACTTCTTTACTTGTATCTGCTCTTGGACCTTCATCTTTTTTGAAAGTGAATTTCTCTTCAATGATCTCACCATCAGCACTTACTTTCTTTTCAACAACTTCGATTGGAGTGATCTGACTATCAAACTTTCCATTTTCCCAAGCTGAAATTGCACGTTGGTGGCTTTGGTATGCAAAAGCGTCCTGATCTTCACGATTTACACCGTATTTATCAGCAACATTTTCAGCGGTTAATCCCATGCTAATATAAAGTTCCGGTTTATTCTCAACAAGTTCCGGGTTCGGTTGAACTGACATTCCTCCCATTGGAACCAGGGACATAGATTCAACCCCACCGGCTATAATTACATCTGCAGCTCCTACCATAATTCGTTCTGCTGCCATCGCTATTGTTTGTAATCCTGATGAACAAAACCTGTTTACAGTCACACCCGGAACTGCGTCCGGCAATCCTCCCAAAGCTGCAATTTGTTTGGCTACGTTCAATCCTTGTGATGCTTCAGGAAATGCACATCCCATAATCACATCTTCTATCATATCAGGTTGTACTCCAGGAGCTCGGTTCAACAGATCTTTAATAACAGCTCCTCCCATTGAATCCGGACGTGTAAAACGGAGCGATCCTTTATTAGCTTTACCACAAGCTGTTCGTGTTGCTGCTACTATGTATGCTTCTTTAATAGACATAAGATTTAAGAAATAAGAGTTAAGATATTTGGAAAATAAGATTTAAGAATATTTTTTAATCAACGAGTAGATCATTTTTTGGATCTCAGTAAGCTCACTTAAAATACTGTTATGATGCTCTTCTTCCACTAAACCAAGATTTTGAGAAATCAGCAATTGAGTTTCCAATTCGAAACATGAACCCAATGCATAATTAAGAAAAAGTTTAAACTCTTTATCAGATCCTCTCCCAGCTCCTTCGGCTATGTTTGAACTAACAGATACTGAACACCTTCTAGTTTGAGATACCAAGCCAAATTTCTCTTCACTTGGAAAATGTTTTGTTAGCGAATACACTTTCGTTGCTAAATCAACTGACCTCTTCCAAACTTCTAAATTTTTATAATTATGCATTCTTACGTCTCAAATCTTATGTCTTACTTCTAATATCTCACTCCTCTAATCTCAGTAAGCTCACTACTCAAAGCTAATTACGTAGCGGTTTTCCCGTTTTTAACATATGCTCCATTCTGTCTATTGTTCTGTCATCTTTTAAGCAATCTAAAATGGCTTCTCGTTCTAGTCTCAGTAAATAATCTTCCGGAACATCCTGCGGTTCGCTCAGATCTCCACCAGCCAACACAAATGCCAATCGTTCTACCACTACTTTGTCATAATCGGTAATAAATTTCGATTCATGCATTACGTAAAGCATCAATTTCATGGCAGAAAGAGCTGTTTGTCCTAACACTTTAATGTCCGTTTTAGCCGGCGGTTGATAACCGGCTCTTGCCATAGAAATCGCCTCCTCTTTTGCTACAGCTAACTGAAGATCTCTATTCATTACAATTGTATCTGAGTCTTTCAAAAATCCAAGCTCACGGGCTTTATGTGCACTATCGGATACTTTTGCCATTCCCATCGTCTTAAAGGCTTCACGTATAAATGGAAGCGGATCTGCATCTTCCTCCAATTTATTCATTCCTCTTTTAAGCAATTCGGTTGTTCCACCACCTGCGGGAATCAATCCTACGCCGACTTCCACCAAGCCCATATATAATTCATGATGAGCAACCATCTTATCAGAATACAAACAAAATTCTGTACCGCCACCTAAAGTTCGTCCAAACGGAGCTGCTACAACCGGAAACGGAGCATATCGTAACGCAACGGCTGTTCGTTGAAAATTCGTAACGGCATCAACTACTTTATCCCAATCTCCTGATTGATTCGCCTGCATCGCTTCCATAAGATTTGCTCCAAAAGCAAAGTTATCTCCATCATGACCGATCACCATTGCTTTAAAATCTTTGGCGACTATTTCTAAAGACTTTTCGAGCGATTGAACCAATTCAAATCCAAGTGTAGCATTTTTAGTTTTGAACTCGAACAAAGCAACACTATCACCCATATCATAAAGAGCTGCTGAATCATTTTCCATTACTGCTACGTTTTCTTTTTTAAGGGCTGCTACTTTTATTTCTCCCGTAGCTGAAGGATTTTCATCCTTCATACTTTTCGAAATCGGATCGTACACTTTTCCGTCTTTATAAAATGAATCAAACCCAGCCTTTTTCATTTTTGTGATAAGTGATGGAACAGGGATGTCTTCTTCTTCAATTCTTTCAATCACATTATCCAATCCGAGTGCATCCCACCGTTCAAATGGACCTAATTCCCAGTTGAATCCCCATTTCATAGCTCGATCAACATCCTGCGGATTATCCGAAATTTCAGGAACTCTGTTCGCTGCATATAACAACACTTCGCGTTGAGTTTCCCAAATGAACTGCCCAATCTTGCTATCATGAAAAGCCAAAAACTTCAATCGCTCTTTTGTATCTCTGATCTTTTTTGCTTCAGCTAAAACGGGGTCTTCCAATTCTTGTTGAGACTCGTATTCCAACGTTTCAGGATTGATTACCAGATATTCCGTTTTGCCATCTTTTTGAACTTTGGTATAAAATCCTTTCCCTGCTTTATTACCAATTTTACCTGATTCCACCATTTTCCTAAACTGATCCGGCAGATCAAATACATTTTGTTTTTCATCATCAGGAATGGAAGGAATAATATTATTTGCAACATGAAGGGTTACATCCAAACCCGCCATATCTCCTGTTCTGAAGGTAGCAGCTTTAGAATATCCGGTTAATGTACCTGTCAACAGATCAATTTCTTCTGCTCGGAAGTCGCCATTAAAGAAATACGGCATCATACTTCCAATCGAGAAAATACCGACTCTGTTTGCGATGAAGTTCGGAGTGTCTTTGCAGAGAACGACTCCTTTTCCGAGAACTCGTTCACAAAATCCATGCATAAAACATGAGATCTCTTCATTTGTATGCTTGGTAGGAATAATCTCCAACAACTTCATATATCTTGGAGGATTAAAGAAGTGTGTTCCTAAAAAGTGCTCTTTGAATTCCTTTCCGCAATCTTCCCCAATTTCTGTAATAGGTAAACCTGAAGTATTTGAGCTTACAATCGTATCCGGTTTTCGAACCGTTTCAATTCTGGACATCATGTCTTTTTTGATATCCATGCGTTCGATGATAACTTCACAAATCCAGTCTGAATCTTTCAGCAAGTCAAAATCATCTTCGAAATTACCAAGAGTAATTCTTTGGGCAAACTCAGGCAGACCGAACGGTGCCGGTTTCATTTTCAGTATTTTTTGAACACTTTCTTCAGCGGTTTTATTCGGGCGTTTTGGGTCATCGCTTTTAAGATCCAGCAAAACCACTTCGAGCCCTGCATTAATACAATGCGCAGCAATTTGGCTCCCCATTACACCTGAACCTAAGACCGCTACTTTTCTAATTCTTCTGTTTTTAACATTCATAATTTAATCTTGATAAATACTTTCTATTAATTCTTTGTGGTTCTTCATCACTCCGGCTCTCTTAATACTCATTTTTGCCGTAAGCTCTCCTTTTTCTATTGAAAACGGTTCTTCAAGCAATACGAATTTCTTAATCTTTTCCCAGTGTGGGAGTTTTTCATTAACCTTATCCACTTCTTTTTGAATTCTTTTGATCACGTGCTCGCTTTCGATTTTATTCTCTCCCGGAAGTATGTATCCAAATCGTTCAAACCTTTTCTCCATGTTCTTCCAATCAGGAATTATGATTGCAGCACAAAACTTTTCTCCATCACCAACAACCATTGCCTGATCAATAAATCCATTATTTACCAAAGCATTTTCAATAGGTTGAGGAGCTACATATTTACCGGTTGAAAGTTTAAACATCGATTTTTTTCTGTCCGTAATAAATAGCCAACCGTCCTCATCCAGATAGCCAATATCTCCTGAACAGAACCAACCGTCTTCGGTAAACACTTCTTTCGTTTTTTCAGGAAGTTTGTAATAGCCCTGCATAATATTCGGACCTTTTATCAGAATTTCTCCGTCTTGGGCAATTTTAATCTCAACATCGGTAATGGGAAGTCCTGCTGAACCAATTCTGATCCAATCCGCTTTACTTACGGTTGCAACCGGGGAAGTTTCTGTTAACCCATAACCCTGGCCACATTTTAATCCAATTCCATTAAAAAATCGCATTACGGGTGGAGCTAAAGCTGCACCTCCAACCATCATTCCAACCAAATTTCCACCCAATCCTTCACGAACTTTAGAATACACTGCTTTGTCAGCAATCTTAAATTTTATTTTCTCTAATCCTGATGGTGGATCTTCCGGATCGTATTGTTCAGCTAAGCCAATAGCCCAATAGTAAATTCTCTTCTTCAAACCGGAAAGGTCTTGACCGCGAACTTTAAGTCCTGCCATAATTTTTTCAAGTAATCGAGGCACCGTTGAAAAGAAAATGGGTTTAATGGTTACAAAATCGGCTTTTATCTCGTTCACATCTTCAATGTAATACACCGGAACGCCTGTATAAATGTTGATGTAAGAAGCAATTCGTTCCAACATGTGCGCCAAAGGTAAATATGAAAGTATCTTTGGATCTTCTGCATCATCGGCACTGTACACCATCCGTTCATTAGAAGCCAGCACATTCGAAGCCAGATTGTTATGAGATAACATCACCCCTTTTGGAACTCCTGTAGTTCCCGAAGTGTAATTGATGTTTGCAAGATCATCAGGCTCAATTTCTGATTTTAATTTTTCCAGAAGATCAGACTCTTTCCCATGAAGTTCTGCGCCCATCTCCATCACTTCTTCGAAACCTTTCAGCTTTTTGTGCTTAGAAGGTTGAATAGATATAACTGCTTCAACCGTGGAAATTTCTTTCATCAAAGGCTTAGTTTCTGCAAACAAATCATCATTTGAAACGATATGAACTTTCGCTTCCGAGTTCTCCAGAATATATTTTATCTGATCTGGGGGTTGGGTTGTGTAAACCGCAACATTAATTGCGCCGATTGAGAGTACCGCCTGATCACAAATCAACCATTCGGTACTATTTTCTGAATGTATAGAGACTCTGTCCCCTTTGCGAACTCCAAGTTTATATAATCCCAGAGCCAAATTTCTGGTTTTGGTTTTAAACTCATCAATGGATGTTTCAATCCATTCCCCATTTCTTTTAACAGCAGAAAATATTCCTGTTTTGTTTTTTTCGATACCCGAATTAATAATATTCGGGACTATTTCCGGATCATATTTCATAAAAATAAAAGCTAGTTTAATACTCTTTGGTAAGTAACACTTTCCACTTACATTTAAAAGCACTTTCTTTGCTCAATTTCAGTAACTTAACACTGTTAATCAAATGCTATTTTATGTTTATTGAAGAATCACTCAAAGAAAAGGCAAAATTCTACTTTAATTTGCCAAAACCGCACATGGAGCAAGCCGTTGGCATTGAGTTTGAACATATAAGCAAAGACAAGATGGTAGCTACTATGCCTGTGAATGAGACCACCGTTCAGCCTTTTAGAGTGTTACATGGAGGAGCTTCTGTGGTATTGGCAGAAACTCTTGCTTCTGTTGGTACCTGGTTTAGTTTAGACGGAAATGATAAAACAGTGGTTGGAGTCGAGATTAATGCCAATCATATCCGATCAGTGAAGGAAGGTGGATTTGTTCGAGGAATATCCACTCCGGTGAAGAAAGGGTCAAGAATTCATGTTTGGGAAACCAGAATTGAAGATGAAACTGGAAAATTGGTTTGTGTTAGCCGTTGCACAATGGCGATAGTTAAAATGAAAAAATAATGAGTTAATTAGGGCTTAATTAGGAATAAGTGAATATTAGGAATAAGTGAATATGGGAATTAGGAATAAGAGTTGTGCTTTTCCTAATTCATCTATTCCTAATTAATGCTTATTTCCTAAACTGAACTTCTTTCCATTCTTTAAATAAATGAGCCACTTTTCTTTGCTGATATTTTCCCGTTGATGTGACTGGTGACGTTACTCACAAAAACTATTACTTCGGCGGTGTTCGCCTATGTGGTTTAACTGGAACAGTTTTAGGACCAGGTTTAGGTTTGTTTGGATTTTTTCTCGGTACAGGCGAAGGAGTTGATCTTTTGTGGGGTTTTACGGGGACTGTTCTTCTTGGCATGATCTTGGGAATAGTTTTTGAATTAGCTCAATTATACATATATTACACATGTATTCAAAATTTTAGTAGTTTTGATGCTAGACTATACTTTTAAGATAACAGAGAGGAAATCATGGCTGTAAAACATACACCAACCAACGAAGTTCATAGTGGCAGAAAAGGCGGTACAACAGGTTGTGGAGTTGACACCAGAAAACATCCATCCCACTGGGTGAGCTCGCACGATAAAATTACTTGTGCCAAAAATGGGTGTAAAAACTAATTCCTTTTAATCTGCTTTCGTAATCCAATATAATATCTCTTCACATTACTCGGAGCGGATGGTCTAATCTGTAAACAAAACGGGCATTGGGAACGAAGTTAAATTCTATCTAACACTTAAAACCATTAATCATGTTTGAAAAAGCCATTGAAAATGCATCAAAATTCACAAGACCAATTCACTCTATACAAAGAGGTTATAAAGGGAAAAAAATTATACCTGGTGCTGCTACTCTTTTTTTTGTTAATGATGAAGGTTATGCTTTAACATGTAAGCATGTCATTGGTCTAATTGCTAATTCAGAAAAAATCAATAAAAAATATTCAGATTTTAAAACTGATTTAAATAAAGTGATTCCCCAAAAAAGGAAGGCAACATTAAAGGGATTGGAAAGAAAGCATAAGATAGAACCTAATGCTACAGTTCAAATAAAAAATTCGTTTGTAGATTGTGTCGATACAATGACAGGATTTAAATGGCATCTTCACTCAAAATATGATTTAGCTATTTTGAAATTTGAAGGCTTTAATAAAATACTTGTTAATGACTTTCCACGATTTAAAAAAGACACTTCCACTATTCAACAAGGATCAATGCTTTGCAGGTTAGGATATCCATTTCCTGAATTTTCTAATTATAAATATGACAAAATAAATGATGACATTGTTTGGACAAAAAATGGTAAGAACAGTTCTCCAAGATTCCCAATAAATGGAATGGTAACAAGATTTCTTGCTGATGATAAAAATCAAAAAATTGGAATTGAATTAAGCACACCAGGTTTAAGAGGGCAAAGTGGAGGGCCGTTATTTGATGGGGATGGAATAATTTGCGGTATGCAAAATAGAACTAAACACTTGCACTTGGGGTTTGATATAGAAGGAAAAGAAATTCAGGTGAAAGGAAAGACTAAAAAAGTGAATGATTATTCATTTATACACTTGGGTGAATGCATACATGTTGATGTAATTAAAAAATTCCTAAAAAACCATAATGTCTCTTTTTTAGAATCATAGGAGATTGTTAAATCATAACTCCCATTCCCATTTCTGAAACATATCTTCTTTTTTAACTAAGCGGTTCTCTTCTATATCATTGATTAGAGCTTCAGTACATTCAATGACACTATTTGAATAGCTTTTGATTAAAAATTCTATCGTCTTTTCAAAATTGGTGTCTTCATTTGGAAACATCTCTTTGTACGTACCATGGACTGAAAAATTATATTTCCCTCCATTAACAGGATTATAACTAACGTTGTTACCCACAGGTGTTACTTTATTATGAATAATATCACTTCTTAGTCTGTACAGCTTGTAAACAAATTTACTATCCCAATTTTTAATCTTCTCACTTACTGTAGAATTTGAAATTGGGTTAAGATCATAATGTAATTTAGACTTTCGACTCGAATTATTTTTTACAAGCTTAGCCATTTCAAGCCATGAAATATTTCTAAGAGCTTGAAATAGATGTTCCATTTTTTTGTTTTTGAGACTTAATGGCTCATATCCCTTAGCACTATTTCTGATTTCATCTCCGTAGAAAACATACATAATATAAGTAGAGAAGTAATCATAAAAAGACATTTGATTAAAAATGAGATCGTCTAATAAATAATTCATTTCCCAACCCGCATTAAATGATAAATGGATACCTTTATCAAATCCTTTAGGCTGTTTTAGTAGATCAGAATAATAATCTAAATGATCTTTAATTATATCTAGATGGAACCCAACTGCTCCATTCCTGTATTTCAAATAATCTCTCATCAAAGTCATATCATCACAAAAAGTATTTACTATCTTTCTTGAGTAATCAAAAGATACTGTTTGGAGATTACTTTCAATCTTTCTTAGTCCTTTTTTTAATTCTTTAAGATCCATGAATACTAAGTCTCCTCTACAACCTTTATTTCCTCCTCACTCAACCCATACAACTCATACACCATCCCGTCGATCTCTTTATCGGTTTGAGCGATTTGGGTTTTTAGTTCGTCGGCTTGGGCTTTCTGTCGGTTAAAATATTCCATCCATTCGGCTTCTTTCTCGAGGGTGAGTTCCACCTTTTTCTTTTTCAGCTCTTTCAGGAATTGATTGAAGGCGAGCTCGTGCCAGCTTTGGAGTTTCCGGCTGAGTTTTTCGATATCGAATTTGGATTGAATGAGATCTAAAAATTTTCTTGTATGCTCGGTAAGATGATTTGTAAGATTGATAATCTCTTCTACTCTATTTTCAAGAGCTGAGTGCTTAGAATTTTCATTATTGTATTCAGGTAACGGGATCGAATCCAAATTTTTCTTAGTAACCGTTATAGTGTATTTAGCATCAAGCGAATAATTCTTTCTGTAGAAATAATCAATCAGTTTTGAATTCAGAATCCCCAAATAAAATCTCAAGCTAATATCTTCTTTCTTTGCCAATAAATTATTTACTGAATTGAAAGTATAATATTTGTCTTCATCCAAAGAACAGATCAATTGTGATGAAACTCTTTGAATTAAAATCTTATTATTTAGAAAAATTTCTTCGCTTCTCGGACGGTGTAAAACCTCCTTATCATAATTTATGTATACGCCAGGCCATTCATAACCGTATCTAAATAAATCAGGAGCTTCCAGAAGTTTCTCATATTTCTCAGATACCTTTTCGTTTGCTAAGAAATCATTTTTTCCTGCCTTAGTTGCAATACCATTTTTGACATCTATAATTTCTCCTAACTTAATTTTATCCTTCTTAATTTTGTCAAAAATGAGCTTATCAAGAGTAGAACTACCATAAACCAATCTGTTTTCAGGGGTGTTTTTAAAGCTTTCTTGTTTTTCTTCATAAACTTCAAAATCATTTATGCTTTTGTGTTTAAAAAAGGACACCTGATTATTTTTTACATACCCTTTTCTCAATGTCATTGCAATTGTCTCTGCTGTAACATTTTCAAAAACCCCATTACCATAGATACTCATGGTCTCAATAACTGAATCATTTATTAAATACTGTCTAATCTCTGAGTAAGTACTCGTTCTAATAAATGTTTCAGGTGTAATAAAACCCAATCTACCTTCTTCTCTTAAAAGCTTTGAAACTGAAACCTCTAGAAAAACACTATATAAGTTTATTTTCCCATGGTTGTACTTATAATTACTCCAGATATATTCATTGAACTCTTGTAAATGTTCATTTCCTCGAGTAAAAACATAAGGCGGATTCCCAATCACCACATCAAAGCCGCCGGTGTACTCCGGGCGAAATGCTTCTTCTTCCGTCAAACACAGTTCATTAATGATCTCAGAAAGAGATCCACCCTCCGAGGCAAGGGGTTGCAACCCCTTGTCTCGGTCAGGGCGTGATTCCTTATCTTGGTTTATAAATTCTTCGTCGCCGGGTTCGTAGTCATCGTTTAGTTTTCCTTGCCACGATGGATCTATAAAATCCAGCTTATCTTCGTCAAGCGGTGGTAACCCGTGTTTTTGGCGGTTGTGGAAAATATACTGCTGAACGTTGGCCAGTCCATCGCGGTCGGTAATGGGCTTTCGGTTAAACTTCTGTGCCCACAATTGAAATTTTTCTTCTTTGGGGATGCCTATGGCTTCTTTCAGCTTTTGAGAAGAACGGTCTTTCAATTTCCGCACAATGTTGGATAACTCATACGGTTCACAAACCAACAGCATATGCACATGATCCCTGCAAATGTTATAAGCCATCACATTCCGTTCATCCTCTTTCACAATCCGGGCAATTTCACGGGTCACAAACTCTTCCTGATCATCGCTCATCAAAAACGGATCGCCCTTTTCCACTCCAAATTGTTTCATGCGCTGTGAGGTCCTTGCATTATGCGTCACCCATGTAACATGGAACACTTGCTTTTCTTTTTGCCGGAATACATTCGGGAATTCTTTTTCCCACTTAAAGGCTTTGTCGCCAGCCACTTCGGGGTCGTCGATCAGCGAGTTTCCACACTTTATGTGGTTGTTCAGTGAGGTGAGCTTCCGACCTTTTTGGGCGGTACGCAACCATAGAGAAAGCTTGGCAATTTCTACCGATTCCTCATTTATATCCACACCAAACAAATTGTTTTCCAAAATTTGATTCTCGATATCGGGAATTACCAGTGGTTGATCCAATAACTTTGCCTGTAGTTCATCCACATAGGTATGTTCATCAATTAAGAATTCCAGTGCCTGATTTAAAAATGCTCCACTTCCACAAGCCGGATCACAAATAGTCAATTCCAACAGCCATTCCCGGTACTGATCCAGTTTGCCCAGTAATTCCTTCTTGGTTTTCTTTTGGCGGTTCGGACGGTAGTCCTCGTCTTCAATTTCCAATTCGGCCTTCTTTTCCTCACATAACTTCCCGACCGTATTTTCTACAATGTACTTTGTGATATATTTGGGCGTATAAAAAACTCCGTCTTTTTTGCGGCGGGTTTTTGAGGTATCCACTTTCTGCCCTTCCAGCTCGGCTGTAATTTCTTCGATCTCGTTCAGCGAATGCTCAAAAATATGCCCGAGGATGTTTACATCTACTTCCGAGTCAAAATCATAATTACTGAGCTGCATAGTATGCTTATATAGCAATTCGTCATCAATTTTAAGGTTATCTAGCACCTCGTCTTCGACAAAAAGTCCTCCGTTGTAGGCAAATATCTCGTGGTTTTTTCCCTTGTGGCCTTCATTCATATACCCGAAGTATTTCTTAAAACGATCGTACAGTGGAACGTATTCATCGTACTTATCCCGCAAGTCCATCCACTGCTTAATGATCTCGCGGATGGAATTGGGCGGAAGCAACAGCCGGTCTTCAGCAAAAAAGATGAATAAAAACCGATCCAGCAGTTTCTGTGTTTTCTTGAACAGCAGTAGCTTATCGTATTCCGGGTTGTGCTTTTTGATGCTTTCAAACACCGCATGCTTAAATTCTGAATAATCTTTGTACAGCTTCTTGGTAACATTTTCTTCTTCAGTGAGGGAAGCGTCTTTGATCTTCTTCGGCAGTCCTTTTGCAAAATTGGAATACCCAAGACACAGCCACAGCAGCTTGAATTCCTCTTTGGTAAGCTGAAAGAGATTGAACTCTAGGAAGTCTACCGCATTGTCGATATAGAACCGTAACTTCTCGAAGTTGGAGATAATGACGTAGAGGGCATCGGGCTGTTTGTTCTTATATCCGAAGGCCTGTGTTTCCACTTTTCCGAGATCGGTGGTTTCGGTGCCCTTGAGCTCAATTACTCCTCGGACTTTCTCGCCATCCAAAAGTGCACCATCTGCTTTTTTTGAATCGTTGAGGTTTTTCTGTTCCATCACCAAATTATAATTCGGAGATGGTTTTTTGGTATAGCCAAGAGCATTAACAAATAGATGTTCTAGAAATCCTTCCTGATATTCTTCTTCTTTGGAGTTTCGGATATTCTCCTGTATCTCCCGATTATGGAAGTGCTCTGTGAATTTTCCCCAAGCTTCTTCTACTTTTTTCTCATCCACCCCAGAGAGATATTTATTCAGTACCGCGTTTTGGAATAGTGGCATATATGGAAATCAGTTCTTCAATTCTAAATCAATTTATTTTCAATGAATTATAGGAAAAGTACGGGCAATTGGAAAGGTGATTTTATCTGAAGGCTAATTCGACCTTAGTATTTAAGGCGGAATAGTGAACCTGATCTAAAAGCGCCTCCAAAGGAGGGATAATTCTTTCTGGTGAGGAATGTTGAGTTTTCTCTGCATGAACCAAGACCTTTAGAATTATTCAGCTGAGGATCAGTGAACCCGTCTTAAATACTTAGTCTTGATCTTCTGCTACTTTTGTATCTCCGTAGGAGTCCTTCGGACAAGACAAAAATAGGTAACCTTGTTCTTAGCCAACCCTGGAGATTTTCTTCAAATCTTTTATCATGTACTTTTGAACCGCCAAAAGTACCATGCCATAGGCATTCCTTCGGAAAAAGCTCTCGACGAGAATTATTGGCGAGAACTTCATTACATCGACTAATCATTACAAAAGGTCTTCGCAGATAAGTTGCATATTCACGAATCAACCCGAATGTAATGATTGCTCCTACAGAGCCGTCGATTTCAATACGTTCTTGTTTCGCCAATTATTCTAATGGTCGATATTTTATACGATTTTCTCGAGATTTTGAGGAGGAGTAGGAACTGTATCAATTCTTAGGAATAGAATATTTCGTAAGTGAATTACCTAACTGGTATAAGTATTTTCCTAACTCTTCCTAAACTGAACTTCTTTCCATTCTTTAAATAAATGAGCCACTTTTCTGCGCTGATATTTTCCGGTCGAGGTAACAGGAATTTCGTTTCCAAATACAACCACTTTTGGTGTTTTAGAATGTGGAAGATGTTCTTTACAATAGTTAATAATTGATTCTGCATCTTCCTTCATTCCTTTATGTAACTGCACATAAGCTCCTACTTCTTCACCGTACCAATCATTTTCAAAACCAACGGCGATTCCCGCCTTAACTCCGGGTGCTTTATTTATGACCTCATCAATTTCCAGCGGAGCAAAGTTAATTCCGCCCCGAATAATCAATTCTTTAATTCTTCCTGTGATAAAGTAAAAAGCATTTCCGTGTTCGTCTTTCTGAAAAAATCCTTCATCACCGCTTCTAAACCATCCGTTTTTAAAAGCACTTTCATTAGCTGCCGGATTATTAAAATACCCTTTCATTACATTTACACCTCGAATTACAATCTCTCCTCGTTCTCCTTCTTTTAGTGAATTTCCATTTTCATCATGTATGTCCATTTCGTTTGCAGGGATTGCCATTCCTATACTTGGATAGCCAAAATCCTGCATCCATTTGTTGTGAATTTTGTCGTTGATGGCAAGTGGCAGAAAACAAGAATAACAGGTGGTTTCAGAAAGGCCGTATCCGTGAATAATTCTTTTACCGAACCTCTCCTCGAAATTCTTAGCCACGTTTACGGTAAGTGGGCCTGCCCCGCAAATAATATGGCTGAAATTTTCTAGTTCGTACGATCTCTTATCTCTATAATAGCTGGTTAAATACTGAAGCAGGGTTGGTACCACACTTACAATTTCTACTTTTTCTTCCTTAATAATTGGAAAGAACTGATCGACCTGAAATTTCTCGTTCAGTACTACAGATCCGCCTGCAAAAAAAGGCGTTAATAAAGTTACGACTGTTCCATTTACATGATGAATGGGTAACACACACATCATTCTTGTTTCTGACGTATTATAGTGCCACTCGCTGATAGCCCTGGCATCTTCCAATAAATTACGTTGGCTTAAAACCACACCCTTTGGATTGCCCGTAGTGCCGGAAGTAAACACGATTAATGCATCTATTTCTGAATCGAACTGCGGTTCTTTTAAGTCACCTGATTCCGATGAAAACGAATTCAAATCTTTTTCGCATTCAATTATTTTTATTGATGAAAGTTTTTCATTAGCATCGATAATTCCATGTATTCTTGATACATAATCTTCTCTTACCAGAGCAAGTTTTACTCCAGCGTTTTCAAAGATATATTCGATACGTTGATCGTCTTCGCTTAAATTCACAGGAACTACAACCAATCCACAAAACCAAGCAGCAAAGTATTGAACAACAGTATGCCAATGGTTATGAGAAATAGTGGCGATCTTATCTCCGACTTCTAGTCCTTCACGTTGAAAAAATCGAGCCGTATCTAACACAGAATCATAAAATTCTCTGTACGTGAGCTCTATTCGTTCCTCTTTGGAATCCCGATAGATCAAGAACAGATCATTATTTCCGATTCCATTTTTTAGCAACTGGACAATATCAGTTCCTAATTCAGGAATCGGATTCGAGAGAGATCGAGCGTGAAAGATTTTTTCTTGGAGATTATGGAGCTGCATATCAATAAACTATTGTTTAGCTGGAATTATTGGAATCATCATTATTTCTTTCTGCCTTCCATCAATATACCAAACACCGGTTTTATCAAAGAAAGCGTCTTCTTCGAGCATAATGCGAATTTCTTTGCCCCA
This sequence comes from uncultured Balneola sp., assembly GCA_963975485.1. GTDB lineage: Bacteria > Bacteroidota > Rhodothermia > Balneolales > Balneolaceae > Balneola. Next base: position 6,435 of record CAXBHO010000048.1, on the reverse strand, counting down.
TTCTTTAATAAAAGTAGCTGCATTTAATTCGATGGAGTAAGCGGTGTTCAAATGTAGCGGATAATCTCCGCTTCCGGGAACGCCGCCTTGAGAATCCCACATTCCTAAAGTTGTCCCTGCAGCATGGCCGTGATACCCAATTGGGTGTGTGTAGATACTTGGTTTAATTTCTTCTGCAATGGATTGTTCACGAGACATTTTGAGTACCTCATTTCCTGTTCGACCTTCTTTGAAGTTATTTGTAAAGATATCCTGAAGGCGATTTCCATTATCGAACGCCTTTTTTAAGTAATCCGGAACTTTGGTTTCTTCCGGTCTTAATATATAAGCATGCTGCTGGGTATCAGTATTCAATCTTAGATAAGTAATTCCGAAATCTACATGAAGTAAATCTCCGGGCATAATTACGTTGTTATCCGGTCGGCTGGAAAATGATCTGAGGTGATCGAATGATTCAGGATCGGCTCGTTGAATGGATACGCTTGGATGAAACCAGGTAATTAATTTTAGTTCTCTAATTTTTTCTCTGAACCACCAAACAAGATCTTCTGTAGTTGTAACTCCCGGCTGAATCACTTCATCTGAAAACCCTTGTTTAATAATTTTGTGCGCAATTCTTACTATTTGAGGATAAATCGTCATCTCTTTAGCTGAACGGGTTTCTAACCATCCCACTGCCAATTTCTCAGCTGAAACTACACGATCTGAGTACTTTTTACCGATCGCAGCTTTCATCTCTTCCAAATCGGTTGCAACAATTCCATCAGCCAATCCCCAATCTTTACTTTGATTAACTCCGATTTTCTCAGGATCTCTTTCTTCGATAATTTCTTTGAGTCGTTTCCATTGATTGGGTTCTTTCTCTTTATCCCAGGCTTTCTTAAAAGTAGTTCCTACATCATATCTGGCAACTGCTAAGGTTTCTATACCCTTGCCTTCTCCTTGATCGTACATTACCAAAATTGTTCTTCGTCTTGCAGCCAACCACGTAGCGGGGAGCAAGGTCTCAATCACCGGATCTTCGTTGTATTCCCTCGAAACTACCACCCACATATCAATTCCTGCATTTCGCATTAAATCAGGAAGCTCCGTTTTGATCTTGTCTTCCAACAAATCGTCAATAACTTCAGCCCGTTCTTTCATGGAAAGAATTTCAGGATAGCCATTTTGAGCTAAAACATTAGGAATTAGGAATAGTAGAATGAGGAATAGAAATGCGAGCTTTTTCATCATTTTGATATAGTTAGTTGACCGAAGAATATGATAAGGTTTGGGGAAGGAGGCAAATGGGAAAGACGAAGTCTACAAAAGCCGATTTTATGTAAAACAGCTAACGTAAAGAATACTCAGGATTGTAGATGTCAGATAATTCACGGATATTTTTGGTTACGGTGAGCGGGGTTTTACTTAAAACCTGAATTTGATTAAGAAAGCTGTTTGATTAGTCTAGGGTAAAGTCACTATTCAGAGGTCGTATAACTGTCAGGTTTTAAACTAAATGGTTTACGAAAAATTACAATAGCCTAAAAACCTAACACTCTGAGTTCCCACAAAGTGATGCCCTCGGCAAATTCTAACTTAGGCTAAAAATAACTCCACCTTCTCAACAAGGGGTTGCAACCCCTTGTCTGACTTGAGAACGTTTTTATTTCTCGCTTTCAGCCAAGCATTAAGTCCATCGATCTGTTCCTCATTCCAATAGATGTGACACAGCTTTTCTAATTCATCTTTGTAACCTGAGTTCCCACAAAGTGATGCCTGACAATACACTAGCCATGAATAAGAATTGAATATCCCAGTTTTAAATCAATTTTTATGGGTTCAAACAACCTAAAATAATTGCCTAAAAAGATCTTAAAGATACATAATGTACACAATTACGAAATTACAGAATATATAGCGTTATTACATGATACTATTTCTAATAACTAAATATATAATCGCATGAAAAAACATTTACAAAATTTACTGCTTAGAACAACAGCAGTTTTATTATTAACTATGGGGGGCATTTTCTCGGTACAAGCACAAGAGCTAAATACCCTTTGGGAGCGTTCTGCACGAACTGGTGCAGAAGTAGGGCTACCATCATGGTATACTGTGGGCTGGGTTAGAGGAATGGATATTAATGGTCCGAACCTTTATGCTGCAGACCGTGCTAACACCGAAATTAGAGTATTAAATGCTACTACAGGAGTAGATGTTACTCTAACAACTCCATACGATTTAACAGGAGTTTCTGGTGGTACCTATGCAATGAACGATTTAGCTTTCTCAGATGATGGAGCTTTATTTCTTGGCAACCTAACTGTTAATGCTAGTGATACCGCTATCGTTAATGTAAATCCATTCAGATTATACTGGTGGAATACAGAGGGAGGAACCTATACTGATTCACTTACTTTCTTTACTTCAGCAGGTCATCGTATTGGAGATAAAATCTCTGTAGTTGGCTCTCTTACTGATAATACCGTTGAAGTTTGGATGCCAGCTGCTGGAACAGATCCAGGTATTATCTATGTTGCTACAACTGCAAATCAAGGTACAGATTGGAGTGTTGAAACAATTACCCTTTCAGGAGATCAAGATGTAATAGGAACAAATGCCGATGTAGTACCTTTTGATATCGGACGTACTTCTGATTTCTATATCGCAGGTAACTCATCTGCTCCAGCTCGTTATGGTAATACTGGTGCTTTCATCACTGGAAGCCAATTGTCTTCAAGCTCTAGAAATGGACTTGACCTTTTTGAAGCAAATGAAAAAACTTATCTATCTGTATATACATACAGACCAGAAGGTGTAGGTAGTGGAGCTAAAACGGGTCGTATTTCTATTTTTGATGTTACCACAACGTCTACTCCAGAACTAACTTTCCAGACATCGCTTTTAGGTGATGATACAGATACATTCAGTTCTATCTATGGAGAAGGCAAAGTAATGGTGAATGAAGACGGGAGTTTTAATCTTTACACTCTTGAAGGTGTAAATGGTTTTGCCACTTTCACTAATGCAGCACCTCCAGTTGAAGCTGAACCATCTAGTGTATTCATCTCAGAGTATATTGAAGGTTCAGGTAGCAATAAAGCCATTGAAATTTATAATGGTTCAGGTTCTACAGTAGATTTGAGCAATTTCAGAATGTACCGTGCAAATAATGGGAGTGCTACATGGCAAGATACTCTAAATTTATCAGGCTCTTTGGCTACTGGCGAGTTTTATATAATTGCAAACCCAAGTGCAGATGCGGCTATTCTTGCCTTGGCAGATACCACAGATGAAATTACATTCTATAATGGCGATGATGCTTTAGCTTTAGTAGAAAACCAAAATGAAACTTGGGCTATAGTTGATGTAATAGGAATATTAGGAATTGATCCGGGATCATCATGGGATGTAGCAGGTGTTGTTGGTGCAACTAACGAACAGACCTTACTTAGGAAAAGTACTGTTATTGTTGGAAATACGGACTGGAATCTTTCTGCAGGAACAGACGAAGCTTCTTCAGAGTGGATTGTGAAAGATGCAGATGATTTTTCTAATCTTGGTTTAAGTACTCCACTGCCACCATTAGCTGGTGAATATTTTATTCCTAAAGGAACAAATGATCAAGGATTCGATTCATTAGCTGCAGCTATTAATTTTGTTAATGAATACGGAATTTCCGGAGAAACCACCTTTATAATTGATGAAAATCTTGTTGAAAACACTGTATTAAGATTAAATAGAGATGATTTCACAGAAGTAAACAATCTTACCATTAAACCAGCTGCCGGAAAACAAGTTACAGTTCAAGTAAATGATTTCCGTTTTGTGGATACCAGATATATAACTATTGATGGCTCTAATAATGGAACTGACACACGTGATCTTACTTTTGAAAAATCCGGAACAGGCGGCGGTTTACTGAAACTGATGAGTTATAATCGCTTTGTTGATGTAAAAAATATTAACCTTACTTATGCTGATGATAATGGGTTAGATACTTATGCTGTACTTATCAACAGAAGAGAAGCTAGTACTGAAACAGGGCGAGCAGAAAATGTAACTTTTAAAAACGTTAAAATTGGAACTTCTGACAAACCTTTCCGTGATGCTTTTTGGTTATTTGGCTCTACAAGCAATGCCGAATTTTTCCATCTCAACGTTTCTTTGCTTGATGGAGAAGCACACGTAGGTCGGAGTTTCTTTCGCAGCCAAACCCACATCAACACGACTATTTCGGGTAACAAAATCTTCTCTTATGGATCAGAAACCGGAGATAATCAAGTTGTAAACCTAAATACACCAATCGATGCATTTACTTTCACAAGTAATGAAATAGTATTTGCCGATGCTGCAGGCACTGAAGACAGAACTTACATTGGTTTAAATGCTACCAATAGTTTGGTTGAAACAGTTGAAGTTGCAAATAATACGTTCTCGAATGCGGGTTTTGCTGGTACAGGTACAAATAATAGCTTTATTGCTTTCAATCATAATGGAAGTGCGAGTACAGCCAATTTCCAGTTCTTACATAACTCTGTAAACTTTACTGATAATGGACAAACCGGTATCCTTGCCGCTATATCTCGTTCAGCTTCTGGTTCTGAAAGTGCCACTGTTCAAGCTTTCAACAATATTTTCGTAAATACACAAGACGGTTCAAGTTCTTATGTTTATGATTGGGATGGCAATACACTATTTACTAACTCAAACAACATCGTTGTTAGTGCTGGTGCATTTGTTGCAAATTATGATGACGAAGTTTATGCTACACTTTCTGCATTCTCTGATTCTTTAGGATTAGACAATCTTTCGACAGATTCAGAAGTAAATTTTGTATCTGGTACAGATCTTAGATTAACAGGAAGTTCTATTGGTAACAATGAACTTGCAGGAATACCTATCGCGTCAGTTACAACTGATATTGATGGTACAACCAGAAGTTCAACAGCGCCATACAAAGGAGCTTTTGAAGGTGATGTTGAATTAATGATTGACATCACTATTGAAGCTTTCAGCGTGTTAACTCCTGTTGATGATTCTAGTTTCGATTTAGGAACTGGTGCTGAAACTGAGTTAACATTCACTTGGGAAGAAGCTACATCCAATGTAGAAGTTAGTTACGTATTTTTGCTTGACTCAGCTGGAGCAGATTTTTCTACTCCTCTGTTCTCTATTCCTTCTGATGATGAAGGCTCAGCAAATATGTTAACCGGAACCTATGCAGATATAGATTCAACCCTTAATGATCTAGGTGTACTTGAAGGAGAAACCATTGATCTTAAATGGACCGTTATGGCTGTCGCTTCAGACACAACTATAATGGCTGAAAATATACTTCTTATTTCATTCACCAGAATGGTTACTGTATCTAACGAGCCAGAAGAACTACCGTTAACATTCAAGCTCGAACAAAATTATCCAAACCCTTTCAACCCTTCATCTACTATCCAGTTTACTCTTCCACAAGCTGGAGATGTAAGACTTGATGTATTTACTATTACCGGTCAATTAGTGACTACTTTAGTAAATAATAGATTAGGTTCGGGAGAGCATTCCGTAACTTTTGATGCTAGCAACTTAGCAAGTGGTGTGTATATCTACCGAATAATGTCCGGGAAATTTGTTCAATCAAAACGAATGACATTAATTAAGTAATCAGATAAAAATAGTCTAAAATTAAAAGCCCTGCCTAACAGCAGGGCTTTTTTTATATCAACCAATATCCAAAATACTTCTTTACTTTTCATTTCGGGTTTATTCCATCTTTTTATTACTATTACTCGTTAACAACTTTCCTTTTAATCCCAGTTCTATGGAATCCAACAGTAAAAAATCATTACGACCAAGCGAGGCGGAAATAATACGCGAAGCTTGTATTAAAGCAGCAAAAGAAGGTTTTACGGATGCCTCCATAAGCGGACTGTGTGCTGAAGGAGCGATTGAAGCTGCCATAAGTGCTATTCAAAACCTGAATCTTACTAAAGTAATTGAAGAACAAAAAAATCAATGAACCGAGCCATTGTTGGTTTCCATCAGGACGAAAAAGGAGATTGGGTTGCTGAATTGGAATGTGGTCATCAGCAGCATGTTCGGCATAATCCACCTTGGCAAATACGAACATGGGTAATTACTGAATCGGGACGAAAGGACAAAATCGGTCAAACCTTAAATTGTAAACTTTGCGACGATAATCACGCTTAAATAATATTTCTGTAGGTATAGACTTTTTCATTACCAATATCATCAATACAAGTATCATTAATACAAGTTAGTAAAACCCGGTGAGTTCAACACTAAAATGCCCTGGAGATTCTACAGTAATATGAGCGAAGAGGGAACTAGGTAATGTCCCTATACTTGTGTAAAAATAGAAAAGGTGCTGCCTAAAGGGCAGATTTGGTTTTCTTACAACAGATAACCTAAAAAACCAATAGGACAACACCCATG
>CAXBHO010000047.1:0-26028 GCA_963975485.1 uncultured Balneola sp. | reverse complement strand
ACCAATAATAATAAGGATTTCAAAGACTTTTAGCCTACTATTTGTCCATTACGCCCGGAATCTCATTTTTTAGATGCGCCCGATAAAATTCATTGACCGCTTTTTCTTTTCTGGAATGAGTTATAATCTCCGAAAAATGGAAGCTTTTATGGAATATATTCACTTCAATCCAGTAAAAGCTGGTTTTGTTCATAAGCCTGAACATTGGCGCTATTCCTCTGCTGTAAATTATTTGGGTAAGGAAGGATTGATACCTATTACTTTATTTACTGGATAGCTTATTCGGAGCAGGAGCCTGCCTTTGTCGGCAGACAGGCTCCGGGTGTTTCTCCCAAGCAGGAACTTGGGAGATAGGCTTTATCTAAAGCTTTTAGCCAACCGCCAAATCTTTTTCGAATAGTTCCAGAATGGTATTTTCCATGTAAATCATACTCATCTCTTGTAATAGAATCTTTTGATAAGTCCTGAGCGACTTTTTTTATGTCTTGGAGAAGCTGTTCATCAGTTAAATTGTTATGATACTCGTTTAGTTTAAATTCCATCTTAGATGTATCGGTTTTTGTAAGCTCTATAACATAATATTACCCGAACAAGGATTTTCCTTAACCGTTCGAATAACATCGGTGAAACCAAGTTAAAATGCTAACAAGCAATTTTTCAAAATCCAGATCCCTGGCATTCGCCGAGGGATGACCGTTTCACCTTTCACCTTTCACTTACAACGGTAAATTATCGTGCTTCTTTTTTGGAACGGTTTCCACTTTATTCTGTGACATCTCCAGCGCTTTGATCAGCTTTGATCTCGTCTCTTCCGGTTTTATCACATCGTCAATAAATCCACGGGCTGCTGCTCGGTACGGATGTGCGAATTCTTCTGCATATTCGTTTTCCAGTTGCTTTTGTTTGGCTTCAGAATCTTTTGCAGCTGTAATCTCCTTTCTAAAAATTATCTCGACCGCTCCTTTGCTTCCCATTACGGCAATTTCAGAAGTTGGCCAAGCCACGTTGTAATCCGCGCGAATGTGCTTAGAGTTCATTACGTCATAAGCACCGCCATAAGCTTTTCTGGTTATAACAGTCATTTTTGGAACGGTGGCTTCACAGAAGGCATATAGCAACTTTGCGCCGTCTTTGATGATTCCGCCCCATTCCTGATCGGTGCCCGGTAAGAATCCCGGTACATCTTCAAACACCACTAATGGGATATTGAATGCATCGCAAAAACGAACAAAACGTGCGCCTTTTTTCGAAGAATTGATATCCAACACTCCTGCCATCGCTAACGGTTGATTGGCGACAATTCCCACGCTTCTTCCGCCAATTCGAGAAAAACCAACCACAATATTTTCGGCGAATTCTTTGTGTACTTCGTAAAAAGAATCTTTATCAACAACGCCTTCAATCACATCTTTGATATCGTACGGCTTGTTAGGATTTAACGGTACGATATCATGCAACGCTTTTGCTTTAGCAGAATCCGGTTCCTTGGATTCTATCATCGGAACTTTTTCTTCGCAGTTTTGCGGCAAATACGACATCAACTTTCTGATATCTTTTAGACAAACGGCATCATTTGGAGTCGCAAAATGAGCTACACCTGATTTTGAGTTATGCGTCATCGCTCCTCCCAATTCTTCGGATGTTACTTCTTCGTGTGTAACTGTTTTAACCACATTAGGCCCGGTAACAAACATGTAGCTGGTATTTTCTACCATGTAAATAAAATCTGTTAGCGCCGGACTGTAAACCGCTCCGCCTGCACACGGTCCCATAATCGCAGAAATTTGAGGAATCACTCCGGAAGCCATGCTGTTTCTCCAGAAAACTTCAGCATAACCGCCCAATGAAGAAACTCCTTCCTGAATTCTCGCTCCGCCTGAATCATTCAATCCAATAATCGGAACACCATTCTTGAGTGCCAGATCCATCACTTTACAGATTTTTTCTGCGTGTGTTTCTGAAAGCGATCCTCCAAAAACAGTGAAATCCTGACTGAACACATACACCGGTTTTCCATAAATTTTTCCATGTCCTGTTACCACACCATCACCCAGAAATTGTTGCTCATCTAAACCAAAAGCGGTACTTCGGTGAGTAACAAATGCATCAATTTCATCAAAAGAACCTTTATCCAGCAGCAGATCAATACGTTCACGGGCAGTTAGCTTTCCTTTTTCGTGCTGCTTTTCAATACGAGACTTTCCACCGCCCAATTTTGATTGTTCACGTAATTTTTCCAGACGTTCTACTTTTTCGTTCTTTTCCATAGTTAGTTAATCAAGATTTATACACTTTGAAATATGTTTGAAGGGCATCAATAAACCCGATTGCTTCTTCTGAATACATATCCACTTCATCTTTATTGAATATCTGAGTTTCCACATATTCTGAAGCTTGTTTCCAGCTTCCTAGCTTTTCAATTTCATCAATAGCAGAATAATATTTTTTGGCTTTTCCATTAAACAAAGCTTTAATCCACTGTGCTTCTTTTTCATGAAGATAACCGTTTAATGGGATTTTATTGGAAGTTTCTTCCTGAGTTTCGATAATTAACTCGTCATCCTCATCTTCAACAAATAACGACTCGTTGATATTTTCTTCCGCTGGCTCCTCTTCTCTGCTTGCCATCATCACTTCCATCTGATCTTCACTTAAGAACTGTGCCCACATCGGCTTTTCTTCGCCGTCATTTTTCTCTGTTTCTTCTGAAGTCAGATTTTCTTTTTCTGAGGCAGGGACTTCCGTTTCAATTACATCTTCCTCCTCTACAGGATCTACAATCAATTCATCTTCGACAATTAGTTCTTCTGATTCTAAATCTTCATTTACTACGCCTTCAAAAGAATCTTTTGCCTGACCTAAAATGGATGAGAGATTAGATCTTAATTCTTTTTGCTCTTCTTCTTTTGTTGCTGAGGCTTCAAATTTTGAAACTTCATCTTCCTGATCACTAACAAAAAGTGCATTCAAAGATTGGGCTTCTTCTAAATTATTTTCTTCAACCAGTCCATCATCCGTAATATCTCCCAAAATAGCATTCATATCCTGGTCAGCGTCCTCAGATTTAAAAGCACCGGCTAGATTGTCTTCCGGCTCTTCTTCTGCAGCTTCGACAACAGGTTTTTCTTTTACTTTAGACTCCAAGTTTTCTTTAACGGGTTCAGTAGCTTCCATTTGTTCCTCTGAAAGCATTTCGATAAATGTACTTTGTGTGACCGCTACATCGATAGAAGAAAACATATTAGCGACTTTCTGAAATCCTTTGTCCGCAAAAAATAAACTCAACAGTTTCGGATCTAATTTCCCGCCAAAGAGCGTAAATAATAACTCTAATTTCTGTGCCCAATCTTCGGCGGAGTAGTTTGCTACAATTCTGGCATCTAAGTTTGAAATTAACTTTTGGCAACGCTCGAATGTGATTTCATTCAATTCCCTTTTCTGCATGTAAAGCGGAATTGCTTTTCCAAAATGCTTGTAAATAGTGAGGCGAGCACAACGCTTACTCATTTCCTCGAAAGAGAGCATCGTTTCTTCTCTGAATAAATACGAAGCCATATTTTTTCTGGGCTCTACAAAAACAGAAATAATCTCATTAATGGCCTGATGAAGCACTTCATATAAATTCTCATGCGGAATTACTGACGAACTGAAAGCGATGGTTTTGAAATCTTCCCAGGCATGCATAAGAAGTTTATTATCCGTTTCTATCCATTTGGAAGAAGGTTCCCGGAGATCAAAAAGAACTTTATCTTCCAGTAAAAGTCGGACTCTCTCAACGATATAATTTGGAATTCCTGCTTTTAGCAGCTGTTGAGGAGTATATGAAGATTGATCTTTTTTGATCAATCCAACCAGTTGATCTGTGATTTGCCCTACGACCTTTTGCATGTATTTTGGATGAATTTTATGAACGAAAATAAAGCCTAGAAAGTGGCATTACAACACGAATTTTTAAGCAATAGTATATTTTTGCAATATACTTTCTACCTTCGAGCATGATAAGTCTTTCAGTATCAAATCTTACAAAAAAATATAACCGAAAAACGGTTTTAGATAGAATTGAATTTGAGCATCGTTCTGGAGTTTTAGGAATTTCCGGTTCTAACGGTAGTGGGAAATCTACGCTGCTTAAATGTTTGGCAGCACTGCTTCGCCCAAATTCCGGAACTGTTGAATGGAAAAAAGACGAAGAAGTTCTTTCTATGAATGAGCTGAAAGAAGTTATCGGTTATGCCGCTCCCTATATTTCTTTGTACGAAGAATTGACAGTTCTGGAGAATCTCAGTTTTCTTGCAGAGGTAAGCCTTCAGGATGTTGACGGTCATTTTTATCAGGAATTACTTTCCCGAACTGACATTGAATCACTTTCCGGTAAATTGTATAAATCGCTTTCCACCGGACAGCAACAGCGTGTGAAACTGGCTTCTTCGTTGATTCGCAATCCTGACGTTTTGTTTTGGGATGAACCGGGATCTAATTTAGATACAGATGGACATGCTCTGGTAAAGAAAATTGTAGATGAACAAAAAGAAAAGGGAACTTTGATTTTGCTAGCGTCCAATGATCCGAATGAGATAGGTCTTTGTGACGAGGTTGTAAACCTAGCTGTTAGCCATTAGCTTTTAGCGGGCAGCTTAGTTTCTGATAATAAATTTCTATTGATTTCAATAACTATACATTAGCTCGAATTTATTTTAACTTCGATAGCAAAAGCTAATTACTAACCGCTAAAAGCTAAAAATTTGATTTCACAAAAAGACCATGACCTCGCTACTCTAATTCTTGAACACAGCACTCAACTTCAAAAAGGCGAGAATGTGATGGTTCAACTCATCGGTTTAAACGGTATTAATTTGCTCCGGTCTTTGGTTGAGCAGATTCGGGACAAAGGTTCTCATCCATTCGTACAAATTGAAGACACCGAAACACAACGGTTATTGGTAGAAAAAGGCGATACGGAATTCTGGAAAAACCAAGCTTCGGTGGATCAACTTCCACTCATGAAGCAGATGGATGTGTTTATTGGGATTCGTGCTTCAGAAAATATTTACGAGAATTCTCAAGCGAGTAAAGATGCGAATAAAGCGTATTCCGAGAACTTTCTAAAACCTGTTCACTTTGATGAGCGAGTGAATAATACCAAATGGTGCATCATGCGCTATCCTTCGCCTGCTTTTGCAATGAATGCTAAACTACCGACTCGTGAATTTACCAAATTCTACTATGATGCTTGTTTAGTTGATTATGCCAAATTGAAATCAGCGATGGAGCCATTGGAAAAAAGACTAAGAGCTACCGATGAAATTCATCTGAAAGGAGAAGGAACGGATATCAAATTTTCGGTAAAAGGACAAAATTGGGTTCCGTGTTTTGGTTCTCACAACATTCCTGATGGTGAGATTTTTACTTCACCAATCTTAGATTCTGTAAACGGACATATTACTTACGCACCGTCTGTTTATCAGGGAAAGCCGTTTGAGTTTGTGAAACTGGTTGTTGAAAAGGGTGTAGTGGTAGATTTTGATTCTTCCAACAACGATGCCCTCAAAGACATTTTAGATACTGATGAAGGCGCTCGCCGATTTGGTGAATTTAGTTTCGGAACCAATCCCGTAATCGAAAAACCAATGTATGATATCCTGTTTGATGAAAAGATTTATGGCTCAAATCACCTTACGCTCGGTAAAGATTATGAGATTGCTCCAAACGGAAATTCCAGTAATATTCACTGGGATCTGGTGTGTATTGGTGCCGATGTATTTTTAGATGGAGATTTGATCCGAAAAGGACGCAAGTTTGTAAAAGATGATTTGAAAGGATTGAATCCTGAGAATCTACTTTAGTTTTATATTTAAGTCATTCCCGTGAAAACGGGAATCTGATTTGTTGCAAAATCCAGATCTCTGCCTTCGCAGAGATGACTTTTTTAAAAATCCATAATATCATGTTTAACCTTTTTATGTAACATGAAAAAAACCATCCTCATATATGGTATTTCTTTAGCAATACTCGTTTTTCTGCTTGAGTATTTTGAGTATCGATTTTTCATTAGAGAACTCTCCACAGAGCTTTTCGTCTTTATTATTGCTCTTACTTTTACAGGATTAGGACTGTGGGTTGGTAAAAAATTGACCACTCGGAAAAAGATAGTTTCTCCTCCTTTTGAACAAAATGAAAAAGCCATCAGATATTTAAAGATCAGCGAGCGGGAATTAGAAGTTTTGGAACTTGTGGCTCAAGGGCTTTCTAATAAACAGATCTCGGATAAACTGTTCGTTTCCTTTAACACTACCAAAACCCATCTCTCCCATTTATACGAGAAATTAGAAGTAAAACGCAGAACCCAAGCCGTTGAAAAGGCTAAATCTCTAAAACTAATTCAATAAAAAAACCGACGGCCTGAATTAACCAACCGCCGGATGATTTATCAGCTACATTAACTACTAATTATCAAACCTCAGGGCCAGCGTTGATAATATCTTCGCTACTAAGTGACTTATACTTTTCGAAGTTTTTCTCAAAAAGCCCACCTAATTTTTTTGCCTGAGCATCGTATGCTGATTCACTTGCCCAAGCTGTTCTTGGAATAAGTATATCAGAAGATACATTTGGACACTCTTTCGGAATCTCGAATCCGAACACGTCATCTTTCAAAGTCTCAACATCATCCAACTTACCTTCATGGATAGCATCAATAATTGCACGCGTGCTTTTTAGGTCGATTCGACTTCCTGTTCCATAAGCCCCGCCAATAAGTCCTGTATTAATCAACCATGCTTTTGAACCATGAGTTCTCATTTTCTCAGCAAGCATTTCTGCATATTTGCTTGGAGGCCACACTAAGAATGCCGCACCAAAACAAGCAGAAAATGTAGCTTGAGGCTCAGTAATTCCCATTTCTGTTCCTGCTACTTTTGCCGTATAACCACTTATGAAGTGATACATAGCTTGCTCAGGAGTTAGTTTACTTACAGGAGGCAGCACACCAAAGGCGTCGTAAGTTAAGAATATGATATTTTTTGGATGACCGGTTACGCAAGGAATTTTTGCATTTGAAATATATTCTATTGGGTAAGACGCTCTTGTATTCTGAGTAATAGAAACGTCTTTATAATCTACTTCTCTGGTCTGGGAATCATATCCTACGTTTTCTAATACGGTACCAAACTTAATTGCATCAAATATTTCAGGTTCTTTTTCTTTTGAAAGATCTATGGTTTTTGCATAGCAACCACCTTCAATATTGAACACGCCGTTATCACTCCAGCAGTGCTCATCATCGCCAATCAACTTGCGATTACTGTCTGCTGAAAGCGTAGTTTTCCCTGTTCCAGACAACCCAAAAAATAAAGCGACATCTTTATCATCCTCTCCTTCGTTAGCAGAACAGTGCATGGAAAGAACATCTTTTTTAGGCATTAAATAATGCATTACAGTGAAAACACCTTTCTTCATTTCACCTGCATATTCTGTACCTAGAATAATCATTTCCCTTGTTTTGAAGTTCACATCCACACTAGCGTCAGAAGTCATTCCTTCAGTAAATCTATTTGCAGGGAATTTTCCGGCGTTATATACAACAAAATCAGGTTCGCCAAAATTTTTAAGCTCTTCGGCAGTTGGACGAATCAACATATTATGCATGAACAAGCCATGATATGGACGTTCTGTAATAATCCGAACTTTCAATCTGTAGTTTTTATCCCAACCCGCAAATCCATCCACCACATATAATTTTTCACGAGTGTTTAGATAATCTGCAGCACGCTGATGATTAATATTAAATGTATGTTCATCCAAAGCTATATTAATATTACCCCACCAAACTTCTTCACTGACATCGCTGGTTTTAACAACTCTTTTATCAGCAGGACTTCTACCTGTTCTTTTCCCTGAACGCACAATAAGTGCTCCATTATCCGCAAAAGCTGACCCCACATCATGCTTTATTGCTTCTTCATAAAACTCTGATGGTGACGGATTCCTAAGTACCCTTTTAACATTTATTCCATGTTTGGTTAGATCAAATTCTTTTTTTGACATGATTATTTGTTTAGTATTAAAGTTGAGTGATACTTCTATATATAACAAATTCATGAACTTTTTGTGAATTTTTTGGCATGTTATCGTTAGTATTTGCTTTTATACCTTACTAAATGAAGTTTATACTTAAAATCATACTTTCGGGTGATTCCTAGTTTCTGTTAATTGCCTACACTCTGGATGTTCTTTAACACCAACTAATTACCTGACATGAAAAAAATCATCTTGGTTTACGGTTCGATAACCGGAGCCGTTATAATATTAAGCATGACCCTTGGAATTTATGCAGCCAAGTATGTCGGAAATTCCTTCTTTGCTTCCGAAGCATTGGGATTTTCCATCATGCTTATCGGCTTTTCAATGATTTTTGTAGCCACAAAAAAGTATAGAGATGAAGAACTTGGAGGTGTTATCAAATTCTGGACTGCTTTAAAAATAGGCATTGGCATTTCACTAATTGCCGGTATTGTATATGTAGCCGTTTGGGAAATAAATTTATTCATTACAGATTATGAGTTCATCGGTGAATACACAGAATCTATTATAAATAAAGCCCAAGAATCAGGAGCTTCTCCTCAGAAAATAGAAGCTACAATCGAAGAAATGGAAAAATTGAAAAAACAATATGGTAAACTTTGGTTTAGATTACCGATGACTTTCGTTGAAATTTTTCCCGTAGGTCTTATTATCTCTTTATTAAGTGTTTTTCTGTTGAAAAATCCTCAGCTTGTACCAATGGAACAACAAACCTAAAAGATTTTTTTACTATGACAAGTAACGCATCAACACCCGACGAATACGTAGCAGAACTTCCGGAAGATCGGGCAACTGCTGTTCAAAAATTACGAGATGTTATTAAGAAAAATCTTCCAAAGGGCTTTGAAGAAACCATGAGCTATGGAATGATTGGTTATGTGGTTCCTCATTCCATTTATCCGGATGGCTATCATTGTTCGCCGGAGCTTCCTCTTCCGTTTATGAATATTGCTTCACAAAAGAATTTCATCGCTTTATACCACTCGGGGATTTATGCGGATGAAAAGCTACTGAATTGGTTTACTTCTGAATATCCCAAACACGTAAAAACGAAACTTGATATGGGAAAGAGCTGTGTTCGCTTCAAAAAAGTGGATCAAATCCCTTATGAATTGATTGCAGAATTGGTTCAAAAAATGTCGGTTCAGGATTGGATTGATAAATATGAATCAGCTGTAATAAGATGAATAAATTAATTACCACTATGAAAAAATCTATGTTAGTTGCTGTACTAATTTCTTTTACTATTCCCTCTCAGTTAAATGCTCAAATGGTTGCTCCAACACTTCCCGAACTTGCCTGGCTTTCGGGCTACTGGACTTCATCTGAAGATGGAAACACTATTGAAGAATTATGGACAACCGGCTCAGGATATATGATGCTTGGTTTGCACCGTGATGTATTTTCAAATGGACGTTCTTCTTTCGAGAATCTTCGAATTATGAGAACCCAAGATGGAATTGTTTATGTTGCAAGCCCTGGTGGACAACCAGGAACTACTTTTAAAATGACAAAAAATTCCAATCAAAAAGCTGTTTTTGAGAACCTTGAAAACGACTTTCCTCAACGAATAATCTATTCCAGAACCGGAGATAAACTCACCGCCAGAATTGAAAATGAAGCCGGTGATAAATCTATGGAGTGGATCTGGATAAAAACTAAACCCGAATTCTAATGAGCTCAAAATCTGTTAATCCCAACAACCACTCTTTATCGCTTGCTGTTAAAGACATTCATTCCTCAAAAGCTTTTTATGAAAAACTAGGCTTTACAACGGTGGAAGGAGCCGGTTCGATTGAACACAACTGGATCATACTTGAAAACAGACATTCAAAGATCGGACTATTTCAGAATATGTTTGAGGAGAATATTATTACTTTTATAATGGAATCGGAATCCATCAAAGACGATAAAGGACCTTGTCATTTTTGATTGAAGATCCGGATGGAAATCAGATTTTGTTTGATCAGTATAATGAGTGAGGAACATTGAACATCCAACATCCAACAAAGAACTTTCAACTTAGAATTTTATGAAAAAGCGAGTAACAGGAATTGGTGGAATTTTCTTAAAAGCAGAAGATCCCAAAGCGACGAATGAATGGTATGCAAAGCATTTAGGAATAAAATCCGGGCAATGGGGCGGAACATTCATCTGGCGACATGCTGAGGACAAAGAAAAAATGGGCTATACCGCATGGAGTATTTTCAAGAATGATACAGATTATACAAATCCAAGCACTAAAGATGCGATGATCAATTACCGAGTTGAAAATCTGGAAGAATTACTCGCCGCTTTAAAAGAAGAAGGCGTTGAAATCATCGGTGACATACAAGAAGAAGAATATGGAAAATTCGGCTGGATTATGGACCCAAATGGCTATAAAGTTGAACTTTGGGAATCGTTTGATGGACCTTATGAAGATATGCTGAATGATGATGATGTAAATAAAATGAGTTAACAATAGATTTAAGAAGCAAGACATAAGATATAAGAATTGGTGTCTTTTCTTACATCTTATGTCTCAAATCTTGCTACTATATTAAAAAAACTTAAACACCGGATATTCCACTTTCTTAGAATTCACCCCATTTTTCTCAAAATATTCGTCAAAGAAATTCCAGGTTACAAAACCGTCATCTGATTGTGGCTCAAGCGTATAAAATATCAAATTGGTAAGTGGTTGCGCCATATCTACCAAAAAATCTCCTTTACGAGCTCATTCACAAGCGGAGCTATTCCATAAAACTTCCATTCACGAGCGACAGCGAAGTGATCTCCTAGATCCGAGGCACAAAATGGAGACTGCTTCGTCACATCCGTTCCTCGCTTTTGCTGACCTCCCCAATTCCTAGCCACATTTTACTTTCGAATTAGTTCGCCCCTCCTTTCAAAAGGAGGAATTTACTAGTTGCCAAATAGTTGAATCTTCTTAAAAATCCATCCTTCAAAACTCCTTAACTCTCCGTACCTTTGGGCTCCCAAAAATAAGTAACAAACTACGAGTATAGTGAGTGATCAGAAGATAATTTTTTCGATGGTGGGCGTAAGTAAAGTCCACAAACCTAATAAAACTGTTTTAAAGGATATCTATCTATCTTTTTTTTATGGCGCCAAAATCGGTGTTCTTGGATTGAACGGTTCAGGTAAGTCAACGTTACTGCGATTGATCGCAGGAGTAGATAAAGACTATCAAGGCGAAATCAGTTCCCAAAAAGGAATTACGTTTGGGTATTTAGAGCAAGAGCCAAAATTGAATCCTGAAAAAACTGTTAAAGAAATTGTGGAAGAAGGTGTTCAGGAAACGGTTGATCTGCTCAAAGAATACGAAGATATAAACGCAGCTTTCGGTGATCCGGATGCAGATTTTGACGCACTCATCGCTAAACAAGCAAAACTTCAGGAAAAGATTGATCAAATTGATGCCTGGGATCTGGATGCAAAATTAAACCAAGCCATGGATGCACTTCGTTGTCCTCCGGGCGATACTTCAGTGAAAGTACTTTCAGGTGGAGAAGCACGTCGTGTGGCGTTGTGTAGATTGTTGCTTAAAAAACCGGATGTGTTGTTATTGGATGAGCCTACCAACCATCTGGATGCAGAATCAGTGGGTTGGTTAGAGCAGCATTTGGCTCGTTATGAAGGAACTGTTATTGCAGTAACGCATGATCGCTATTTCTTAGACAACGTAGCCGGCTGGATTTTGGAATTGGATCGTGGAGAAGGAATTCCATTTAAAGGAAATTATACCTCGTGGTTGGAGCAGAAGTCAGAGAGACTTCGTCAGGAAGAAAAGCAAGAATCAAATCGCCAGAAAACACTGCAGCAGGAATTGGAATGGATTCGTCAAAATCCTAAAGGACGTAGAGCAAAAAGCAAGGCTCGTATTAGCTCCTATGAGGAATTGTTGGCAAAAGATAATGAGAAGCGAAATGATGACATGCAGATCGTGATTCCTGCCGGACCTCGTTTAGGAACGAAAGTAATTGTAGCGGATCATGTTGCTAAAGGATATGATGATAAACTGCTTGTTGAAGACATGGAGTTTCAACTTCCTCCAGGTGGAATTGTTGGGGTGATCGGACCAAACGGCGCGGGTAAAACTACTCTGTTTAAAATGATTATTGGAGAAGAAAAACCGGATAAAGGAAATCTTGAAATTGGTGAAACCGTTGAATTGGGCTATGTAGATCAGAAACGGCCACTGGATCCTGATAAAACAATTTGGGAAGAAATCTCCGGTGGACATGAGATTTTAAAGTTGGGAAATCGGGAGATTAATTCTCGTGCTTATGTGGCGAGATTTAACTTCAGCGGAAGTGATCAGCAGAAGAAAACGAGTCAAATTTCAGGTGGAGAAAGAAACAGAGTTCATCTTGCAAAAATGTTGAAGGAAGGCGCTAATGTTCTGCTACTTGATGAGCCGACCAACGATTTGGATGTAAACACGCTCCGAGCTTTGGAAGAAGCATTGCTTGAATTCGCAGGTTGTGCTGTGGTTATTTCCCATGATAGATGGTTCTTAGATCGCGTGGCAACACATATTCTGGCTTTTGAGGGAGACAGCCAAGTGTATTGGTTTGAAGGGAACTACGAGGAATATGAATCGCATCGCAAAGAACGCCTGGGAATCTCTGAAGATCAGCCTCATCGAATTCATTACAAGAAGTTGATGCGGTAGTATTCTAGTGTAAAGACAATGTTCAGATGTCGTAAGGTATTATCCCTAAATGGGTTACGAAAAGTTACAATAGCCCTAAAACCTGGCAGGTCTAGGACAATTCATGGATGACGCTACACTAGTGCTTCGTAACCTTTTATCAGCTTGTGTTAAGCATAGTGTAAAGGTAAAGTACGTCCACAAATCTCAAAGTTTTACAACACACAAACTTTTTTTTAAAGAGATTAGCAATGCGTAAGGGATTTATACGCAACATATTTTTAAAGCTAATAAACGGGAATACCATGTTTAAGAAAACACTATGGGTGATGGTTTTGTTGCTGATTTTTGTGCTGCCAACTCAGGTAGCATCAGCACAAGATGAAGAATCAGATTCAACAAAAATAGAAAGGAAAAGCACAGACCTTCCGATGGATCCGGAAAGGTTATTTGAGTTTACCACCAACGAAGGAACATGGATGTCGGTGGATGTAAGTCCTGATGGAGAAACGATCGCTTTCGACTTATTGGGCGATATCTACACCATCCCGATATCGGGCGGAAAAGCAACTTCAATAACTGATGGAATGGCGGTAGATGCCCATCCGAAGTTCAGCCCTGATGGAAAACATCTTCTTTTTATTTCAGACAGAACAGGCTCTGAAAATGTTTGGTACAAGAATCTTGAAACTGAAGAAGAACATCAGCTCACTAAAGATAATAACGACGAAATGATCAATGCTGAATGGTCGCCTGATGGAGATTATATTGTCGTTTCAAGAGGACGTAGAAATTTTAAGCTTTGGTTAATTCATAAAGACAGCGGTGGTGGAACAAAAATTGTTGATTCTCCTGACAACTTAAAGGCTATTGATCCTGCCTTTAGCTCCGATGGAAGGTATGTTTACTACTCCCGTCGTTTTGGAGCATGGAATTACAACGCCCAGTTCCCTCAATATTCTATTGGAATGTTTGACAGGGAGACCGGAGATAATACCGTTTTGGTGAGTAAATACGGGTCAGCTTTTACTCCTACCACTTCACCTAATGGTAATTGGATGGTATATGGAACACGTTTTGAAGCAGAAACGGGACTGATTCTCAGAAATATGAAAACCGGCGAAGAAAAATGGTTGGCGTATCCGGTGCAGCGCGATGATCAGGAATCTCAGGCTACATTAGGGGTTTTGCCTGCAATGAGCTTTACTCCGGATAGCAAAAACCTTGTTCTATTCTTTGGAGGAAAACTGCATAGTCTTTCGATTGCTGATGGCTCTATAAAAGACATCCCGTTTGAAGTAGATGTAGAGTTAGAACTAGGTCCTAAGCTTACATTCAAATATCCGATTAGTGATGAGAAAGAAGTGTTGGCTACTCAGATTAGAAACGCCGTTCCTTCACCGGATGGTTCACAGTTGGCTTTTACGGCGCTAAATAAATTATATGTACAGGATTTTCCGAATGGTAGCCCCAAAAGGCTTACTAATTCCAATGTAATTGAAGCGGAACCAACTTGGTCTCCTGATGGAAAATATATTACTTATGTAACCTGGGAAGAAGAAGACGGCGGAAATATTTACAAGATTGAACCAAAAGCACGCAGACCAAGAGCTGAGAAATTAACGGCGGAGTCAGGATTCTACTCGCAACCGGCTTGGTCATATACTAGTGATAAGATTGTATTTTTAACCGGATCTAAATTTGACTATCAAAGTTCAGGAACGGGAGGCTCTTTCTTTTCCGCTGCCGATGACATAGCATGGATTCCTTCCGATGGCGGTTCTAAAACATTTATCGATAAAAGGAAAAGACGTACCACTCCTCATTTTGTAAAAGGAAATGATCGAATTTACATGACGGACAATGACGGACAATTAGTTTCTTTGCGTTGGGACGGAACCGATGTAAAAGAACACGTTAAAATTACCGGTATTTCAACCTATGGAACAACCGATCCTGTTACGGCAAGTGAGGCAAGTGTTCTGATGATGGCCCCGGAAGGAGATAAAGTGCTGGCACAGGTAAACAATGAAATCTATACCGCAACAGTACCCGTAACGGGAAGCGTTGTAAAAATATCGGTTTCAAATCCGGATGGCGCCGCATTTCCTGCAAAAAAACTTACAGTGATAGGAGGTGAATTCCCGAGATGGTCAGGTGATTCAGATAAAGTTCACTGGTCTTTAGGAAAAGGTCATTTTATATACAATCTAAGCAATTCTGAAGCTTTTGCTGATAGTGTAAAAGTAGCTAAAAAAGCTGAAAAAGAAGCGAAAGAGGACAAGAAAGATTCTGATGAAAAAATGGATAATGACTCGGACTCTGATTCTAAAAAAGAAGAAAAGGAAAAAGAACCCTCCGAATATCAGGCTGAAGAATATCGAATTGAAGTATCATTCAACAAAGATATACCTGAAGGAAAGGCTCTTTTGAAAGGAGCAAGAATCATCACTATGAATGGAGATGAGGTTATTGAAAACGGTGATATTCTCATCGAGAATAATCGGATTAAAGCCGTTGGCGCATCGGGAAGTTTGAATGTACCAAGTGGCGTGGAAGAAATAAACTTAAAAGGAAAAACGGTTGTTCCGGGTTTTGTTGATACTCATGCCCATCTAAGCGTAACACGTGGAATCCATAAAATTCAGCCGGCAAGTTATGCGGCTAATCTTGCGTATGGAGTTACTACTACAAGAGATCCTCAAACTGGAACTACTGATGTACTCACTTACAGTGATATGGTAGAATCGGGGCAAATGGTTGGTCCGAGAGTGTATTCAACAGGACCAGGGGTTGGGTTTTGGGGATATAAGCTAAAAAGCCTCGAACATACCAAAGAAGTGCTTCGCCAATACAGCGAATATTTCGATACTAAATCCATCAAAATGTACAGGGTCGGAAATCGGCAACACAGACAGTGGATTATCATGGCAGCAAAAGAACAAACATTAATGCCTACAACAGAGGGTAGTTTAAATATTAAACTGAACCTTACTCAATTAATTGATGGTTATCCCGGGCATGAGCATAATCTTCCCATTTATCCTATTTATAATGATTGGGTAAAAACTATTGCCGATGCTAAGATGGCAGTTACACAAACTATGCTGGTTGCTTATGGTGGACCTTGGGGTGAAGAATATTATTATTCCAGAGAAAACCCTTACGAAGATGTAAAGCTTTCCAGATTTACACCGAATGATGAACTTTCTTCTAAAACCAGAAGGCGTAGGTTTTGGGCCAGAGATGATGAAATGATTTTCCCAAAACATGCTGAGAAATCGAAGCAAATAGTCGATGCCGGAGGTTTGGTGGGTATTGGAAGTCATGGACAATTACAAGGGTTAGGGTATCACTGGGAACTTTGGTCGGTGGGGTCCGGAGGTTTAACAGCTCATCAATCCTTAAAAGTAGCAACCATATTAGGCGCAGAAGCCATCGGTCTTGATGGTGATATTGGATCAATCGAAGAAGGAAAACTTGCGGATCTGGTGATTTTAGATAAAAATCCGTTAACTGATATTCGTAACACTAACTCGGTATCTCTTGTAATGAAAAATGGTCGTTTATATGATGCAGATACTCTTGACGAGATCTTTCCTGAGGCTCGAAAATTCGATAAACAGATCTGGATTCAAAGTAAACCCAACGCCGATACATTACCGGGTATGAATAAATAATTATCATCAATAATACTTAAAAGCACATCTTTCCGGCTGTGCTTTTTTTATATAGGGTTTTTGTAAAAATACCCCATTCGGGTGATATCATAACCTAAGCTTTCTAAGCATTTTTACTCCGTCAACTCACTATCGAGTGAAAAATTAATGGAGTGCAAAATGCTTTCAAACCTGAGTTCTCAAAAAGGAAATAAACGTTCCGACTAAACTCAAGGTTTTGATGGAACTTCCAATGTTTGGTTTCAAGGCAGTATTAAAGGATCGGGGATGCCGTTCAGTAAGTCTGAGTTTTCTGATTTGAATGCGCTGAACAGAATTGGACAAAAAGATGTAAGCGTTAAACTCATCAAGCAATCCATCAAAGAACTATCAGAAGAATAAAATAAATTCGGCTACCAAACTGTCTGGAAGACAGCACTCGAAAACTAGTGTTGCTACCATAAAGAAAATATGGCAATAATTTAATTAACAGCTTTGCATATACTTTGGCTTAAGTTATTTGTTAATTGGTAAGATGAGTTAAATTCCTCACCTTTTGGTTCTGATCTAAATAACGACTATACCAATTAACCATTAACGACACTAGCTAACTTAAAGTTAGTTATAGTTGATACACTAAACACTTAAAAAGGTCTATAGGAATACAGGGTTTTTTTTTGATTAAGGAGCTAAAAAAATAAACAAATTTATCTAGTACAAAACATTTTGCGTATTAATAAGTTATAGGCAAATATTTTAACTAATCTTTGCTATGAAAAAACTAATATTGTGTGTAGGTATTTGTACAGTTTTTCTAATTTCGGGTTATAGCCAATCTAAACAAGCCAAAGAGTTTGTGGCTACCAAACAGCTGGGTTTAACTGTTTCTACACTAAGCGGAACCGGTATTTATTATTTAATTCCTATCAATGAAAAAGACAATCTTAAAATCGCAGGTATTTATATTTACGATAACGAGGAGTCATATTCGGATTCTTACTTTTCACTTGGGTTTGATTATCAGAAAGACTTCTATGAAGAGTATACCCGTAGAGTTTATTTTATGGCGGGAGCTAGTATTGATAATTCTGTCTCAAATGATACTTTTTTTGATGGTTATGATTACGACAGTAAAACCAGTTTTTTTAGTTTGGGAGTGGGAGTAGGCGCTGATTTAGGAGACAGAAGTAAGGGTTTGGTATTCAATCTTCACATTACCTATCAACTTACTCAAAGTATCGACGATAATGACAGAACCAGAGTAGGTCTCGGAGCCGGTGTTGGTGTAGGATTTAATTTTTAGATGAAAATACATTATAGAAACCGCCTTACTTAAGCGGCTTCTATAATGAGTATCGCTACCTTATATCATATCTCAAAAAGGAAATAAACGTTCCGGCCAAACTCAAGGTTTTGATGGAACTTCCAATGTTTGGTTTCAAGGCAGTATTCAGGAACAGGGTGTGCCGTTCAGTGAGTCTGAGTTTTCTGATTTGAATGCGCTGAACAGAATTGGACAAAAAGATGTAATCGTTAAACTCATCAAGCAATCCATAAAAGAACTATCAGAAGAATAAAATAAATTCGGCTACCAAACTGTCTGGAAGACAGCACTCGAAAACTAGCTAACTTAAAGTTAGTTATAGTTGATACACTAAACACTTAAAAAGGTCTATAGGAATACAGGGCTTTTTTTATGACTTTCATATTGAATTCATATTTTATGATTATAATACGCTGAATTTAAAAAATGTATTTGTTATGTATAGCACTGCTCAAGAAGCTGTAAAATTAATAGAGTCCAATCAAAGAGTTTTCATTCATGGGGTTTCTGCAGTTCCTCAAACGCTTATTAAAGCTATGGTTGAGCGAGCCGATGAATTAAGAAATGTAGAACTTGTTCACTTACATACAGAAGGGGAAGCGCCCTACGCAAAGCAGCAATACAAAGATAGTTTTAGGGTGAATTCCTTATTTGTTGGCTCAAACGTTCGTAATGCTGTAAATGACGGAAGAGGGGATTACATCCCGATATTTTTAAGCGAAATACCAAAATTATTTAGAGAAAAGATATTGCCTATCGATGTGGCAATGATCCATGTTTCTAAGCCTGATAAACATGGCTATTGTTCATTAGGCGTTTCTGTAGATATAGCAGTTTCAGCTGTTCAGGTTGCGAAGAAAGTAATTGCGCAAGTAAATACCAATATGCCCAGAACACATGGAGATGGCTTGATCCATGTTTCTAAAATTGATGTTTTAGTAGAAGTTGAAGATGAAATTCCTGAGCAAATAATACCCGAGCCTAGTGAGATTGAACTTAAAATAGGTAAATATTGTGCAGAACTGATTGAAGATGGTTCAACTATGCAAATGGGCATCGGAGCAATTCCTAACGCAGTATTGAAATCTCTTGGAAGCCATAAAAATTTAGGTATCCATACAGAAATGTTTTCTGATGGGGTTATGGAACTTATTGATAAGGGGATTATCAACGGAAAAATGAAAAAAACACATCCCGGGAAAATTGTATCCGGTTTTGTAATGGGATCCAGAAAGCTTTATGATTTTTTGGATGATAACCCAATGGTAGCAATGTTAGATATTGCTTATGTAAATGATACAGCCGTAATTAGAAGAAATCCTAAGGTAATAGCGATCAACAGTGCCATTGAAATTGATATAACGGGGCAGGTTTGTGCCGATTCCATTGGCAAATATCATTATTCGGGAGTAGGTGGACAAATGGATTTTATTCGGGGAGCGTCGCTTTCTGAGGGAGGTAAGCCGATTATAGCAATCCCGTCAACAACCAATAATGGGATTAGTAGAATTGTACCGCTACTTAAAGAAGGAGCAGGAGTAGTAACCACGCGTGCACATGTTCATTATGTTGTAACGGAATACGGTATTGCCAATTTATATGGAAAAAATCTTTATCAGCGAGCAAAATTATTAACTCAAATTGCTCATCCTGATCATAGAGAAACTTTAGAAAAATCTATTAGAGAACGTTTCAAGAGATGATGTATGACCTGAGCTCGACGTAAGAAAAGGGTTATACCCAATCCAGAAGTACCTATTTATTTAGCGAATATTTTTAGGAGAAGAGCCTGCACAACGGACTATGTGATTGTACAATGTCTATACACTTCCAGAAATCAAACATACATAGTCAACATGTTGCCTTCGATCGTTGTTTTGCCTTACTTTTGTGCCGACAAAAGTAACAATGCCTTTGGCAATCCGCCAATTGGCGGGAAGCTCCCGGCTATGAACACTGGTCGGCGTGCAGTACCGCTTTGCTGAATAAATCTCATGGTCTTCGTTCAATCCAGAAAGTTTTCTAAACTGAGCCTGCCTTCGCCGAAGCTACGCGCAGGCAGGCCGGTAGAGATTTATTCGTCCATTCGGACACGCAAATCTGTACTTCCAATGATTCCGACCACCGTTCAAAAGCCGATTACCTAAAAGCGTTCTTTAATTCGTTATGTGCTATAAAATTTCTACACCAACTACGAACCAAGTCATTCAGAACAAATCGGGGTCTGTCCGCCGTATCCCTGTTTAGGGAGAAGGCGGGCGAATGCCTGCGCAGCGAATTAAACCTTTAACCGAAGGAATGCCCTTGGCAGAACTACTAAGAATTCCCTCTCCTGATTTTTAGGAGGAGCGAGCTACTCAGAGAAAAAAATGTGGTTATGCATCGGGGAGGTCAGAATACTGGAAGTGAGGTTTTGTACGCTATCTGCTGCAATCACATCTACATCTGCGTTCCAGCAAATAGAACAAGGATAACACAGATCGGGTGGATTTTTTATTTATCTTACACCAAAACCAGCGCCATCTCCAACCAGCAACTATCTGCTTAATCCGCTACATCTGCGTTCCAGTGTCGAGTGTGAGGAATGGGGGAAGACTGCGTTTGCAACTATGCCATAAATTCCAATTTTTCTTTTCGCATTTCTTAAACGATATTCAATCAAATTTAATTGATCTGAAAATTTGATTATCGAAAAACCATCCGGTAAAGGCTTATTTGCCTGGGCATTGTACGATTGGGCAAACAGTTCTTATTTTGTAATTATCCAAACTTTTATTTTCGCTGCATATTTCACAAAAGCAATTGCAGAAAATGTAGAAATAGGAACTGCACAGTGGGGTAATATGATAAGCGTTGCCGGAATTGTGATTGCAATTGGAGCTCCTGTTTTTGGAGCTATTGCTGATCAAGCCGGCAGAAGAAAGCCATGGATAGCTGTATTTACTGTTTTATGTGTAATCGCCAGTGGATTACTTTGGTACGCTGTGCCGGGGTCGGACTCACTTTGGTTAGCACTTGGAATGGGATTCTTAGCTACTATTGGCGCTGAATTTGCTTTTATTTTTTACAGCGCAATGCTTCCTGACTTGGTCTCTCCTGAAAAATTAGGTAGATGGAGTGGTTGGGGTTGGGGAATGGGTTACGCAGGAGGTTTGGCTTGTTTACTGGTGGCACTTTTTGCTTTCATACAAACGGATGGATTATGGTTAGGGCTGGATCCAAGCACTTCCGAACCGGTAAGAGCAACATTTATTCTAACAGCAATTTGGTACGCTCTTTTTAGTTTACCTCTATTCTTTCAATCGCCGGATAATCCTTCAACTAATAAAAAAATTAGTGACTCTATTAAACATGGTTTTGTTCAGATAAGGGTTTCAATAAAAGAAGTAAGAAAATTCAAAAATATCGTAAAATTCTTATTCGCAAGAATGTTTTACAATGATGCGATTGTCACCATTTTTGCTATGGGGGGCGTATATGCAGCAGGAACTTTTGACATGGATGAAGAACAAATTCTATTGTTTGGCATTGGGTTAAATGTAACTGCAGGTTTAGGCGCTTTTGGTTTTGCTTGGTTGGATGATATATCGGGAAGTAAATTTACGATCAATGCTTCGATTTTGGGATTATTGATTCCACTCGTTGCCTTAATTGTTGTTGAGAGCATTACATGGTTTATAATCTGGGGACTAATATTGGGTATTTTTGTGGGTCCCATACAAGCGGCTTCACGCTCTTTTATGGCTCGTTTATCTCCACCGGAACTTACCAATCAGATGTTTGGACTTCTTGCGTTATCAGGGAAAGTAACTTCTTTTATAGGCCCTTTTTTAGTAGGTTTTTTAACGGTAAAATTTGGAAGCCAACGCCTTGGAATGACAGCAATTTTAGTTATGTTGCTCATAGGATTACTTCTTATGTTTACGGTAAAGGAAAAAGAAGCACCAACGTTAGAGGTTAATCCAATTTAAATTATGATGAATGAAATCCCTGAAACCAGAATTAATGAGAAAGCAATTAAAGCTTGGAGATTAACTTCTCTGATTTTTGGAGTACCATTTTTTATACCGGTGGGAGGGTATGTTGCAATATCTGTAAGCGCTAATAAATTTGATCCATTAGTTTTAATTTTAGCAGTTATCTCTTCTTTAGTTATTTATTTATTTGTGGGGTTAGCCATTCCCAAATTACGTTGGCAAAGGTGGAGATATGAAGTCAGCGAAGATGCCATTGATTTACTAAGAGGTTTTTTATTCAAAACAAGAACGGTTGTTCCGATCAACAGAGTGCAACACGTAGATACGAACCAAGGGCCAATTTATCGCAAGTACGGGCTATCATCAGTAAAAATTTCTACGGCGGCTACAACCCATGAAATTCCGGCGCTTGATGATGAAACAGCGGCAGACGTACGTAATAAAATCTCTCAATTAGTTCGTCAGGTTAAAGAAGATGTCTGAATTTAGAAGGCAGCATTGGGCGGCGGCGGTCGATCAACTTTTTTCTAGTATCAAACAAAATTTCATCACTTTTCTAATAATAATTTTTATTGGAACCCGGCAGGCTGGTGGAGACTATTTTATCTACGTTTTACTGGGAACGCTCGCCCTCACTTTTTTTTCCGGGATCGCAGGCTGGTATCGCTTTCGATTTAGAGTAGCTGATGGCGAGCTTCAAATCAAGAAAGGGATTTTTGTACGGAAGAATATTTACATGTCTAAAGAGCGTATTCAAGTAATTGATGTTACAGAGGGCTTGGTTCAGCGAATCTTTGGATTGGTAAAAATAGAAGTTAAAACTGCAGGTGGAGGGACTGAAAGTGCGACCATTAGTGCTATTACTTTTGAGGAAGCTGAAGTGCTGAAAAGAGAGCTTCGAACAAAATACAAAACCGGCCAAGAGTCCATAAATGGGGAAGAGGTTTACGTTCAAGAAGAGGAATTTTTAGATGAGTGGAAGATATCAACTAAAGAGCTTGTTCTAGCAGCGTTCACTTCCGGAAATTTTGGATTGATCGCATCCATTTTAGGAGCAGTATCAGGGCAACTTGATGCTGTTATAACAGATGAAACTATCGACTATCTGAAAGATACATTACCGGGTTTAAATAATGTAACATTAATAATAACAGTTGTTTTTGTAATCCTTATAGTTTCATGGACACTGTCTTTTTTAGGCGTAATCTTCAGTTATTCTGACTTTAGCGTAAAAAGAACAGACAAAGAGTTGTTGATCCGATCCGGTCTCATTGAGCGAAAGCACATAACTATTCCATTCGACAGAATACAAGCCATTCGTTTTGTAGAGGGGATTCTTAGACAGCCACTTGGTTGTGGAATGTTATACGTTGAAAGTGCCGGTTTTGAACAAAAAGTAAAAGAGCGTTCAATTGTACTTGTTCCATTTATATCCAGAAGAAAAATGAGCGATTTCTTTGACAGATTTTTATCTGATTTTCATATCCCGGAACTTGATATATCACCACCAAAAAGATCTTTCTTTAGATATTTGCGCCGTCCAAATTATCTGCTTATGCTGGCAATCCCATTTTCTTGGTATTTTTGGGAAATGGGTTGGTTGTTGCTTTTTTTATTGATTCCGGCAACAATACTTGGCTGGTTTAGGTATAAAGATGCAGGGTTGTATTTCGATTCAAATATGATTGCACTACAGTTTAGAAACCTAAACCGAAAAACCGCATTTGTAAGAAGAAAACGAATACAAGTTATTGAGGAAACTACTAATCCATTTCAGGCAAGAAAGAATCTCTCATCACTTTCTGTTACGGCTGCATCAGGCGCTAAGGGAATAGGATTCACTATCAATGATCTTAGAAGTGATGATGTGCGGAAAATACAGGAATGGTTGATAAGCGGAGAAAAAGAGTATGTTACAGGTGAATCAAAATCTTAAAATAAGAGAAGTAGATTCTTCAGAAATCACTCAATTACTTAAGGATTCTGAGCTTCCTACTTCTGATATAAGCCCGAGACAGTCAATATTTTTAGTAGCGTTTATTGATAACGACCTTGTCGGTTGCGTTGGCCTTGAAAGAATAGGAGAGTTAGGTTTACTTAGATCGTTGGCTGTTCAACCAGAATACCAAAAATGGGAGTTGGGAGAAAACTCACTGATGAAATAATCGGACAGGCAAAGAAAAAAAGGTATTCCACAATTTACTTGTTGTGTACAGATGCAGAAAGTTTTTTTGCTAGTTGTGGGTTTAAAAAACTAGCAAAAAATAAAGCTCCCATTGAAGTAAAACAAACTAAACAGTTCACTGAAATTTGCTCAGATTCTGCCGTAGTGATGAAAATACAAATTCCTAATTCTATATTTTAAATTCTCAATTCAATTTAGCCTAGAGAAACATCAAGCACCATCATCACACAAAAGCCAACCATAGTACCAAGTGTAGCTATGTCTGTATTTCCATGATGCTGGCTTTCAGGAATAAGCTCTTCAACAACCACATAAATCATTGCTCCGGCTGCAAATGCCAGCGCATAAGGTAAAATTGGAGCTATAAAAATTACTGCTGCTGCACCGATCACTGCAGAAACAGGTTCAACTATTCCTGAAAGTTGACCATACCAAAAGCTTTTATTTACGCTAACGCCTTCTCTCCGTAGAGGCATTGAAACAGCCATTCCTTCAGGGAAATTCTGAATTCCAATCCCAATTGCTAATGCAATTGCAGCTGCTACTGTTGCTGTGCCTGTAATATCAACTCCGGCGGCCGCCGCTCCGAAAAGAACTCCTACTGCCAAGCCTTCCGGAATGTTATGCAGAGTAATAGCCAGAACTAAAAGTGTAGAGCGCCTCCAGCTGGTAGGTACACCTTCAGCTTCTGATTTATCTAATCCGAGGTGCAAATGAGGAAGATATTGGTCACATACTCTAAGAAATATCCCTCCGCCCAAAAATCCTATAACTGCCGGTAACCATGGAATAGCGCCCTGAGCTTCAGCCATTTCAATGGATGGTATTATAAGAGACCAGACACTGGCGGCGATCATTACACCTGCGGCAAATCCCATCATGCTGTCCAAAAGGGGATAATTTATCTTTTTTGTGAGGAATACTAAGGAAGCCCCTAATGCTGTAAGTGCCCAAGTGAATAAGCCAGCAAGTAAGGCTTGCATAATAGGGTTGAGTTCGTAGAAAATATCAGGAATCATAAGAGTAGTTTTATTTTCCAGAACTTAATAAATTTTTAGACAAGACTAAATATTATAATCCATTAAATAAGGATATTCTATAGTTAGAGTTTAAATAATTAAATTACTTTCATTGAAACGGTTTTAAACAATAAAAGGCAAATGGGCGAAAGCAATAAAGCGTATGAACTTTCCATTGATGATGGAAAAGTTCGGATCGTTATTAAAATTGAGGATATAAAGGTTGATGTAATAAATTCTACAAACGAATTTATTACTCCATCAGATGATGAAATCTATTTATTTTTGAGTTTTAGCGATCTGGAAATTAACTCAACCAGAGAAGAAGGATACAAACTAGATAATTCTATATCGAACAAATCAGAGCTAAAATCTTTTTTAATAGAAAAAGAAAGTATCTGGTTTGACGTAGATATGTCTAAAATGTCAAATCTTCTTAATAACACTATACAATTCTCAATAAAAGGTAAACACCCAAACCATATAAAGTACTTCGTAAAAAAGCTTAATTACAAGATTGAGTGGTTACAGTTTGACAAACAAAAAGATTCTATATCTACTGTTAGTGTAACTAAAAAAAGCTTTTCACAATCCCGAATAGAATCGAACATGAGTTATTCATTAGAAGAGATCGCAAAGTCTTCTGAACTATTAAGCCGCGCAATTAAGAAAATTGATTTAAGAACCGGATCATCCTATGTAAGATTAAATTCTGAAGATGGTAAGCTAGATCCCATTATGGTTAGTATGGCTGAAAAATTAGGCTATCAGCTTGAAGTTTTAAATGAAGAAGCAATAAACGATCTTCAAAAAAGAGGAAGAAAAGCAACGCATATCATTTCATTAATGATCAACTATTAAGCTCAGTTCGACATAAAAACTGTATTTCAAATCCACATAGAGTCATTCCATGGACTGTCCGCCGTACAAGCTTGCGTGCCGAAAAGCACTTCTGCTTGCAGGCATGGCTTTGGAAGGCGGGCCTGCCTGCACGAAGCCTGTCTAACAACATTTTCTATAGATACCATGTTTCGGCGAAGGCGGGCGTATGCCTGTGCCAAAGGCATTCCTTAGCTCAACTTCCGCAAAACGGCGTTGTAGTTGCTACAATTTAGGTTGAATAGT
>CAXBHO010000046.1:0-26573 GCA_963975485.1 uncultured Balneola sp. | reverse complement strand
TTCTGTTCTATTTTGGAAAATTAGACCTCTACCCACAAGGTTTCCCGTAGAACCCAAAATACTAAATCACATAAACCAGCCCCATTTGTTAAACTAATTCAAAGTCTTCTTATACCTGTTTACAGAAATACCTAGTAAAGCTATTCCGATTCCTGCAAGGATTACAACCATCGTGTAAACCTCTTTCCATCCGGCTCCTTTTAAAAGCACCATTCTCATTATTTTTATGAAATAGGCTACCGGATTTCCCAGAGTAACTTTTTGAGCCCAAAGCGGCATACTTTCTATCGGTGTGAATAATCCTCCCATCAAAATAAACACGACCATGATAAACCACGCTATAAACATCGCTTGTTGTTGTGTATCTGTGATGGTAGAAATAAGTAACCCCAATGCTTGAATCAGTACTAAATAAATTCCAGCAATAATTAGGATGGTGGTTAAACTGCCTAGAAATGGAATTTGAAATCCAAATCGAGCAAGTGCTAATCCCAATAACAGATCGAACATACCAATTACCCAAAACGGGACTAATTTCCCCACCATAAACTCAAATTTTGTGATTGGCGTTACATTCAGTTGTTCTATAGTTCCAATCTCTTTTTCGCGAACTATATTCATCCCCGATAAAAACAATCCGATCATGGATACCAGCACCACTAATATTCCGGGAACCATATAAGTAACATAATCTAGATTCGGGTTGTACCAGTTTATAGGAGAAATTGATATTTGTTCAGTCGGCGTTACGGATGCCACAGAAATGGTTTCTGCTCTGGCTTGCCTGTTACTAAAATCGCGGATGATGGAGTTCACATAAGACTGAATCAGATTGGCAGAACTTCCATCAACAGCATCTATAACAAGCTGAATTTGAACATTCTTTGCTTCTTTTATGCTTTTCTGAAAATTGTGAGGAATTCTCACAATCAGTTTAATATCACTGCGATCCATACTTATTTGAGCTTGTTCTTGGCTTGTGAACTCATTCTCTAAAGTAAAATATCCTGTTGCCTGAATGTGGGTTATAAGTTCACGGGAAGTAATTGACTGATCCATGTCAACTACTGCAAATTTCACTTCTTTAAGTTCATAAGTAGCTGCATAAGAAAGAATAATCAATTGTATGATGGGCATCACAAAAATAATCGGCAACATGGATTTATTCCGAAATACCTGCAGAAATTCTTTTTCAAGTAAAAACTTAATGGTTCTCATTGCAGTCTCACTTTGAATTTTTTAAGGCTCAACCCAATGAAGAATAATGTGATTCCAACCAGAATCAGCGTTTCCTTCCAAAGAAAAACAATGCCTGATCCTTTCAACATAATTCCACGAACAATAATTAAAAACCATTTTGCAGGGATAGCATGGCTCACTAATTGAAGTAAAATCGGCATACTCTGTACCGGAAATATAAAACCGGATAGAAGTACGGTTGGTAAGAGTAATCCTGCCAACGATATCATCATGGCCGTTTGCTGGTTATCTGTAATTGAAGATATGAATACACCTAGGGAAAGTGCTGTGACTATAAAAAGTATAGCCTCAACAAAGAAGAATATATATCCGCCTCTGAAAGGCACCTGAAATATAAATTTTGCCAATAGTAAAATGGTAATCACATTTACAATCGAAAGAACCAAATACGGTAATACTTTACCAATGATGATATGATATGGTTTTAACGGAGAAACCAGAAGAACTTCCATATTTCCCATTTCTTTTTCACGGGTTATAGAAATAGAAGTCATAAGTGCTGAAATAAGCATTAGGATCACAGCTATTAATCCCGGCACAAATAAATTCACGCTTTCTAACTCCGGGTTATACATCATTTTTACCGATGTCGTTATCCCTCCTGTCTGAACGGTGCCATTCCCGTTCATTTCTTGTACATAATCGACAATAATTGCGCTGGTATAAGACTGAACAATGTTGGCCAAGTTTGGATCTGTAGCGTCCGTAATTATCTGAACAGAGGATTGTTTATTTCGAATTAAATTCTTGGCAAAATCCGGCTCAAAAACAACAATTTCTTTGACCTCCCCTTTTTTAAAAATATCCTCTACTTCATCATACGAAGTCAAATAAGCGCTAATATCGAAAGCGTTAGAAGCTCCAATTTTTTGGATGATCTCTCTGGAAACTTCATCTTTAGCAAAATCCAGAATCCCTATTTTTGCGTTATTTACTTCATTACGGATCGCAAATCCAAATATAATCAGCATCAATATGGGCATCCCAAATAAAACCACTAAGGTTCTGGTGTCCCGAAAGATCTGCTTGAATTCTTTTACGACAAAGCTTCTAAATGAATTCATTTATCTTCCCTTTTTGCAGCTCGTGCTAATCGAATAAAAACATCTTCTATTGAATCGGTTTCAAAGGTATGTTTTAGACTATCAGGTGTGTCCATGGCTTCAATTTTCCCATCTACCATAATGGAAACGGTATCGCAATATTCAGCTTCATCCATATAATGCGTGGTCACAAATACCGTAATTCCTTTTTCAGCAACCTGATATATGCGTTCCCAGAATTGTCGTCTTGTAACCGGATCCACACCTCCCGTGGGCTCATCCAGAAAAACGATGCTTGGATCATGAATTACTGAAATCGCAAATGCCAACTTCTGCTTCCATCCCAACGGTAGTGAGCCAACCAATTTCTTTCTAAAACTTTCAAGCCCAACTGTTTTTATGAGCTCTTCTTTTTTATCTCTTAGCTTTTCATTGTCTAATCCATATACTCCACCATAAAATCGAATATTTTCAACCGGTGTCAGATCATCATACAAAGAAAATTTCTGGCTCATATAGCCAATGTTTTTCTTTATCAATTCAGATTGTGAATACACATCCAAACCTGAAACAAGTGCCTTCCCTGAAGTTGGTGTTAGCAATCCTGTGAGTATTTTCATTGCCGTGGTTTTGCCCGCACCATTAGCGCCCAAAAATCCAAAAATTTCTCCTTTTTTAACTTCCATCGTGATCTGATCGACAGCAGTGAAGCTCCCAAAGGTTTTTGACAGATTTTCGGTCTTGATAGCTAATTCAGGCATCGACTTCTTCCTTTTGCATTAACTCCATAAATACATCTTCTATGTTCGGAGTTATTTGTTCGATTCTCGATCCTTCCAATCCTTCAGCACCCAAATAAGATTGAAGTTCTTCTATTTTGAACTCTTTTCTCTGATCTGTATAGTGAATAGATTCTCCAAACGGATGTACTGATTCAGCATATCGGAAAGCACGCAAGGTTTGTATCAACTTAAACTTTTGCTCGTGTTTTATTCCAAAAAGTGATTTAGAGAATGATTGTGCTATACTTTCCGGTGTATCAATTTTCAAAATCTTACCCTTGTCAATCAACGCAACCCGGTCACATTGTTCCGCTTCATCCATATAGGGAGTAGAAACAATAATCGTAATGCCTTCCTTCTTTAGCATCGCTAGCATTTCCCAAAATTCTTTGCGTGAAACAGCATCTACACCGGTAGTCGGTTCATCAAGTAAAAGCAGTTTTGGTTTATGAATCAGCGCACAACAAAGAGCTAATTTCTGTTTCATCCCTCCGGATAAATTTCCGGCAAAACGATCTTTAAACTTTTCCAATTGCTGGTAGATCGGTTCAACTAATTCGTAATTTTCACGAATGGTTGTATTAAACACAGAGGCGAAGAACTCCATATTTTCTTGTACCGACAGATCTTGATACAATGAAAATTTTCCCGGCATATAACCCAACATTGGACGAATTTGCTTATAGTCTTTTTCAACATCTAAACCCAACACTGTAGCGCTACCAGAATCAGGAATTAGCAAGGTGGTTAAAATTCTAAATAGCGTAGTTTTGCCGGCACCGTCAGGGCCAACAAATCCAAATAACTCTCCTTCTTTTACGGAAAAACTCGACTCATTAACAGCTACAGTACTGCCGATTGTTTTGGAAACGTTATGTAATTGAACGGAATCCATTAGTTGAAATTCACTTCTCCCGGCATACCAATTTTTAGCAATCCCTGTGCATTGTTTACTAATATTTTAACCGCATATACCTGAGTAACTCTTTCTTCTTTGGTTTGTATCATTTTAGGGGTGAATTCTGCTTTTGAAGAAATCCAAGTTACTTTACCGGTTGTACGTTGATTTGAATTAGCATCGGCATCAAATAAAACTTCTACTTCTTCTCCCAGTATTACTTTCGGTAATTGAGAGCCCGATACAAATATTCTGAGTGTTAGCTGATTTGTATTCGCAATTTCATACAAAGGTTTACCTGCGGATGTAAGCTCAAACTGTTCCGCAAATTTTGTAAGTACTCGCCCATTAATCGGATTAATAATTATTGACCTGTTGATCTGGTCATTGATCTGCGCA
The DNA here is from genome assembly GCA_963975485.1 of uncultured Balneola sp. GTDB lineage: Bacteria > Bacteroidota > Rhodothermia > Balneolales > Balneolaceae > Balneola. Next base: position 22,191 of record CAXBHO010000046.1, on the reverse strand, counting down.
ATTTTAGTTTCTATGGTTTCAATTTCTGAATAAACAGATTGTCGTTGAACTTCAACAGCGGTAATTTGTTTTCGAATGGTATTTATAGCTCCAACGGCGTCATCAATCTGCTTTTGTGTGGCGGCTTGTTCACTTTGAAGTGCTTTAAGTCGTTGCATATCATTTTGAGCTGTTTCCAGCTGTGACTTATAAACATCCGCCTGTGCTTTTAATGTAGAAAGCTTATTCCGTACTGATTTTATGGAAGCTAATAGTTCTTTCTTTCTTAGAACTAATGTTGTGGTATCAACTACAGCAACTCTTACATTCTCTGATATTTGCTCCCCTTCTGTGATGTTAAATTCGAGTAATTTCCCTGTAGTTTCGGAGTAAATGATTATTTCATCAGCCTCAAATTGTCCATAAGCATCCGAAGTGTCTTCTTGTGAACATCCGGTTAACAATACGGCCAACCCAAGAATGAGCGTTACTTTTATTTCCATGAGATACCTCTTTTTGTTAAATATTCATTTTTAGCCTGAACCAATTGAACTTTGTGAATTTCAACATTGAGTTGGGCACGGCTTAATGCGTTTAATTCTGTTACATATTCTGTAGAAGTAATCACGCCTTGCCTAAGCTGACTTGATTTTTCTTTCACGACTTCTTTTCTGAGTTCTACCAATTCTTCATCCAAGGCTATCTGCTCTTTAATGGCTGAAATATTTTGCTCAACATTATGTAATGAGCTCAGAAGTTGGCGTTCAAAAGCATCTTCATCGGCTTCATTCTGATCTTTTTGGATTTGAATTACAGCCGTTTTCTTTTCTGAATTCCGCCAGTTTCTAAAACTCCACTGAGCCCTCAAGCCAACAATCCAATAAAAATGAAGGTCATCATCAAATGCATCAAAACCGGGACGACCATAGGAAGTTTTGGCAAACGCGGACACGGTTGGTAATTTTTCTGAATCCGTGATGCCAATCTGAGCATCCAGCGCTTTATGTTTACGAGCAAAAACCTCTAATTCAGGTCTGCCAGCTTCGGCCTTCATCAGTGTTTCAAAATTGCTTTGTGATGGAATAATAAGTTCTGTATCCGATGAAACAGGCTCTCCAATAATTTCTCCGAGCACCTCATAGCCTGAAGCTATATTCGAATTAACCTGAGCCAATTGCTGTCTGGTTTTTAATAGCTCAGCTTTAAGAATCAGCTCATTACTTGGTAATAATATCCCGTTCTTTACTTTAGAGGAGATCAAACTCAATTGCTCATTCAAGTCTTTGATTAATAATTCTACGGTCTCACGTTGCTTATTTGTTAGAAGAATTCCGAAATACACCTGATCAATTTGATTACGAATATTCCATAACTCAACTTTTACTCCCGCCTGCTGAACCTCGCCGTTTTTCTCTTCAAGTTCTTTCAATCCTTTTGTTCTTCCACCATCAAAAATGGGCTGGCTAAGATCTATCGAAACGTTGTAATGATCTTTACTGAATGAAGGAGCTGTTGGCCCACCAAAAGAAACATCCGTAACTTCTGACTGATAAGATGCACTACCCGATATCAGCACTTCAGGATACAAACCTGACTGCTTGATCTCCGTGTTTAATGCAGTGATCTTTTCTTGTAATTCAATTTTCTTTGACGTTGGATAATCAGTTTCAATTCTATCATAAAAATACTGTAAAGTTATCTCATTTTTTTGTTGCGCTATGGATATGCCTACGATTAGTAGGTTGACGAGTACAATGCATACTATGTTCTTCATTTATCCTCCTCTCTGTATAAAATTCCATTGTAAATAAAATTTGGGATCAGTTCTCTTCGTTCGTCCAGAAATTGCGCATACTTAAAATCATCCATCTTAAATAAACTCTGTACCATATTTCTGGCAACCATTGGCATCATACACAGGCTTATTATGTTCATTAAAAGTTGATGTGGCTTTATCGGAATGATTTGCTGTTCTTCTATTTCAGTATACACCTGATCAATAAATGCCTGTGGAATTGTCAAACCCTGTGCTTGTATAAAAGCTTTAAAACGTTCCGGGTTTTGGTTCATCTCAAAAATCACAAAAGACGGCAACTGCGAATTTTCCTGAAAAGCATCGTGATAAAAATTGACGACCTCAGAGATTTTCGCTTTCAACGATGCTTCCTTATTAAGTATGGCGAATACTTGAGGAAAAATCTTCTTTACACCCGCCTGAAAAACTTCAAAAAATAGATTGTCTTTATTGCGGTAATAATAATGCAGCATCGATTTATTGATCTTCGCCTCATCGGCAATTTCCTGCATTCTTGCTCCTTCAAAACCTCGTGCTTGAAAAACTTTTCGAGCGGCTTCAAATATCTTTTCTTCAGTTTCTCTTTCTACTGACATCTTTCATTTTTTTGGTTCCAACCAGGTTAAAGTAAAAATTATAATAAGTCAACCATTTGGTTAAACTATTTGGTTGGATTGTGATCGTTGATTTTTTGATGTTCTGATTTACGCTGATTTCCTTTAATAGATTTGGTTTTTTTTTAGATGATAGGTGACTTGTTAACGCTTTCTGATAAATTCTCCCTTCTAAGGGAGACAGATTAAACACTCGTGTGAGATCAGAGGAATGTTGCGCAGTTTCTGAGTTTCTAAACTGTGCAATATCTACCGGCTGGAAAAAATTTCCATTTTCTAGTGTCGTTAATGGTTAATTGGTATAGTCGTTATTTAGATCAGAACCAAAAGGGGAGGAATTTAACTCCTCTTACCCATTAACCGCCAAAGGCGTGCCTGTGGCAGAATAACAAATAACTTAAGCCAAATTATATACAAAGCTGGTAATTAAATTATTGCCATATTTTCTTTATGGTAGCAACACTAGCGAGAATTAATGACTTTAGGTTTAGTAGGTGGAGATAATATAAATAGTGTGCCTGTTATGTCATTATTGGAGAAGGATTCGCTCCGCTCTTCTTCTCCAACGTTTCCAATGAGAAACCTGAATTCAAGAACTTAATTTAATATTTTTAGTTTTAGGCAAAATATTCGATGAGATCGGTTTTAATCAGATTGAGGATAAACTTTTTAAAGATTTAGTTTTATATCGATTAGTATATACCAAGAGTAAACTTAAAACCACCGAATATTTATATCGCTGTGGACAGAAGAGTTACTCGGGAGATGACATTTACTGTTATATGGACAAGCTTTATGATACTGAGAAGGATCAGGTTCAACAAATAAGCTACCAACACACTCTGGCAGTATTGAATAATGATATAAGCGTAGTTTTCTATGATGTAACCACCATTTATTTTGAGATAGATAATGAAGATGAACTGCGCCGGACAGGACTTTTAAAGGAAGGAAAACATCAAAATCCGCAAATCGTAGTAGATTTATTAGTCGGTAAAAACGGTTATCCGTTGGCTTATGATATTTTTGAAGGAAACAAGTACGAAGGCCATACAATGCTTCCACTTATTGATGCATTCAGAGAGAAATACAATCTTTCACAACTTGTTGTTGTAGCCGACTCTAGATTGCTCTCAAATCATAATGTACTGGAACTTCAAGAGACGAATTATGAGTTTATATTGGGAGCGAGAATTAAAAATGAACCGCAATCCAATAAAGAAAAAAAACTCTCTTTAAACCTTAATAATGGTGAGAGTACCATTTAAGAAAGGGAATTTAAAACTGAATATCACTTATTCTGATAAACGAGCCAAAAAGGATAAATACAATCGTGAAAAGGGACTAAGAAAGCTTGAAAAACGTATCCGGACTGGAAAGCTTACTAAAGGGAGTATCAATAATAGAGAACCCCCACCCCTTAACCCACTCCCGTGGAGGGGATACTCAAAAATTAATGTGGATACAGATTTCTATGTCTCGTGACTGAAATCTTAAATCTAGTTATTCATAATTCCGGGAAGAACACCCTCGTAGATTTCAGCCATTTCTTTTATATCCAATTCGCCGATTTCTTCGATCTTGAGCTTTGAATTTCCGGATACCGTACCCAATACATTCGTTGGTACTTTATTTTCATCAAAATGAGCTAGTGCGGTTGGTAAGTTTTCTGCTTTTACGGTAATAACAATTCCGGATTGTGCTTCGCTGAATAAAACTTCCCGTTCAGAACCGACAAAATTTTTAATGGTAATATTTACTCCTTTGCCGGAATAAATAGCCATTTCAGCAAGTGTAATAGCCAGACCTCCGTCAGAAATGTCATGAGCTGCAGTAATGAATCCTGCTTTGATTGCTTCGAGCAAACTTTCCTGTAACTTCACTTCAAACGGAATGTCTAATTCGGGTGCATCACCTGTGGTTAACCCATGAATTTTCTTTAAATACTCAGTTCCACCTAAGCCTTTTCTTGTAGCACCTATATATAAAACTATATCTCCGTCATCTTTAAAGCCCGGAGTAGTCGTATGTTTTTCAACGTCTTCGATCAACCCAAGCATTCCGATAATTGGAGATGGAAAAATAGCACTGTTCGGATTTTCATTATAAAAACTCACATTCCCGCCTGTAACCGGAGTGTTGAGAGCTTTGCACGCATCTCCCATTCCACCAAGTGCTTCCTTGAATGTCCAATAAACCTCAGGCTTGTATGGATTTCCGAAGTTCAGGCAATTGGTAATAGCTAAAGGTTTTCCTCCTGAACAAACAACGTTACGTGCTGATTCAACCACAGCAATTTGTCCGCCGCGCCGAGGGTTTAAATACACGTATCTGCCGTTGCAATCTGTTTTGGCAACTAACCCTCGATTAGTTCCTTTCACACGGATAACGCCCGCATCTGAGGCTCCGGGAGCGGTTACCGTGTTTGTTCTTACCGTTGTATCATATTGTTCGTGCACCCATCGCTTTGAAGCAATATTTACAGATCCCAACAAAGTTTTTATCGTTTCTTCGTGATCGGTAGGATGATCAAGACTTTCAATATCAAAATTTTGAACTTCATCCAGATAAACCGGCTTTTTTGCCTCACGAATATACTGAGGAGCGCCGCCGCCAAGCACCAAATGTTCTGCAAACATATCTCCTTTTACTACGCCATCTTTCATGTAAGTGACTTTGTCGGTATCCACAACTTCGCCGATTACCACGCCGTGCAAATCCCATTTCTCGTACACATCAATCACTTCCTGCTCACGTCCTTTTTCTGCAACGATCAACATCCGCTCCTGACTTTCTGAAAGCAGCAGTTCGTAAGCCGTCATTCCATCTTCCCGAGCCGGTACTTTATCCAGATCGATCAGCATTCCCTGCCCACCTTTGGCTGTCATTTCGGAGGTGGAACAAGCGATTCCTGCGGCTCCCATATCTTGCATTCCAACTACAGCGCCGGTTTTAAGTACTTCGAGGCTGGCTTCCAGTAATAGTTTTTCTGTAAATGGATCTCCAACTTGTACACTAGGTCGTTTAGCTTCACTTGCTTCGCTGATTTCTTCGGATGCAAACGTTGCGCCGTGAATTCCATCACGACCTGTACTTGCTCCCACAATGATTACGGGATTTCCAATTCCTTCAGAAATTGCTGAAACAGTTTTTCCTGCTTCCACCAAACCGATGCTCATTGCATTTACTAGCGGATTTCCTTCATAGCTTTCATCAAAATATACTTCGCCACCAATGACCGGGATACCAAATGAATTTCCATAATCCCCGATTCCGCGAACCACGCCATCTAGCAAATATCGAACTCTTGGGTTTTCTAAACTTCCGAATCGTAGAGAATTCAAACTTGCAACAGGACGAGCGCCCATCGTAAAAATATCACGGTGAATCCCTCCCACTCCGGTCGCTGCTCCCTGATAAGGCTCAATAGCAGACGGATGATTGTGACTTTCGATCTTGAATGCACATCCCAAACCATCTCCGATCTCAACCAATCCGGCGTTTTCTTCTCCGGCAGCTACTAACATATGCTCGCCTTCACGAGGTAACTTTTTTAGTTCAATAATGGAGTTTTTGTACGAACAATGTTCACTCCACATTACGGAATACACCCCCAACTCAGTAAAAGTCGGGACCCGACCTAAGCAGGTTTTTATCATTTCAAATTCTTCTTCGTTTAATCCGTGTTCGATGGCAAGTTCACGAGTTACTTCCGGTTCTTTTACGATAGCGTTAGCCATGAATGTAGTTAGCTTGGGAGTTTGAATTTGGGAGTTTCTATATCAATCTACAGAAGGCTAAAGGTACGATGATTTTAAAAGAATTAAGAATTAGATAATTCAAAATTAAGAATTTTGAATTATTAATTTTGAATTGAAAAACCGAAGTCTATTTCTGAACTTTAAACGATGCCACATAATAATTTATATCAACCTCCAGCTCTTTTCCTGAGTTTGGCATTGCTTTCCAGCTTGTAATGGGGTTAAGTATCATTTCTTTTCCATCCACAAATACTTTAACGGACATATTGAAGTTTGAAACTGCATTATTCCAACGGAAAACCAGCTTATTATCTTTGAAATAGTATTCTAGAACAGGCATTCTATAATCCCGAAGATATTGATCAAATACGGAGCCTAAATCCTTTCCTGATTGCTCGATGATATAGTTTTCGATTTGCTCTGTAGTTACCGTTTGATGAAAAAATTGTTTATTCAAACCACGCAGTATTTCTCTCCACAATTCATCATCTCCGATAATTTGTCGGATAGTATGAAGCATATTTCCGCCTTTAGAATACATATCGGAAGAACCTTCATAGTTCACATTGTAAATACCAATAATCGGGCGATCGTTCTGAATAGCCAATCTTGTTCCTAACACATATTCTTTTCCCGCTTTTTTGCCAAAGTGATATTCCAAAAACAGGCTTTCTGCATAATTCGTAAAGCTCTCGTGAATCCACATATCGGCTACATCTTTATAAGTGATATTATTGGCAAACCACTCGTGACCCGATTCATGAACGATGATGAAATCGAATTTCAATCCCCAGCCCGTATTACTTAAATCTCTTCCCAGATATCCGTTTTCATAACCGTTGCCGTAAGTCACCGAGCTTTGATGCTCCATTCCCAAGTAAGGAGCTTCTACCAGTTTATAACTGTCTTCATAAAACGGATATGGGCCGAACCAATGCTCAAAAGCTTCGATAGTTCTGGGAGCATCCGCAAATTGCTTCATGGCTTTTTCGAGATTGTAGCTGAGAACATAAAAATCCATATCTAGTTCCCCTTTCTCACCATCATAAATCTGACCAAAATGAGTGTAATCACCAATATTTATATTTACTCCATAATTATTGATCGGATTGCTTACAAACCAATACCAGGTTTTGGTTCCATCGTTATTATCAACTTCTTTTTGTAATCTCCCGTTTGAAACATTCATTAGATCATCACGAACGGTGATACTCATCAACATGCTATCCGGCTCGTCATAAGCATGATCCTTATTCGGCCACCATAAACTTGCTCCAATTCCTTGATTAGCTGAAGCCACAAACGGATTTCCATTTTTATCTCTGGTCCATGTAATACCGCCATCCCAGGGAGCGCGGATTGCTTTTTTAGGCTTGCCTGAAAAATGAATTATAACTTCATTAATCTCTCCTACTTTTTGATTTGTTGAAGTCTCAGCAAAAAAGGCATTTCCATCTCGTCCAAAAGGCAGTTCTTTTCCTGCTTGCGTGATTTTGGTGATCTCCATTGGTTTCTGAAGATCGATCTGCATCACATTGGTTGTAGTGGAATCTACTTTGTAGCGAATAGTATTGGTGCCTGAAAAAGTACTATCCTCCAAATTCACTTTCATATCCAAATGGTAGTAAGTCACGTCCCACCAGGCTCGTTCAGCTGTGATAGTTCCACGCAATGTATCCTGATGAGTGAATTCAGGTTGGCGATCAAAGAATTGGCCCGAGACATAATCAACCGTTGATAATATTAATACTACGAGTATAAATATTTTTTTCATTTTGCATCCTATTAAAATAATACTAAGCTAAATGTTCTTTAATATACATTATGGTTTGAAGTTAGAATATAACTTAGAATTCTACTCAATCTTAAACCAACCACTAAAAAATTAAATTCTATCCATCGGCCTTTTATAGTCTAGGGTAAAGTCACTATTCAGAGGTCGTAAAAGACCTTATATGTTTGAATATCAATAAATATAGAGTCAAAATAGTTTGAAAAACGCTTGTCTTTAATCGGTATAACTGTCAGGTTTAGTGGTTAACTATTTCAATATTGGATATAAAACATCCCACACCGTTTCAGCAACAACTTTATGACCTTTCACATTCGGATGAATCTGATCAGGCTGCATGTATTCGTCTCTTCCTCCTACTTTATCCAAAATAAGGGGAATTAATTTGAGATCATTCTTTTCTGCAAGTTCCGGGTACATCTCCTGAAACTCTTTGGCGTAATCTGTTCCTAAATTAGGTGGAACCTGCATTCCGGCTATGATGATTTCCATATCAGGATTTTTGACCAACGCTTTATCAATAATTTGCTGAAGATTCTCTTTTGTGGATGAAAGATCTATTCCTCGTAAACCGTCGTTCCCACCTAATTCAAGAATCATTACGTCAATATTCCTTTGTAAAACCCAATCGATTCGTCTTAACCCACCAGCTGAGGTTTCTCCACTTAAACCACCATTAATCACTTCATAATTCAAACCCAGCGAGTCTATCTTATCTTGAATAAGAGCGGGAAACGCTTGCTGGGGTTCTATTCCGTATCCGGCTACAATACTATCACCAAAAAACAGAATAGTCTTTTTTTCTTGTGCTTTAACTGAAAAAAGAGCTCCAATTAAGAATACTGATGTGAGAATAAATTTCATCCCTGAAGATACCGTATTTATGATTTAGAAGTTTCTCGTAACTCCTAAACGAACTCCAAAACGATTTCTTTCCGTTCCACTTGAAAAATCATTCCTGCTTAAAGTTAATGAACTTAGAACCCACCAAAGTTCGGATAAAGCATGATCCAATTTTACAGCAGCAACTCTATTCAGGTACGTTTGTTGAAAAGCATCTTCTATCGAAGAATTTTCGATACTACGTCCGGCACCAACCAATAGTTCTCAAAGCTTTTTGTCTCCCAATATTTACCTATAAACTTATTATTTATACAGATGACTAATTCTTTACAATATCTTTCTCAGCTAAAGAAGAGCTGGAACCTTTAGCTACATTGTCTTTAAAAGCAATTTCCCAGCGAGCTTCTTCATCATATTTGAAGGACAAATTACCTTTAATTTGTTCCGTCAATACTTTCACTATAGTCATAGAAAATGAATCTTCATCTTCTAATGGGTTTATTGCTTCAAATGGTTTTGCTACTTCATTCTGCAAACGATTATCACTGATAGATAACAAAATATCCTTTCCTCTATGTTGAAGTGAAATCTTAAACGAGTTTTTAACCTTACTTTGAGAAATATCATTTAAAGAGTAGCCAATGATCTCATTCACCATTAAAGCCAAAGGAATTGCCGTATTAATATTTAAATTCATCGGCTCGATATCGAGCTTAAAATTAATTTTACCATGCTTACGAAAATCGTTCTCAATTATTTTGCAAAGGTTATCAATCATTTGCTGTAAATTTATATCAGAAAAATTTTCATTGGCGTATAATAACTCATGGATAGTGGCCATTACTTTTATCCTTCCGATGCTTTTATCAATAATATTACTTGCAGTTTCATTTTGAATTGAAAATTGTTCGAGCTGCAAGAAAGCCGATACAATAGCCAGGTTATTTTTAACTCTATGGTGTACTTCACTCAGTAAAATTTCTTTTTCCTTCAACGATTTTTCTATAAAAATTCGATCTTTAAATTCTTTTGTTACATCATTTACAAAAATGATTATACCTCCTACTACTCCACTACCATCATACCATGGAGTTATCTTAGAACTAAGCCGGATATCCTCCTCATTGCCTTTCTTTACCTTTTCATTTTCTGATGTGTATATATTTCCGGAGAGTACACTGTCAAAAATCTCTGTCCAGATATCCGTGTTTTCATAATTTTTTGCGGTGTCTAAATAGTGTAACCCAATAATATTCGAATTATTCTCACTAAAATCTGAAATCCATTTTGCACTTGTTTCGATAAAAAAAAGCTCTTTATCAAGCATTGCTATTGCTACCGGGGCTTGTTTTATAAACCTTTTCAATCTTTGTTCGCTATTTTTTAGCTTATGGGCAAAAAACTTTTCTTTATAAGCGTTCGATATCATGACCGATGTGGTTTTCAATAAATAAACTTCAGCATCCGACCATGTTCTATTGTTTTCCGTATCGTCAAAACCGATAAATCCACAAAACTCCAAATCAATAATTAGAGGTAATACTATTATCGATTTAATATTCTGTAGTTCTAATATTTCTTGTATTAGAATTGGCAACAGACGAATATCATTGCAAACGATCTCTCCTTCTCGTAACAAAGTTTCTTTCCATTCAGGTATATCCAACTCATAAGAAAGATTTTGAAGTTTATCAATTTGAGGTGTAACTCCTTTTTTGCACCACTCATATTCATTCTTACAATTTTTGCCATCATCAAAATCCCTAAACACATAAGCTCTACACACAGTGCAAACTTCTCCCAAAATTTCCAGCGTCCGGTTCATCTTAGAATCAAAGCTGTCTAAAGAATCAAAAATTAACGCCACTTCAGAAATGGCTTCCTGAAATTTGAAATTCCTCTTTAATTCAAGAAGATTCATTTGTTGCTCTGTGATGTCTCTTGCCGTTATAAATATAAGATTACTCTTTAACGTTGCATCTACCTGTAGAAATAATTCACTTTGTTTACTCTTTATTTTTATTATTTCCGAAAAGGTGTCTTCACTATTATATTTAATCCACAATGAGAGTTTATCAATATCTGATGTATCAAATCGTAAATTATGCAATGTCCTACCAACAAGATCTTTCTCCTCATAATTAAAGTACTTTTCTACCTCTTTGTTTACTTCAAGTATCTTAAAGTTTGAGCTCTCAACGAGCATCAATAAATCAGTTGAATTATTTAAATAGATATTTTGCTTTTCGAGATTTTGTTGACTTTTTCTCAACTCTAACCGCATTTCAACTTCTTTGGCAAGTATCTCTAAAGCATTTTTTTGTTGTTCGGTAATTTCTTTGGCTTCCGTTCCAAACACACATACTGTGCCTACATTAAACCCATCGTTTGATTTAATATTTACTCCTGCATAAAACCGAATCTTAGGATTATTTATCACATACTCTCTTTCTTTAAATCGATCATCCTTTAATGCATTGGAAACAACCATACTATCTCTCTCTTTTTTAATAGTATGATTGCAAAAGCTGTCTTCTTTTGGAATTTCCTTAATATCAATACCGTACCAGGCTTTTGTCCACTGCCTTTCTGAATCAATAAAATTAATCTGTGCAAACTCCGTTTCGCAAATAGACGCAGCTAACTTCACCAGATTATCAAAATCTTCCTCTTCTTTACTGTCTAAAATATTATAGCTTTGTAAAGCTTCAACTCTTCTCTCCTCATTATTATTTTTCATATTTTCAATATTTAATGAATCAATAATATATTAAAATCTATTTATAGGTATTTAAGTTTCCTTTACCCTTATCCTCTCTGCCAAGCAAGAGCTTTGATTGATGATTTGAGAGATTTCGATATGGAATCAGGTCTTCAGTTTTAACCGTAAGAAAATTGAATATTCCTTGTTGAATGTTGAATGTTCATCTGTTCGATGTTCTTGATCTCCTTTTCGTGCTGGTTATCAGGAGATTGCTTCGCTACCGCTCGCAAATGTGGAACTTATCCCGGATTGAAGTGAATATAAAAACGATTGAACGAGCCGAAGTCGTCAAACAGAAGTACCATCAGGCGAATGTAGCTCAACTGATGGAACTGAAACTGCCTAATCCCGGCCAACACGGAATGAGAGTAAATTTAATTTTTTCTCAAGATTATCTTTTTTCCATTAAATTCGTGGTAGAACCCTTTTAATTATAACTAGTCTTTGATATAACCACCTTTATGCTCTATCAGACTTTCCAAACTCACCTTTTAGAAATCTACCAAAGTTTCATAAAGTTTGGAATGAAGCAGCCAGTGATAACAGTTACAAATAAAACGCAAAATATTATATATGAATCATATTCTTAAAATTGATCAACTTACCCGACAATTTAAAAGTGGCGATAAACTTCTAACCGTTGTAGATCGTGTTACCTTCCAAATTGAAGAAGGAATTTCATGCGCTATTGTTGGACCGTCAGGCAGTGGAAAAACAACACTTTTAGGGTTGGCTGCAGGACTTGACCAACCCACTTCCGGTGAAGTTGAATTAAATGGAATTAATTTAAATCCATTAACCGAAGACGAAAGAGCTGAAGTACGAAATAAACACGTTGGCTTTGTTTTTCAAACGTTTCAATTGGTGCCTACACTTACTGCCTTAGAAAATGTAATGGTTCCTTTAGAATTGAGAGGTGAAGCAAGTCGGGATGTTAGAGAGAAAGCTCTGGAACTTTTAAACGAAGTGGGATTAGGAGAACGTTCACATCATTACCCAACTCAGCTTTCGGGAGGCGAACAACAGCGCGTGGCTGTAGCCCGGGCTTTTATTAATGAACCTAAGATTCTTTTTGCTGATGAACCAACCGGAAATCTGGATACAGAAACTGGCGAACATATAGAAAATCTGATTTTCGACCTTAATACCAAAGAAGGCACTACACTTGTTTTGGTGACTCACGATTTAGGATTAGCCGAAAAGTGTGATCGCATCATTAAGCTCAAAAATGGTGAAGTTGATTCTGATGTAACAAAAGAAAGGAAGGCTTTCGCGTGAATAAATTAGCCTGGATTTTTAAAATGGCTTGGCGCGATTCCCGTTCAAGTCGTCAGAAATTATTTCTTTATTTAGCCGCCATCATCGTTGGTGTTGCCGCTCAGGTTGCTATCAGTTCTTTTCGTGAAAACCTAAACGATAGTATTAATGAACAGTCGAAAGAACTCTTAGGTGCAGATCTTGAAGTTGAAAAAAACGAACCCTTCCATGACGAGCTTGAAGCTTATTTAGATTCACTAGGTGGAGAACGTTCCGATGCATTGAGTTTCACATCCATGGCCTATTTCCCAAAATCAGGAACTACTCGATTATCACAAATAACCGCTCTTGAGGGTGATTTTCCCTATTATGGCGAACTTAAAACAAATCCGGCTTCAGCTTCAAGTACTTTTCAAGATCATAAGAGTGCCTTAGTTGATGAGCCTATTCTGCTTCAGTTTGGACTGGAACCCGGCGACTCAGTAAAGATTGGTTTAGTCACTTATCAAATCTCAGGAGCTTTACAAGAAGTGCCCGGCCAACCTGTTGCAGCTTCTTTTTTTGGACCTCGAATATTTATTCCAAAACAAGGAATTGAAGAAACAGGATTGCTTCAACGAGGAAGCCAGCTTGAATATATTTCCTATATCAAATATCCTGAGGGAGTTGATCCGCTTATTGTAGATAACAGACTTGATGCAATGAACGATTCAGTTCGCTTTAGTTACGATGACGTTGCTGAACGAAAAGAAGAAGTTGGGGAAGCAATTTTATATTTATCTAACTTTTTAAACTTGATTGGATTCATCGCTCTTTTGCTTGGCGGGATAGGCGTTGCTAGCTCGATCTTTGTTTATATCCGTCAGAAAATAAGTACTGTAGCTGTATTACGATGTGTGGGAGCTTCATCCAATCAGGCAATGAGCATTTACTTGATTCAAGCCGTTGTAATGGGATTTATCGGATCATCAATTGGTGCATCGATAGGTACTTTGATACAATTATATCTTCCTGTTCTAGTTCAGGATTTTGTTCCTGTAAATATTGAATTGGCTATTTCATGGAGCTCAATTTTTATTGGTGTGATAACCGGTGTATCTATTTCTTTGATTTTTGCACTATTCCCGCTACTTGCAGTTCGTAAAATATCACCACTTTTTACACTCCGTTCCGTTGAGATTAATCTTTCAAAGTTACTGAGCTTGGTCACAAGAACTTTATTATTTGGGTTGATCGGCTTATCAGTAATTGGCTATGCTTGGTTAATGCTCAATAATATTGTTGCTGCGCTATTTTTTACACTAGGTTTAATATCCAGCCTTCTTTTATTAGCCGGAATTGCATTTTTAATAATGAGAGGAGCTAGAAAATTTAATCCTAAAGGTCTTGGGTATGAATTTCGACAAGGGCTTGCAAATCTATATCGGCCAAATAATCAAACCTCTACACTCCTTCTCACTTTCGGTCTTGGAGTTACACTAATTAGTTCTCTGTACTTAACTCAGGATATGCTACTTGGAACCATTAATTTTGAAAGCGAGCAGGAACTTCCAAATCTTGCTTTATATGATATTCAGTATGATCAAAATGAAGGTGTAAATAAGATCATTCAAGATAATGGTATGGAAATACTTCAGAATGTTCCCATCGTTACGATGAGATTGCAGTCAATGAATGGTAAAACCGTTTCTGAGTTTTTAGCTGATACCAATCGCAAAGCTCGCCGCTGGACACTCACTCGCGAATACCGTTCTACGTATCGTGATTCTTTAGTAAGTACCGAGAAATTAGATTCCGGAAGTTTTATCGGTGCCGTTGAGAACTTAGATGTTCCGGTTCCTATTTCGGTTTCTACTGATCTTATGGAAGACTTAAATGCACAATTAGGCGATACTATAGTTTGGGATGTTCAGGGAATTCCAATCTCTAGCTACATTGCAAGCACAAGAATTGTTGAATGGCAAACTCCTCAACCAAATTTCTTTGTAGTTTTCCCCAAAGGAGTTTTAGAACCTGCTCCTCAATTTTTTGCTACCACTTTAAATACTAGCAGTCGGGAGGCTTCATTAGACCTTCAACAAAAAATAGTTCGTGCTTATCCCAATGTATCTGCCATAGATATCGGACAAGTTTTAGAAACCGTTAGAGAGTTTATTGATAAAATAACGTTTGTAATTCAATTCATAGGCTTGTTTAGTATTATAACCGGATTAATAGTACTGGCTGGTTCCGCTGCTACAAGTAGATTTCAGCGTATCAGAGAAGCGGTATTGCTACGAACGCTTGGCGCCAAACAAAGGCAAGTAATTAAAATTCAAGTTATTGAATACGTTTTACTTGGGATCATGGCTGCTTTAACAGGATTAATTCTTTCTGTAGGAGCAAGCGCTCTGTTAGGCTATTTCTACTTCGACATAGAGTTTATTCCTAATTTTACCATTCTTGGTATCGAAGTAATAATCTTGGTTGCGCTAGTGCTTACTATAGGATTGCTAAATACCAGAGGAATTCACAAACGTCCACCTCTTGAAATTCTTCGAGACGAAGCCGCTTAAAAGATATCCCTGTAGATGTTAGTGATTCGCTGACAGTTTTAATTCCAGTTAAAGGCATAGGGTCATCCTGAACCTGCCTATGCCGTAGCGGCTTCGTGCAGGCAGGCTTGTTTCTCCAAAGGAATCCTATGGACGGGATCGTCCGCAGATAAAGGAGCTTAGTCTTTGTTGATTATAAATATCTAGTGTAGCGTCAGTCATGAATTGTCGTAGCCCTGTCAATCTGAAGTAGAAAAGCTGTGTCAAATCTATTGGAATGAGGAACAGATCGATGAACTCAATGCTTGGCTGAAAGTGAGAAATGAAAGCGTTCTCAAGTCAGACAAGGGGTTGCAACCCCTTGTCTGACTTGAGAGGTGGCGTTATTTTTAGCCTAAGTTAGAAGCTACCGAGGACACCACTTTGTGGAAACTCAGGTTGCCGGGTTTATAGGCTATTGCAGCTTTTTGTAAGCCATTTAGTTTAAAACCTCACAGTTTTACGACCTCTTAATATTGACTCTACACTAGCAGTTAGCATCGGTTCCTCACAAACACCCCGTCCATAGGACTCCTTTGGAGAATGAAGCTCGGTATGCCCCGTGCTTCATTAGCCCCTCTAAAAGAGGGGAACTTTAGCGCATTGTAAAAAAAGCACTAAAGTGTATCTAAAGCAATTCCCTTCTTTTAGAGGGGATGATTCAATCCGCCAGCTGGCGGATTGAATCTGGGGTGTCCGTGAAGACGCTGGCTAAAATACGGTTCATTTTTTGTCAACGAATCACATAACTTCTACAATCCCTATAAACTTTTCAAATTAGCTTAAGGAACTTATCCGTGTGAACATCGTTCTAGTTACTAATTAACACTAACAAACTAATTAAAATGAAGACATTAAGTAAGTTTAGCATATTTACGCTAATTCTAACATTACCTTTTTTGGGGTGTGAAAGTATAAGTAAAACAGCAAAAGGAACGGCGATTGGGGCAGCTGCCGGTGCACTCGCAGGAGCTATCATTGGTAAAGCAGCAGGAAATACTACAAACGGAGCCATTATCGGTGCAGCTGTAGGTGGGGCATCTGGTGCAGCAATAGGTAACTATATGGATCGTCAATCAAGGGAGCTTGAAGAAGATCTGGAAGGAGCTAAAGTAGAACGAATTGGTGAGGGAATTAAAATCACTTTCGATTCAGGTATTTTATTTGATGTGAATTCGTATCAACTCAAAGATGCTTCCAAAGAAAATATAGCCGAGTTATCTAAGATTCTCCAAAAATATGAAGATACAAACATCATGTTTTCAGGTTATACTGATAATACCGGTAGCGAAGAATACAATCATAAACTTTCGGAAGACAGAGCCAAAGCGGTTGCTGAGTACGCTGCCTTTGTAGGAGTAGATGCAAAAAGAATGACCATTATTGGTTATGGTGAGTCTGACCCGATTGCAGATAACAGTACCGCAGCGGGAAGAACTCAAAATCGTAGAGTTGAAGTAGGAATTTGGGCAAATGAGAAACTTAAAGAAGCCGCTGAAAAAGGCGAGATTGAATAAATAGATAAACTATTTTTTTACTCCCCACTCATTTTTTTATGTGTGGGGATTTTTTTGCAATAAGATTTCTAATGAATATTACGAATGCCCATACTGATTCAGAACTAACACTTAAGATAAAAACAGATGACTATAGTTCCTTAAGCAAGTTCTTTGATCGGTATAATGTATTAAAATTCATTTCATACAATTTATGATTCACTCTTTCATCTGCTCTGGAGCAGAATTCCCCCGTGAATCAAGGTACCTTCAGGCAATACACGGCTTTGCTGCCTACATTCACCATGTAGCCCTCGCCTACACCCAGCGAGGAGATATAAATGTCGTAGCTGTCGGTTTTACGACCTGGCGGTGGCCGATTAAAGATGACCGACCCATCGGCGGTATCCAGCACCCAGATGCCCCCGCCCCAGAAGTTGTTAAAGTGGAGAAAGAACAAGCTTAGATACCCAAATCAAACAAACGATCAGACGGACTTGGAGCCGCCAGGCCGTGCCTGAAAGGCTTTAGCGAGGATAATTATAGAATTTACGTTACTTTAATTTTGAGTGAATTGGATCTGATTCTAATGGACAGTGTTATTGACTTTTCTCTATTCTAGGAGCCTGAATCCATAGACACTCAACACCCCAGCATTTATGATATACTTACCCGAAGCATTAAAGGCTGTTGTAAAGCCCTCAGGGAAAGCAATACCAAAATCTGAAGGCGAATAGGCATACAGCATTTCTCCCGAATCACTATCCAAAACCCTCATTGATGTGCTTAATGATAAAAGATTTATGGAAAAATAAAGACGCCCATCTGTTTCGGCCATCCATTCTGAAATTAGCCCTCCCAAAGTGGGTGTTTCCCAAACCTTGGTACCATCAAGAGTTGATAACTTCAGAATGCGACCGTCGCCAAGGCCTGCAAAAACATAGGTTTCATTATTCCACAGAACCTTCCCGAGGTTTATATTTGATTGCTCGGTAAAACTATACGTCCATGCCGGTTCTCCCGTGGTCGCGTTTACAGCAAAAATACCGGAACCGGTTAGTGCCAGAAGTTTATTCGCCGTTTGAGACAAGCGCAACACAGGGGTTCGGCTTAGTACGTCATCCGGTAACGTTCCGGGAAGGGGATAATTCCACAATAGATTCCCGTTAACAGCATCGAATGCAGAAAGAAGGCCTTTGAGCTTCCCGGAGGACTGCTCTTGAAATGAGGTTAGCACATAGGCCAGCTTATCATCCGTAAAGGAAACTATCGGCACCAGTATTTGTTGAGGAGATACCTGCGTAGCTGGCACTTGTGGAGCAATGCGTAGTTCTTTCCGCCCATCTTGTTTGTTAATTATTAAAAGCTCGCTGCGCGTGGTTACAAACAGTTGGGAAGAATTCTGATCCATGAGTACAGTACCGGGAGAAAGCTCATTATATCTGACGGTATCATCCAGAGCCGTTGACCATACCTGCACACCATCCGCTTTTAGGTAGGCAGAAATACTATTTGCCCGCCTGATGTACAGATGGTCCTGATCAGATATTATTTTCCCGATTACCTGTGGTCGGCTACTTTCCAGAGAAAAAGTCGTTTCCCATTGCAGGGATCCGTCAGCAATTGAAAGCCGGGCTAAACCTATTGAATTTGCAATAAATACACTGCTGTCTTCAATCACGGGCGACGGGCTGTCCATATATCCATAAAGTGCTGCTTCCCAAACCAGCTGTGGTTTGGGAAGCTCTACAGGCTCTTCTTCTTCGTTCGATTTGGTTAGATTGCAGGATACATTCGCTAATACCAACAAAATACCGGTTGTATAAAAAAATATTTGTTTTATGTTCCTGTTCATCGCTTTTTCTCCTTTTTTAAGGTATGGTTAAACAATACACCGCTTTGCTGCCCACATTCACCATGTAGCCCTCGCCCACACCAAGCGAGGAGAGATATATGGTGGGTTCTAAAAATTGATTTTTCTGTTTTCTTAAAAAGACAAGAACCCTTTTTCTTCTTTTTGAGAAAAAACTATGGCGCAATGTAGCAAAAAATTACCAAACTCAACTAAAAAAGCTGCAATTTCATCTATCTATCGACCCTGCGTTTAAGCGGAGCAGGTTCTCAGTTTTAGTTGAAGTAAGGGAATTATTTTCTTACCCACAAGCGAAAATACAACCCCTACCTGCTTCCGCTTTAAACGCATTGTTAGGTGAAAACGGAGGGTTTTTGAACGACCAAAAGATGAACGTAAAAAGTAAGAAAAGCGAGTAACCCGAAATGGTGAGTGTTGGCTGGACAGGCTTCCCCGGATTTTACTACAGGATTTTTGAACAACGCCCCGAGCACAAACGGCCTTTTTTGATTAAGTTAGAACACGAAAGCTACCCAAGATTTCTGAAAAGAAACGGTGCAGATTGGGAACGGGAAAGGGGCAACCCACAAACAACGCCCGAAGTATTCTAAAAGCAAAAACCGAGTAAAAAGCACCGCTGGTTAACACACAGAACGAACTAGCCTAGCCAGACACCTAACAGTATGTTAGGGCGCTCAAGGCGCAGTTCTTCCGTAAAGTTGTCGTTAGTTTTAACACGTTGTTCCGGCGCTTCGCCAATTCGTTGGATTTCGGGCTTTTAGGTGGGGGATTTTATCAAAGTTTTCGGGTCGTTTAGGCTTTCAATGCTTTGTAGAAAAAGCCTACTCCACGTTTCCTGGTGTGCGCCTTTCGCCCTGTATGATCGTACCAGCTATTCCAAATACAGCTCTTTGTTTTGGGTTCTTCCACATTTACTTTCCCTTCCCTAACAATGCGTTTCAAGCGGAAGCAGGTAGAGCTCTCACTTTTGCTTGTGGGTAAGAAAATAATTCCCTTACTTCAACTAAAACCGAAATCCTGCTCCGCTTAAACGCCGGGGCGTTATGTTTAATCTTATGATTTGTTCATACCTGAATAAATTATAGGTTAAGTGGCTCCCTGACTAACCCCTTCGGGTACCAGCCGGTCGAGGGGGTAGCGTCGGGTGACGGCCCCATCGCTCTTGCGCACCTGCAGCACGTAGCCCCGGCATACAGGTACTCCGCGTCCTGGCTCATCACCGGAGAGCCGATACCCGAAACTTCGGTTGCGTCATTGGTTATCAAAGCACTCCAACGCAACGCCCCGCTGGCTTTTGAAATAGCTTTGATGAAAAAGCCCTGATCAATGAACAGTAGATCACCGTCATGAACAATGGTGCGGCTGTAGTCGCAAGAGCGTAGTTGTTGGCAGAGCCGCATGTTCCACAGGTGTTTTCCCTCTTTCAGCGTATAAGCTTTAAGCTGGCTATCCTGGATAAAATATGCAATTCCATTTTCAATCAGCGGCTGGGTGCTTACCGTTAAAATATTCTGGTTTTCCACCTTCCAAACCACCTCCCCGCCGCCGGGGCCCTCATCGCGCCCGCCAAACAGTTCGCACGAAGAAAGCAGGGCGGCGCACAGGCATACATGGGTAATAAAAAGACTGTAATTCATAGTCGTTTCCTACTTCTAAAATATGAAAGTCTCTTCAAATTTATTACATATTACGGATGCATAACGAAGATATAAATTTGATAGTCGTTTAAATACCGGCAGGTCGGGATGGTTCCCCGCCTGCCGGTGAAGAATATTTACTGGAAACAGGGAACAATGAGCTTCGTTCCATCGCCCGTTCCTGAACTCTCGCAGCTGGTTACATCTACATACTGTATAGCAGTAGCAGATTCCCCAGCGCTGTTTACCACTAGTTTTACGGCAACACGGGCCATTTCCCCGCCCGGAGCGCCGTAAAAAGTCTGCTGCAGCGAAGCACCGCTGCCCACGCTTACCCAGGAAGCCCCTAAATCCCTGCGATAATACCACCGGTAACTGACCGTGCCCCCGGCATCAGATACGCTGCTGGTGAAGTAGGCCGTCTGACCCTCACTCACCAGCCGGGGACCGCTGATGGAAACACCTAACGGGTCTTTGACTTTCGGAATATTAACATCAGAATTCTGGAATATTTCCTCAAGTTTTTCTTTTACAGCCGGATGTGCCGTTTCTTCAAGGTGATTGGCACCTCTTGCTTCCAATCTTCTAATAACACTATCTCCGGATCTGTTAAAAAAGGAGGGAGCCTGCGTGGCGGCGGTTAGCAGTCCATCGTTCGTGTCCTTACAATTCCTGCCTATGCTCCCACATACGGTATCCGAATAATAGTTAACGCCGACTACGTATTTATCCCAATCACGTTGTTGATAATACACCAGTGATAAAAAGCCCTTGTACCATTGTTGGGCTATACTGGCAAAATATACAGCACTGTTGTAGTAGAAGAAGTAGTGAGGGTGATATGTGCTTGAGTTTAGGTATAAATAAAAATATTCTGCGGCTAAATATGTGTAGTAAGCAGAAACAAGACCGTAAAATCTGGACAAATTACGGTGTATCCTAACAAAACTGCCATTTTCGATAGGTGATTCCTGCCCCCTATACGCTGATTCAGAAATGCGCACATATTCTAATCCGGACACCGATTCATTTCCAAAAATAGCATACCGTGCAGCGGGCAGTGTATTATTTGGGGAAGCATTTAGAGTATTGAGAAAGGAGCTACCGGGCTTCATGTCACTAACTGAGGCTTTTTGTCCATAATTAGATTGCAGGATCGAATTTATGTATGGGCCGGTAAGTTGGTCGATGTACCCAACTTCACGAAGTACATATCTTGCGAAATCTCGACCTCCAATTGATCCTAATGAAACTGCCGGTCCCGCTACCAAATCTTCAACCCAACCGGCAATAATGCGAGCCAAACTCCCGTTTTGTATATTAGTGCCTACCGGGGTGCCCAGATTGGGAGTCCCCACTGTGATGAGTGCATCCATTTTAGCAGTTCCTTTTTGGCGCAAATGTTCACGTGCCAGAAGTCCCCCAAGGCTATGAGCAACAGAAACAGTGCCCGAAGGAATATAGACACTGGATGCTGAGGTACTCACAGCATTACTTGTATTGTAACTAACATTATCCCTATAAAAAACAAATTCAGAAGATAGTTGACCTGCCATTGAATCCCAGATTGTTACATCACTTCCCAAACCGTGAATGAAGGATACGGTATTCGATTGAGTAAATCCGGTTACTGCAGATCCTATAAAAAAGAATAATATTAAAATATATTTTTTCATGACGAGCCTCTTAATTTTGTTTCTTTTTGGGATGTGTCTGAAGCAATAAATAACCTTCATCACTTCGCTTCATTTTTGCTATTAACCTGACGGTAATTAAACGTACCTTGTTTAAGCGGCATAATGGATTT
>CAXBHO010000045.1:0-26921 GCA_963975485.1 uncultured Balneola sp. | reverse complement strand
TCAAAGTGGCTCTTTACTTGGTACGATCATTATGTAGTTGGAAATACCCAATACTGTACATCATGTGCAATCCCGGTCAAAAGCGGATTAAGAAATAGAATGTTACCCGTAAAACAAGTTAAAGAAGCAGAGCTTCTTATAGGCATTCCGTAGCAGAGCTACGGAACGAGAGTATAGTTACAATTTTGGTTCTAATGCACCCGAACAAATTTCTACTCAACTCTTCCATGAAGCGCATTATAATCTTTCACAATCTGCTTAAGAAATTCGATATCTCCCATTCCTGATTTTAGAATTCCTGTTTTTTCCTGAATCAGCACTCTTGTCCGTGCAACCATAGTCAGCCAGGCAGATTTATCATACCCGGTTTTACTCTTTAAAACTTCATTAATAACAGAAATTTCTTTATCGGTAAGCTCCACCACTTGTGGAAAAACGGCATCATAGTCCTGATCCAGATCTTCGAACATCGTGTCATCAATTTTTGTCCGTCTTCCCACTTTTATCACACAGGTCTTGGCTGCGATATCTCCCAATCTTTGACTTTTGCCATTCAGCAACAACGTAAAGAAAGCTACTACTCCGGAAGTCAAAGTAATTTCAAACAATCTAATCAACCATCTAATCAAATAGTTGCTTACGCCGGGCCGAGTACCGTCTAGCTTAACAACACGAATTCCAATCAACCATTTACCAATAGTATAGCCATCCCATAAAATCTCCATTGCTAAGTGATATAACATTACGGGGAGCAAAATAATTACATACATGACCCATAAATAATCTTCAGAAATATTTGAGCCGGTGGAAATGTCAGTAAGGGAACCTATCATCCCGAGTACCGCCCAGTATATTCCTAATACTATAAAATCGACCAAATATGCCAGAATACGTTCAAATATTCCCGCAGGCTTATAATTAATATTTACATGTTGGGCAGTTTCTATCCCTATTTGAGGCATCTAATGTTTTCTATTTGTTGCTAAATGGAGTACTATTCAGCTTAAAGTAAGCTCAACAATTTCAAAAGAAAAGTAGAATTAAAAAATAGCTATGAGGGAAGTCGCATTCCTAAAGAAGAACGCCGATAAATGGCAAGAGTTTGAAGCTCTTTTAAACAAAAGAAGTGGCAATTCAGCCGATACTATTGCGGATCTTTATATTGAAGTTTCCAATGATCTGGCTTTTGCTCAAAGTAACTATCCTGAGAGCAAGACTACCGCTTATTTGAATGATCTCGCCATAAAAGCACACGATACGCTCTACAGAAATAAACGTGTGGCTTGGGGAAGAATCATACACTTCTGGAAGCAAGAAATACCGCTGATCTTTGCCGACCATCAGAAAGAACTGCTGTACGCATTTTTAGTTTTTACACTGGCGATAGGTATTGGGGTTCTTTCATCAGAAATTGAGCCGGATTTTATTCGAAGTATTCTTGGTGATGGTTATGTAAATAGGACTATCGAAAACATAAAAGATGGAGATCCACTCGCTGTATATAAAAATGAGCGCGCTTTAAATATGTTTTTGGGAATAACTGTAAATAACATCAGGGTTTCTTTCATTGCCTTTGTTTTTGGGTTGATTACCTCCATTGGTACTGGAATGGTTTTATTCAGCAATGGAATTATGGTTGGCACATTTTTTCACATGTTTTATAAATATGGAATAGTAACAGAAGCCTTCTTAGTGGTTTTTATCCATGGAGCGCTGGAATTATCTGTAATTGTGATTGCAGGTGCCGCCGGATTTGTACTTGGCAATAGCTTCCTTTTTCCGAAAACCTATAGCAGATATCAAGCCTTTACCAGAGCTGTAAGAAAAGGAACCAAAATGGTTATAGGGTTGGTACCAATATTTATACTTGCCGGATTTTTGGAATCTTTTGTAACACGCTATACCGAAATGCCAATCTGGTTGAGTTTATTTATAATTCTCGGATCGTTCTCTTTTATTTTATTTTATTTTGTTATCTACCCACAAAAACTAAAAAAGAAACTACTACCCGCATGAGCACATTTGAACTACGAAAAACCCGCGACTTCGGTCAAATTATCTCGGATACATTTACTTATATCAGAGTTCACTTTCGGACACTTGGGAAAGCACTATTTCTGTTTGTATTTCCAATAATTATAATCTCGGGAGTTCTTGTTAGTTCTTCTTTTTTGTCTGTATTTGACGTTGCAGATTTAAACTCAACGCAACCCTTCGACCCAAGTACAAATGAGAATATGGCTTCCTTTTTTATTCAGTTCTTTATTGGGATGACGTTATTTATGATCAACTTTTTATTGATCTATGTAATCGTTTTTAAACATATGCAGTTAGTTGATGAAGGAATCGCAGATATCGAAATAGGAATGCTGTTAGAAGATTTTGCACGAAATTTCTTTGGGATTCTGGGAATCATCATCATAACGGGTATAGCAGCTTTTATTGGTGCGTTATTTTTAATCATTCCCGGAATTTATGTTGCTTATAAACTTTCATTAGCACCTGTCATCTTTATTGTTGAAGAAGAACCTCTGGGTGATGCACTTTCTAAATCATGGAATACAACTCAGGATTTTTGGTGGTTTACGTTTGGAGTGAGCTTTGTAATGGGGATAATCACGAACTTCGCTTCTTACATTTTCATTATTCCTATGTACATACTGATTGGTCTTGTTTCTTTTTCTACCGGAGGAGAAGATGCGTCAGAAATTGGATCAATTATCAGTGTTCTTTATGGCTTATCCATTGTTGTTCCTGCTCTTTTGTATTGTATCCCAATCACTTCACAAGCCTTGGTTTACTTCAATATCAGAGAGCGTAAAACCGGACAATCGATGATGGATAAAATTGAATCACTAGGAGATCAAAACAGAACAACGTGATCTTAACAAAAACTCTGTCTCCCTTTTTCCTGCGAATTACCAAAATCTCAGTTTTGGCGTTCGTTTTACTAAGTGCTACTCAAATTAGTTTGGCTCGGCAAACTTCAAATTCCCTGACATCAAATTCTGCTACTCCGGAAGTTCGCATTCCTTCTGATGAACGTTTGCAAGAAATTAGCGAAATGAAAAAATATCTGTACAACGAACTCCCTCAAGAGCTTTCATTCTGGGATAAGTTGATGATCAAATTTCAGGAATGGGCTAAAAAATTATTTCAAAACAGTTGGGTTGAATATTTTCTAAAAGGTTCTGCTATATTGATTTTTGTTGTCATTCTAATCGCCTTAATCAATCAAATTCTTAAAGGAGAGATCAGAAGTGCTATTACGGGGAAAAAAGACCGAACGATCTTAAACCTGAATATAGATGAAGGAGATCTTAACAGTGCTAAAATTGATTATTTGATAGCAAAAGCAATTGAACAAAAAAACTACTCGCTGGCTGTTCGATATCTTTATCAAAAATCATTGTTACTGCTAAAAGAGAATGAGCTTATCAACTTCAAACAGGACAAAACCAATTACGAGTACTTGACTGAACTCAACAATCATCCGAGTGCGCCTTACTTTGATCGCCTCACTTACTTTCATGAATATATTGATTACGGTCATTTTGATATAGATAAAAGTCGTTTTAAAAAAATAGAAAATGTATTTAAAGAATTTCAAAAATCATTAAATGCGTAAAGACAGAATATATATCGGCTTTCTTGTGTTTGCGATCTTGCTGTATGTACTTGTAGAAATCATGAAACCAAAACCCATAGACTGGTCAAATGATTTTACCCGAACAGCTTCTATTCCTTATGGAACTGAAATTCTTTTTGATGAAATAAATACCTTGTTTCCGGATTCAGAAATTCAAATCAACACACGAACTCTCTATGAGTTTTATGATAATGAGGAGTTTTCCCCAAGAAATTGGATCTTTATAAACGATGCCTTCCAACTAGACCCGCTTGAAACCGAAGAACTGCTATACAGTGTAGAAAATGGTGCCAACGCATTTATTTCAGGAGTAATCACAGGAAAACTTGCTGACACCTTAAATCTCGCTTATAATTTTTATTTCGCCCTTTTAGATTCCGTTTCTGAAGCCGGCAATCAAACTGTTTCGTTTAAAAATCCGGCAATAAATAAAGAAAATGGTTGGACTCACAGCATAAGAACCAACTTTTACTACTTTACCAGTTATGACACTTCTAAAACTGAAGTGCTTGGAAATTGGAATCAGAATCAGGTTAATTTCATAAAAATTTCTTGGGGCAAAGGGAATTTTTATCTGAATTCCACTCCCCACCTTTTTACAAACTATTATCTTCGAAAACCTGAACAAGCCAAGTACGCTTTCACGGCACTTTCATATCTGCCCATTCAAAATACTGTTTGGGATGGTTATTATAAGTCAGGTCGTAACGTTGCCGGAACTCCACTGAGTATTGTTCTATCGACTGATGGCTTAAAACAGGCATGGTATTTAGCACTTATAACTTTGCTTTTATTTATGATCTTTAAAGCCAGGCGAGAACAACGAATTATCCCGATCATTCAACCTCCAAAAAACTCAAGCATTCAATTTGCTGAAACCATAGGAGAGCTTTATCTGGAACAGGGATCTCACAGCGAAATTCTTGAAAAGAAATTGAAATTCTTTTACGAATACATAATCAATCACCTGAGATTGAACCCTTCAACTATTGATATGAAGTTTAAAACAGCTCTCTCTCAACGGTCAGGCATTGAAAAACAGGAAATTTTAAAACTTTTTGATTTGATCGAACTTTCAGGATCTTCGCAAAAAGTCTCACAAACTCAACTAACATTGATCACAAAAAAGATCGACGAATTCTATAAAAAATCACAACGATGAGTGAACAAGAAAACAACAATCAGGAATCAATGAATACCGATTCTACGGAAGAAAATATGGGCATTAACTTCCAATCGCGGGTGGATCTCTCCGGGGTTAAATCTCTGGTCGAATCTGTGAGAGCTGAAATCGGTAAAGTAATCGTAGGTCAACATGAAATGGTTGATCAATTAATTGCCGCTTTACTTGCTGATGGCCATGTGCTGATTGAAGGAGTTCCCGGCGTGGCAAAAACTCTCACGGCCAAACTTCTTGCTCAAATCATAGATGCAGACTTTTCCAGAATCCAGTTTACTCCTGACCTGATGCCCGCCGATGTAATTGGAACTTCTATCTTTAATCCAAAAACATCAGAATTCAATTTCAAGAAAGGTCCGGTCTTTTCAAATCTCGTTCTTATTGATGAGATAAACCGTTCGCCTGCTAAAACTCAAGCTGCTCTTTTTGAAGTGATGGAAGAACGGCAAATTTCTGTAGATGGAATAACTCATCAAATGGATGCTCCTTTTATGGTAATTGCAACACAGAATCCTATCGAGCATGAAGGAACGTATCGCTTACCTGAAGCTCAACTGGATCGTTTTTTATTCAAGATCAACGTTCCTTATCCATCGCTGGAAGAAGAGATCAATATTCTGGAAGGAAGTTTTAAACGAGGTAACAAAATCGACTTTTCTGTTTTGAAGAAAGTCACCAATGCAACAGAAATCGAAGCTCAACGCGCTATTGTAAGCAAAGTTCATGTAGAGCCCGAATTAATGAAATACATCGCTGAAATTATTCAAAGAACAAGAAATTCCAGCTCAATCTCTATTGGAGCTTCGCCGCGAGCTTCTGTATTCGTGATGAGAGCTGCTCAAGCCTGGGCGGCAATTCGTGGTCGTGACTTCATCACTCCGGAAGACGTAAAACATATTATTAAGCCTGTTCTTCGCCACAGAATTACTTTAACTCCTGAAAAAGAAATGGAAGGCATCAGTAGCGATCAGGTAATTTCAATGACATTGGAAAAAGTTGAGGTACCAAGATAAAACGCTTTTTCTCTGAAATATTTCTGGATAACCTCCTCTTTCAAGCGCTGTTCGTAAACATCGTATTGTTTGTATTCAGCTACTTTTTCCCGATAGTGATGCCCTTTGCTGAACTTGGGTTGGTTGCCTTAGTTATTCTGGCTTTGGTGGACGGCATTCTGCTTTTCGCAACTCAAAATCCCATCCGAATTGAACGAGTAGTTCCGAAACGTTTATCAAATGGAGACGATAATACGATTCAGATAAAAATCATTAATGAGTATCGCTTCAAAGGGTTATTTAGAATTATTGATGAAATTCCGCATCAATTTCAGATTCGGGATTTTAAGATCGATCTGGAACTTACCTCCGGCGAAAGCAAAAATATTTCTTATGACCTGAGGCCTACAGAACGAGGCGAATTCCACTTTGGAAACATCAATGTATTCAGCAAAACAGGAATTGGCTTGTTGAACAGAAAATTGAGTTTCAATCAAGAAACTACCGTTCCTGTTTATCCTTCTTTTGTGCAAATGAAAAAATTTGAGATGTACGCCATTTCAAATCGACTTACAGATATCGGAATCAAAAAAATCCGTAGAATTGGCCATACCATGGAATTCGATCGCATTAAAGAATATGTACTTGGTGACGATGTACGATCCATAAACTGGAAAGCTACAGCCAGATCCAACGAACTGATGGTGAACCAATTTCAGGACGAACGTTCCCAACAGGTAGTTAACGTTGTCGATATGGGGCGAGTAATGAAAATGCCGTTTGATGGTTTGCATTTATTGGATTATGCGATTAACACCAGTTTAGTTATTTCAAATATTGCCCTGCTAAAAGAAGATAAAGCCGGATTACTCACTTTCACAAATAAAGAAACCACCTTCGTAAAACCGGAAAAACGTCGGGTTCATATCCAACGAATACAGGAAGCTTTGTATAATCTGGATACCAACTTTCTGGAATCGAACTTTCAAAGAATGTTAGTGGGACTGAAAACGCATCTGAATCAACGAAGCTTAATTCTGTTATACACCAATTTTGAAACCTACTCAGCGATGGAAAGGCAACTTCCATATCTACAAAGACTGGCAAAAGATCATTTATTGGTTACTATCTTTTTTGAAAATACAGAATTGACTTCTTTACTTGAAAAAGAATCAGAAAGCGTAAGTGATATCTACACCAAAACCATCGCTGAAAAATTCAGCTACGAAAAACGTCAGATTGTAAAAGCACTCAATCAAAGAGGGATTCATACAATCCTTACTCCTCCAAAGGATTTATCCGTTAATGCCATCAATAAATACCTTGAGTTGAAAGCAAGGGGATTGATTTAGTTCTAAAACTAGTGAAATTTTGGGTAATAAAATTATTTGGATATAATTTTTTTTTACTTTTATTGATTTGGCATAATTAATTCTATCTCTAAGCTTCAATAAAATTTATATATTATGTCAATACTTATTTTAAAAATTTCTTAGCCGTATTATTCTTAAGTATAATTTCCTACTCAGCTCCAACCAACACATCTGCAAACTCTGAAATGCTTGCTATGGATGGTTGTAGTGTTAGTGGTTGGATAATTATTATCAATGGTAATTGTCAAAGTAATATTGTTTGTGATGGTGACTCATATTGGTTTGACTGTTGCTCTGACTTTGGACAAGATGTTGGATGGTGTAGAGGTGGTGCACTTGAGTAAAATTGTTACCTAAATCTTTAAAGAGCCAGCTTATTGCCGGCTCAATTTTACTAAGTATTATGAAAAAAAAATCACTTACAAGACTTATTCTAATTTTACCATTTTTAATTTCAAGTCAACTCAAATCACAAAATATTAATTTTAAAAATTTTCAAGCTTTAAACGAAGATTTTTTTTTTCTGGAGCAAGAATCAAAAACTGTGCTAGGAAGTTATTATCATTTAGGAAGAGACTCTGTCATAAAGGATATACTTAAAGCAGGCAGGGGGCCTTTTGAAATTGAGAATATTGGAGCTTTTTCTTACGATAATACATCAGAACGATTATTTGTTGGAGATATTAGTAATGGAAAGATAATATCATACAATCTAAGTGGTGTTCCAATTCTGGAAAATACGCTAAAAATTCCTTATTTAATTAATCTTGATGCTTATGATGGAAAATTAGTAGCTTCACAAGGTATATTACTACGAGACTCTAAAAACCTTGCCAATTATCCATTAGCTTTCATTTTAGACCAAAATAGTATTGAGATCACAGACACCTTATTTTTTGACCTTAGAAAACTACAATTAGATACGATCGAAAATTCTCCCAAAGTCAAAATTTTTGAAATTCGACCACAAGTTATTGCCTTAGAAAATGACTTATTCTTGGCAACTTTTCAAAGTGTCTCAACTATTTTTTTGATAGATAGCGAATCAGATGTGCTTGCTTCCGCTACATTAAAAATACCAGGGTTTCAGGGTATGAAAATTATTGAACATCCCAGATATGGTTATGGTCAAATAATGTACTCTGTTTTGAATGATTTTGTAAGAATTAAAGATAGTATATATTTGTCATTCGGACATAAATCGAAAGGCATACCACCCGGTGTTGTAAGTGTAGAAGTTATAAATGGCAACGCCCTTAAAACAAATACTTTTTTGGTTGACGAGACGGATATTTTAACTAATCAATTCATAATTACTACAGACGGCATTAAGATTTATGGAACTAACGGTACTAAAATCTTTCCTCTAACATTCAAGTGACTTTGCCCTCTTCCTCTCGTTCCGACCGTCCCGTTCGGGAGGCCTTGTTTGAAGCTCCGCCTCAATGGAAGCAGCGCTTCCAAATTAGCCTCACGTAGCCTGCCTCTGTCGGAAGACAGGCGGAGCTACGTGAGGAGGAAAAAGCAAGGGAATTGATTTAGAAAATCATAAATCCAAATTCTTGCATCAAAAATGCTATTTGAATATAATGACTTAACTTTATTCGAATAATGATGATATTTACAAACACTCTCAAAACTACGGTAAGGCGTTTAGCAAAAAATAAACTTTACGTATTGGTAAATGTGTTAAGTTTGGCTCTTGGTTTAGCATCTTTATTTTTCTCTTTTAAATACATCCAAAACGAACTTAGCTACGATCGTTATCATGATGATTCAGCGTCTATTTATAGATTAGAGTATGAAAGTAAAACTAAAAATGGTGCATCGTTTAGATTTGCTAACCTCCATGGAAATGTATTACCAGAAAACATACATTCAATTCCCGGAATCCTTCTTAATACACGGTTTGCTCCTCATGCCAAGTTAAATATTACCGTATCAGATCAAGAGTTTGGTGAAAGTAATATGCTTGCCGCTGATAATTCTTTTTTCAAGCTATTCACTTTTGAGTTTATAAATGGGAATCGCAATAACTCTCTTTCAGATCCTTCTTCAGTTGTTGTAAGTGAATCTACGGCATTGAAATATTTTAATACAACCGATGTAATGGGTGAAACAATTTCAATAAAGTTTCAAGGTAAAGAAGTGTTACTCACTATTTCAGGTGTTATAAAAAATGTGCCTGCTAATTCTCATTTTAGCTTCGATTTAGTAACCTCTACTCATACTTTTGAGAAATTATATGGTTTTAGTATTAATGAAGTACAAACTGCATATAATTATATTAAAATATCTCCATCAGCCAGTTCAATTAGCATTGAAGAGCAAATAAATAAAATAGCCATTCAGGATTTGGGAGTTGAAATAGGTTATTTCTTACAAGCTCTTACTGATATTCATTTATACTCTTCCTCACGTGGTGAACTTTCTACAAATAGTGATATTAAGTATTTGTACTTTTTAAGCTTGATTACTTTGCTAATTTTAGGCATTTCTTGTGTTAACTTTACAACATTAGCCATTGCATTTTCTATCAATAGGTCTAATGAAATTGGGATTCGTAAAACTTATGGGGCGTTAAGAAAGAATCTTGTTAATAATTTTTTATTTGAAGGGATATTACTCTCTTTGGGTGCATTAATAGTTGCCTATTTCTTCATCTGGACTTTTCTGCCTTATTTAAACTCTTTATCTGGTAAAACCTTTGCTTTTAAAGAGTTTTATACTCCTCCTAGTTTTTTCCTTATCCTTACTTTATCAATTTTTATTGGTTTGTTAGCATCGTTATATCCTGCTTTAATTTCTACTAAAGAAAAAGCCTCATCGCTATTAGTAAAGTCAACTTCAGTAAGCTTTAAAAGAAATAGTTTTTGGAAACTGATAATTGTCTTTCAGTTTTCTATCACCCTCTTTCTGATATCGGGGAGTTATATTATTCATAAACAAATTACTTTTGTTGAAAGTAAAGATTTGGGTTTCGAAAAAGAACAGATTATTTTAATTCCGAACTACTTTGGAAGTGATTCTCAGCTATTTCTTCAGAAGTTAAACACTCATCCAAATATAGCTAGTACAACTATATCATCTTATACTCCGGGAATCAGTAAATCTAGTGGCACTGCAATCGTTAAAGATGAAAATAATCCCCAAGAATTTACTTTTGATTGGATTTCTACTGATGATAAATACTTAGAAACATTTGGAATTGATTTAATTGAAGGAAGGAATTTTACCAACAACAGAAGTTCTGATTCAACTGAAGCATTCGTTATTAATCAAAAAGCAGTGGAGGCTTTAAATTGGAAAGATCCTTTAGGTAAAAGCTTAACAGCATTTGGAAAACAAGGTTTTGTTATCGGTGTAGTTAAAGATTTTAACTTTCTTTCTCTACATAATGAAATATCTCCACTCATTATGACCGTTAATGACCAATTATATTTCTCGATAGCTGTAAAGTTACATTCTAATAACGCTATCCCGGAAACAATCTCTTTTATCGAAAAAACTTGGAAAAAAATTATTCCGGGAGCACTTTTTTCTTATAATTTTTTGGATCAGGAATTTAACAGAGTTTACGAAGGCGAAAGAAAAATGGAATCATTATTTTTTGTTTTTTCATCTCTAGCAATATTTATTGCTATGCTGGGTCTTTTTAGTTTTGCTTCTTTTTCAGCTGCTCAAAACCGAAAAGAAATTGGCATTAGAAAAGTACTTGGAGCCTCTTTACTTGATGTTCTTAATCTGTTTTACAGTAATTATTTAAAATTTTTAGCACTTGCTGCTTTATTTGCCTTTCCTGCCGTCTATTTCTTTATGAATAATTGGTTGCAGAATTTTAGTTACAAATTTGCAATTAAAATGGATGTTTTCTTTATACCACTTTTAATAGCTTTTCTTATCATTTTAATTTCTGTTGGCTATCAGACAATAAGATCAGCTTTAACTAATCCAATTGATACAATCCGCAATGATTAAATTCTATTGTTGATACCATAATAAATACATAGAGCTGAAAGCGAGGGGGTTGATTTAGAAAAAACAAAAAATAAAATTAAAATCTTCCTCTCGTTCCGAACGTCCCGTGCAGAATGCCTTGTTTGAGGCTCCGCCTCAATGGAAACAGAGCTTCCAAATTAGCATCCCACAGCGGAGCTACGTGACGAGAAAAACTATAAGTAGCGAATTTTAACTAATACCCAGCGTCATTATGCTTGAAGTGTTCGGAAATTCAAATTCTTTTAAGTGATGAAATTAATCACAAAGAACTAAACTCTAAAAAGCTAAGTCTTCTTCTGGTTTGAAATACTTTTAGATGGCTTAATAAAGAAAAAACCGAATTATCATCAAGAAACTTTCTCAAATGTGTAGTATCTTTGATCGCTTTATTAAAGCTAACAGTTGATTTGGTGAAACTTTTTATTTAGAACGATTTTAAATAAAACTTATATCTTTTCTATGCTTCATATAGATAAAAAATATCGGTAGATTTGCGCCGCTTCAATTAATGATAATTAAGCAATGTTCCGCTAACTAAATTAAGCAATATTTATGGCGCAGATTTTCCCCAAGTGGACAAATCAAGTTCCTCGAAAAATTTTGATCGGTCTTATCGTAGTTGCTAACGCACTGATCTTCACGGTTTGGTACTTTTTCTCTCCTCAATATACAGATGTTGGATACGCTCCAACGCAGCCTGTAGCCTACAGTCACAAATTACATGTCGATAAACTTGGCCTCGACTGCCAGTATTGTCACACCAGTGTTTTTGATTCGAAGCAGGCTAATATTCCTGCAACTCAAACTTGTATGAATTGTCACAATCAGATAAAAACGGACAGCGAAAAATTGGCTCCAATTAGAGAAAGTTGGGAAACCGGCGAACCTGTAGAATGGGTTAGAGTAAATAACTTACCGGATTATGCTTATTTCAATCACTCTGCACATGTTACTGTGGGTGTTGCTTGTGAAAGTTGCCACGGTCGTATCGACAAAATGGACGTTGTGTACCAAACCGAGCCTTTAAGTATGGGATGGTGTTTAGATTGCCATCGTGAGCCGGAGAAATTTTTAAGGCCTGTAGAAGAAGTTACTACTATGGGCTACAAAGCTGAAAACCAAGCTGAATTAGGCGCAGAATTGGTGAAAAAGAATAATGTTAGTCCTCCTCAATATTGCCAGGGCTGCCACTACTAATTACGGATTTTAGAACTCTATACATCATCTAATGAGCGAAGTTAAACAAAATACATACTGGAAAAGCTTAAACGAATTAGCTAAGAACCAGGAATATCAAAAATTTGTTGATCGCGAGTTCCCTGAGAATGCTTCTGAACTTTCTGACGGTTTTTCGCGTCGAGGGTTCCTTGCAATTATGGGTTCTGCTGTTTTACTGGCAAGCTGTGATTTTGCTCGTCGTCCTGTTCAAAAGATTTTACCATATTCGAAACAACCGGAAGATATTGTTCCGGGAATTCCTCTTTTTTATGCTTCTTCAATTCCATTTCAAGGAAGTTTAACTGGATTAGTAGTTGAGAACCACGAAGGTCGCCCTACTAAAGTTGAAGGAAATGACATGCATCCGGGCAGCCATGGTGGAACGAGCATTTTCCATCAAGCTTCCGTTCTTGGAATGTATGATCCTGACAGATCTAAAAAGGTATTAAGAAAAGGGACAGATTCTACCGTTAACGATTTTATCTCTTTCGCTAAAAAGTACTTTGCTGATACTAATAAAAGAATAGCCTTTATTTCTGAAGCCAGCTCGTCTCCTACTTTACTAGGCTTGAAGGCTCAAGCATTAAGCAAGTTCAGAAATGCTACTTGGGTAACTTATGAGCCTTTTGGTGAAAGTAACGCCTTAGAAGGAACGGAAAGAGCGTTTGGACAAAGAGTTCGTGCTCATTTTGATTTCAGCAAAGCAAATGTTTTTGTATCACTTGATGATGATGTACTTAATGGTACGCATCCAAATAGTGTTGAATATGGAAAGCAATTAAGTGCTGCTCGTAAAGTAACCAGCAACAGCGACTCAATGAATCGTATTTATGCCGTAGAAAATGGTTACACACTTACCGGTTCTTATGCTGATCACCGTTTAAGATTGAAAGCTAGTGAGATTGATGCTTTTGCTCATGCTCTTGCTGCTGCTCTTTCAAGCAAAGTTTCTGGACTGAATGCTTTTAGTGGATATTCTAATCAGTTTAGTGATCACAAATGGATATCTACGTTAGCAGATGAATTAGTAGCTAATCGTGGAGAGTCTGTTGTTTCAGTTGGACATAATCATTCAGCGAACGCGCATGCAGTTGTTGCTGCAATAAATAAGGCATTAGGTAATGATGGCTCAACGGTAAACTATCTTGAAGTTCCTCACTTAGAGGAAGAAAGCACTTCTGCTTTTGCAAGTACTGTTGAAGACATGAAGAGCGGTAATGTTGATACGGTTGTTCTTTTAGGAACCAATCCTTCTTTCACTGCTCAGAATGTAGATTTTGCCGGAGCACTTTCAAACGTTGAGGAAGTTATTCATCTTTCTGATTATGTAGATGAGACTTCAAAAAATGCATCCTGGCATATCAACAAAGCTTTTTATTTAGAATCGTGGGGCGATGGTCATTCTTATGGCGGTGTCCGTTCTGTTATTCAGCCTCAAATTCAACCATTATATAATGGTTTAAGTGATATTGAGACTTTGAATATTATTGTAAACGGAGAAATGACTTCCGGTTACGATCTTGTTCAAAACACATTCAAAAATATTTATACCTCTGGTTTTAAATCTACGTGGGCAACGCTGCTTCATGATGGAGTTGATACTAATTCCGGATTTACCAAAGCCAATGTTCAGCTTTCCCGCAACTTCCGCCCTGATACAAGCAAAGACAAAGCAATATCAGGAATTGAAATTACTGTTAAAGCTGACTCTACACTTTATGATGGTCGTTTTGCCAACATTGCATGGTTGCAAGAGCTTCCTGACCCGATGACGAAGATCACTTGGGATAATGTTGCGGCGATGAGTCCTGCTACAGCGAAAGATCTTGGTGTAGAAAATGAAGATGTGGTAGAGATCACATCAAATGGAAATACGATCAAAATTGCTGCCTGGATTCAACCCGGACAAGCAGACAACAGTATTTCATTAACGGTTGGTTACGGAAGAGAAGGCATTGGCCGTGTTGCAACCCGATATATTGATTATACAACAGGTGGAGTTGATACTTACCCCCTTTTAGGAGCTGAGTTCTTTTCTGAAGCTACGGTTTCAAAAACAAGTGATGCTTATGAAATAGCTTGTGTTCAGGATCACCACAGCCTTGAAGAACGCGATTTATATCGTATGGCTACTTTGGAAGAATATAAATCGAATCCGGATTACGCTTCTTTTGAAAGTTATCACACCTATCCGGTTCCGGGAATGGAAGAAGCTGCAAAGATAGGAGAAGATGTACCAATTTCACTGTTCGATGAGCAAACGTTTCCGGACACTGAACCACAATGGGGAATGGCTATTGATCTGAACTCCTGTTTTGGTTGCGGAGTTTGTGTGATTGCTTGCCAGTCAGAGAATAACATCCCGGTTATTGGGAAAAAAGAAGTGATTCGTGGTCGCGAAATGCACTGGATTCGTAATGACAGATATTATGTTGGTGAAGATGCTGATGCACCTTTGACAGCACATCAACCCGTTCCTTGTATGCACTGTGAACTGGCTCCTTGCGAGCAAGTTTGCCCGGTTGCGGCAACTACACACAGTGAAGATGGAATGAACCAAATGACGTACAACCGTTGTATTGGCACTCGTTATTGCGCAAATAACTGTCCTTACAAAGTACGTCGTTTCAATTTCTTCAATTTCCCTAAAGAGTTTTTAACTACAGGTGCTGAGCCGGATGTTATCCAAATGGCTATGAACCCTGAAGTAACCGTACGTTTCCGTGGAGTTATGGAAAAATGTACCTACTGTGTTCAAAGAGTAAACCGAGCTAAGATCGAAGCTAAAAAAGAAACCGGTTCTCCAAAACCGGCTGAAGGTGCTGTTAAAACAGCTTGCCAGCAAGCTTGTCCTGCAGATGCAATCTATTTCGGTGATCTAACTGACGAAAACAGTGAAGTTGTAAAAATGAAGAGAAACGAACGTAACTATCAGATGCTTGAAGAACTGAATACACGTCCAAGAACTTCATATATGGCGAAATTAAGAAATCCAAACCCAGCTTTGGCATAAGAATTTAATCAGGAATAATTCCAAACATGAGTAAATACGACTACGTACCAGAACCCGCTCTTGTGAAAGGCAATCATGATTTTGCCAGCCTCACTCGATTGGTTACTGATATAAACTTAAGACCGACTCCAAAAGGCTGGTACTTAGCCATGATCGGAGCAAACAGTTTGCTTGCGATTCTAGGATTAGCCGTTGGATATTTAATTTGGGAAGGAACCGGAATCTGGGGGCTAAACAATCCTGTAGGTTGGGGTTGGGCAATCATCAACTTTGTTTGGTGGGTTGGTATTGGCCACGCAGGCACCCTGATCTCGGCCATTTTGTTCTTATTTCGTCAGAATTGGCGTACCGCTATTAACCGTTTTGCGGAAGCGATGACTGTTTTTGCCGTAATGTGTGCAGGGGTTTTCCCTGCCATTCACGTTGGTCGTATTTGGTTAATTTATTGGGTATTCCCGATCCCGAATCAAATGGGGATGTGGCCTAACTTTAACTCTCCCTTGCTTTGGGACGTGTTTGCTGTTTCTACCTATATGACGGTATCTGTGCTATTCTGGTATGTAGGCCTGGTTCCTGATCTTGCAACGATCCGCGACCGTGCTACTGACAAAATCAGAAAATATGCCTACGGAATTTTCTCTCTCGGGTGGACAGGAAGTAACCGCCACTGGTGGAATTACGAAAAAGCTTACATGATTCTTGCTGGTCTTGCAACTCCTCTTGTACTGTCTGTACACACTATTGTATCCTTTGATTTCGCCGTTTCTGTTATTCCCGGATGGCACACCACTATTTTCCCTCCTTATTTTGTTGCCGGTGCAATCTTCTCAGGTTTCGCCATGGTATTAACACTGATGATTGTAGCCAGAAAAATCTACGGCATGGAAGACATCATGACCAATGACCACATGGAGAAAATGAATATTGTGCTCATGGTTACAGGCTCAATGGTTGGTTTTGCCTATCTGATGGAATTCTTTATTGCATGGTACAGTGGTGTTGAATATGAAAAAGCTATTTTCCTATTAAGAGCAACCGGACCTTATGCATGGGCATACTGGACTATGATGACCTGTAACGTATTGTCACCGCAGTTTTTCTGGTTTAAGAAATTACGCCGTAGTGTAGGTTTCACCTTCTTTATTTCCATTGTAGTGAACATCGGTATGTGGTTTGAGCGTATGGTAATTACTGTTACTTCATTGGCGAATGATTATTTACCGTCAAGCTGGGATTATTATTCACCAACCATTTGGGACGTATTGACTTACGTTGGTACTTTTGGGCTGTTTTTCAGTATGTTCCTTATGTTTTTACGCTTCCTTCCAATGGTTGCACTTGCAGAGATAAAAGCAGTAATTCCACAATCAGATCCTCATAATTATGATGAGAATCAAGAGTACAAAGCCCCTAAAGTTGAAATACCAACTCCTAAAGTTGTGGAGGTATAAACCATGAGTGCACCAGCTAAAAAGAAAAAAGTAGAACAACCAAAATTGCACGGCATTCTAGGTGAGTTCCGTAATCCAAAAGCTCTGTATGATGTAGCCGCTCTTACGGTGAAATCAGGCTACAGCAAATTTGATACATATAGCCCGTTTCCAATTCATGGAATGGATAAGGCAATGAACCTTAGAAAGTCTAAACTGGGTTGGATCGTAATCACCTCCGGTTTAATTGGCTTCACAGGCGCTATATATATGATGTATTATATGGCAGTAATGGATTATCCAATGAATATTAGTGGAAAACCATTTTTTAATGCGCCGGCATGGATCCCAATCATTTTTGAATTAACCGTTCTGCTTTCTGCGTTCGGTGCTGTATTTGGCATGTTTTTCCTAAACGGACTTCCGAAATTGAACAATCCTCTTTTTAACATTGATCGCTTCAAGAAAGCAACTGACGATGGTTTCTTTATTTGTATCGAAGCTGAAGATTCTCTCTTTGAAACTGAAAAAGTGAAAGAGCTTTTCAAAGAAGCAGGTGCAACACATATCGAGGAAGTATATGACTAACAAGAATGAAATAACTTCTTTAATGACCGTAAAGAATATCCTTAAGATCGCTTGTGTGAGTGGAGTAGCTTTAGTTCTTGTTTCATGTCGCGGACAAATTTCTGAGAAACCTCCGATTCATCCGACTTTGAACATGGATCAGCAACCTCGTAAAGAAGCACAAGAAGTAAACAAGTTTTTCGAAGACAACCGATCTATGCGCCAGCCTGTTGAAGGAACAATAGCACGTGGCTTGAAAAAAGAAGACGTTGCCTATTATGAAGGAACGGATGCTGATGGAGAATGGATCGCTGATATTCCTGTAAAAGTAACCAAAGAACTTCTTTACAGAGGTCAGGATCGCTACGATGTGTATTGCTCTGTATGCCATGGTGGAACAGGAGCCGGTGATGGAATTATTATGACCGGAAATTATGGATATGTTCCGGCTCCAACTTACCATCAAGAGCGTTTAAGAGAAGCTCCTGATGGAGAAATGTACTCTGCGATATATAATGGTGTTCGTACCATGCCTTCTTACGCTACTCAAATTAAAGTTGAAGACCGTTGGGCAATTGTTGCTTACATCAGAGCGTTGCAAGCCAGTCAAAATGTTAGCGAAGATCAAATTGCTCAATACGATGTTGATGTAACTGAACTACAAGACGACTATAAAGCAACACAAGAACGACTCGCTAAATTAGCAGAAGAACGAGCACCTGAAAAGGAAACTGAAGCTACTGTAGAAATAGGTAAACAACTTGTTAGCCAATATGCTTGTAGTGCTTGTCATAATGAAACTGGAGCTGCCGGCGGTATCGGACCAACTTGGAAGGGATTAGTTGGAAGTACTACAGAAGGTGTTAATGCCGATGGTGAAACAATCACTATTACTAAAGATGAAGATTATATCCGTGAGTCTATCATCAACCCTGTAGCTAAAAAAACTCAGGGATATGAGCAAGGATTTATGGCTTCATATGATTACCTATCGGATACAGAAATTGAATCACTGGTTCTATACATCAAATCACTGAGTGATAACTAAGAAAATAGCTTAATACATAACAATGAGTCATAAGCCAACAATTACCGATTCTCTCGAATTTCCGCAAGACAGCATGATTCCCCGTATTGCTTTTGGTCTTGGGTTTGCAGGATTAATCGCCAGCCTAATCGGTTATTTCTTACAACCCGATCAGTTTTTCTTTTCTTACATCGTAAGCTTTACTTTTTTTGCAGGAATTGCTCTTTCTTCACTAATCATGATCATGCTTCATCATATCACGAAGTCTTCATGGGGAACTGTATTCCGTAGAATTTTTGAAGTTTTCGGAGCAAACATCTGGATTTGGGCGATCTTTTTTATCCCGATCGTACTTGGAATGCACAATTTGTATCACTGGGCTGATCCTGAAGTAATAATTAAAGGGAGTGAAGATTTCGATAAGATTCTTTACAGCAAATCAGCTTACCTGAATTCTACTTTCTTTATAGTACGTCAGGTTATTTATTTTGCTCTTTGGGGATTTTTAGGCCACAAATTATACAAAGCTTCTGTAGAACTGGATAAAACCGGCGACTGGGGTATTACTACTTTAATGAGAAAAGTGAGTGCTCCCGGAATTCCGTTATTTGCACTTTCTGTTGCTTTTGCAAGCTTTGATTGGTTGATGTCACTCGATCCACATTGGTTTTCAACCATGTTTGGTGTGTACTTTTTTTCGATCAATTTCCAAGCATTTTGGCCGGTAATGATCTTATTGGTTTTCTTCCTGCAAAGACAAGGAATTCTAAAAGACACCATCAAGCAAGTTCATATTTATGATCTTGGTGCTTGGTTCTTTGCTTTCACAATATTTTATGCATACATCGCATTCAGTCAGTTTTTATTGATCTATTACGCAAACTTACCAGAAGAAACACTTTGGTTTTATAACAGATTAGAAGGCGGTTACGAGTACATTGCTTATGGATTATTGATCTTCCGTTTTGCACTTCCATTCATATTTTTATTAAATAGAGAAACGAAACATAATCGATTCATGCTCGGGCTCGTTTCCGTAATCGTCTTGGTTATACACTTTTTAGAAATTTACTGGATCTCAATGCCTGCTAATCATTCAGGAGATACACACGGTCTTCGTTTTAGCTGGATTGATATCGCCACATTCTTAGGATTAGGTGGCATGTTTTTCGGATTTTTCTTTAACAAGTTCAAGAAGGAAAGTATGATCCCACAAAATGATCCGAAAATGGATGACTGTTTATCAAAATCTTATCATCAATAATTGCTGAACTATGTCGACTAAGCACAGCGCAGAATTTAAAGCACACACAGCTCTGGAAGCTCTCTCTCTCTCACCTGTAGAATTGGAAGACTTTGCCAAAAAGAAAGGCGTATCTAAAGACGAAGTAGTTGAATGGGTAGCTACTCTAAAAAAGAATTCAGCAAATCTTTTCGCAGATAGCAATGACGCACATACCGGTCATCATCACGCTTCAGGAGTAAATGTAGATCTTGAAACAGAAGATGAAGTATTAGCAGCCGCTGTTTCTCATGGAGTAAATGATGATAATCTGAACTACAAAAAACTCTTTTTCTGGAGTGTTTTTGGAATAGGATTAGTAGTTGTGATCATTATTGGATTAATCCAGTTTGCTGAAGCTAGCTGGTTTAAAGCTCAAAAAGAAGCTTCTATAAATAGCGAGTATTCCAAAATCAAAGAGTTAAAAGCCAAAGATCAAGAAATCTTGAATAGCTATGGAGTGGTTGATCTGGAAGAAGGCACTTACCGAATTCCTATTGACCAAGCTATAAATAACATAGCTGAAAATTAATTTATGAAACGCTTCGCACTGTTAGCATGTATTTTGTCTGCGGTGCTTCAACTTCCATCCCGAAGTTTTGCCCAAGGCAACTCGGGCACTTCGCAAGCGCTGCAAGACGTAGGCATCGATGAGAAATTAGGAGATTTTATCCCTCTTGATGCAAAATTTTCCACCGTTGAGGGTGACAGTATCCGTTTAGGCGATTTACTCGAAGAAGGAAAACCTGTTATTCTAAATCCCCTTTACTACGAATGCCCTATGCTCTGCAGTTTAGTTGTTGACGGCGTTATAGATGTTGTTGATGAACTGGCCTGGCAACCGGGTAAAGATTATTTAATTATCTCGTTTAGCATCGATCCAAATGAAAATCACGAACTGGCTAAAGAGTATCGACAGAAATACATTAATAAGCTAACCAAAACCAACGCTGAAAAAGGTTGGTATTTCTTAACCGGTAAGCAATCCCAGATTGATACAGTAATCAATTCTATTGGATTTAAATATAATGAGGTTCAAGAAACCGGCGAATATGCACATAGTGCTGCCATTATTATGTTAAGTCCTGAAGGAAAGATCACACGCTACCTTTATGGCATTAAATACGACGAATTTGATATTAGAAACGCACTTTACGAATCAGCAGATGGTAAAATAGGAAGTACAGTTGAACAAATTCTAATGTACTGCTATCAATACGATCCGGATTCAAACAGCTATGTTCCCGTAGCTTTCAATATTATGAAGATTGGGGGCTTGGCTACTCTAATAATTCTCGGTATATTTCTCACCCTTTTGTGGGTACGGGAAAGACGTAAAAAACAATCACAAAACTTCGATATTAACTAATGGGCAGACTATTCGATTTCATGCTTCCTGAGGCTAAATCGCCAACAGCAGACAGCACCGACGCCTTGTTTCATTTTATTAACGAAGTGAGCCTCGTTCTTTTGATCGGGATCACTTTTGCTCTCATTTATTTTGCAATCAAATATCGCAGAAGATCTGAAGATGATGAAACACCGGTAATTACTCATAACAATACGCTGGAGATCACTTGGTCTGTAATCCCACTTCTGATCACATTTGTGATTTTTGGCTGGGGATATTCAGGTTGGCTTAATCTTAAATCCGTTCCTGATAACGCCTACGAAATTCAGGTATCAGCTTATAAATGGGGTTGGAACGCCAAATATATAAACGGAGCACAAACTCTCAATGAAATTCATGTGCCTGAAGGAAGGCCGGTTAAAATCGTTCTTCAATCTGCAGATGTACTTCACGCTTTCTTTGTACCTGATTATCGTGTAAAACACGATGTTGTTCCGGGCAGATATACCTACGTTTGGTTTGAAGCTAACGAAGTAGGAGAATCTCAGGTTTTCTGTACAGAATA
Source organism: uncultured Balneola sp. (assembly GCA_963975485.1). Classification (GTDB taxonomy): domain Bacteria; phylum Bacteroidota; class Rhodothermia; order Balneolales; family Balneolaceae; genus Balneola. The sequence continues at coordinate 5,275 of CAXBHO010000045.1, read as the reverse complement.
TTGCGGAACCGGCCACTCTGATATGCTTGCAAAAATAATTGTGCACACAGAAGATGATTTTGAAACCTGGTTGGAAAAAAATGGCGGTGGAGTTTCCGGAACACCTGTTGAGCAAGGGAAACAGCTCGTGCAACTACAAGGCTGTGTTACCTGCCACTCTGAAGACGGCTCCAAAAAAATCGGGCCTTCATTCAAAGGTTTGTGGAACAAACAAGAAAATCTAACTAACGGCTCCACGGTTATCGTTGATGAAAACTATCTCCGTGAGTCCATTCTTAATCCCGCTGCTAAAATCGTAGAAGGTTACGATAATGTGATGACACCCTATGAAGGCAGAATCACTGACGACGAAATCACCAATATCATCGAATATCTAAAAACGCTTAAGTGATATGGCAACTGCTGAAGTATCAAACAAAAAAATATTAAAAGTTCAGCGCTTTAAACCCTCTGACAATCCAACAAATACCTATCTAACTGATGAAAAAGGTGTTTGGGCTTGGATGACAACCGTAGATCACAAAAAGATCGGGATCATGTATTTGATTTCCGTTGCTTTTTTCTTTGCGGTTGGTGGTGTGTTGGCGCTTTTACTTAGAACTGAGTTATTAACACCTGCTAAAACATTTATTGAAGCAGATGCTTACAACCAGTTATTTACCCTGCACGGTGCCATCATGGTATTCTTCGTGTTGATACCATCCATTCCTGCTGCACTCGGTAACTTTATTATGCCGATGCAACTTGGAGCAAAAGATGTGGCCTTCCCGAAGTTGAACCTCGCCAGTTTCTATATCTACGTAATTGGAGCGATTTTTACATTTATCGCTTTGGCGCAAAATGGTTTAGATACCGGATGGACGTTCTATACTCCATACAGTACTCAATCATCCAGTAGTGTAATTTGGGTAACAATGGGAGTTTTTATACTTGGCTTCTCTTCCATTTTGACGGGAACAAACTTTATTACAACCATCCATAAAATGAGGGCTCCGGGAATTACTTGGGGTAAACTTCCACTGAATGTTTGGGCTTTGTATGCAACCTCTATTATTCAGGTATTAGCAACTCCGGTTCTTGCAATCACACTTCTTCTTTTAACCTTGGAAAAGTGGTTAGGTTTTGGAATTTTCGATCCTGCTCTTGGTGGTGATCCTGTACTATTCCAGCATTTCTTCTGGTTCTATTCTCATCCTGCAGTGTACATTATGATCGTACCAGGATTCGGAATTATCTCAGAAGTAATCTCAACATTCTCCAAGAAAACAGTATTCGGTTATTGGGCGATTGCACTCTCATCTCTAGCCATTGCATTCATTGGCTTTCTGGTTTGGGGGCATCACATGTTTACATCCGGACAGTCTGCCGTAGCAACTACGGTATTCTCATTCCTTACATTCTTAGTAGGTATTCCTACAGGTATTAAGATCTTCAACTGGATTGCAACGCTGTACAAAGGCTCCATCAAGATGGATACACCGATGATCTATGTGTTCATATTCCTATTCCTGTTCTCTATTGGTGGATTTACAGGAATTATGCTTGGAGCACTTTCAGTAGATATTCACTTGCACGATACTTATTACGTGGTTGCTCACTTCCATTATGTGATGATGGGTGGAACTTTGATCGCGTTACTTGCAGGACTCCACTACTGGTGGCCTAAGATGACTGGAAAACTATACAATGAGAAACTTGCCAAAATTGCTTCGGTATTTATTTTCGTAGGATTTAATGTGACTTTCCTTCCACAATTTGTGATGGGAGCACAAGGAATGCCAAGAAGATATTACAACTACGTAGATCAGTTTACGCCGTTCCACCAAACTTCAACGATTGGTTCTTACTTACTTGGAGTTGGATTCCTGATCATCCTTTATTACTTGATGCATTCTCTTTTCAAAGGAGCAAAATCTCCGGCGAATCCTTGGGGCAGTCGCGGTTTGGAATGGCAAGCAACTTCACCGCCTAACCTCCACAACTTCGACCACACTCCTGTTGTAATCAATGGTCCTTACGACTACCACAAACCAATGGAAGAATTCCAGCTAGGATTGGCACTTGACACTAATGGTCAAGATTCTGAGGCTGAAAAGGAATTGTCGATGAAGAACGTGAAGACTGCACGAATTACAGTTTAGGCTAAAAGAAATTAACTAATAAAACACACACGGAAATCTAAATGTCAAATCATTCACAGGCACATCCTGCACATCTTCAGCACCACTTTGTGGACTCGGATCAGCAGTTTGATGCAGCAAAAATGGGAATGTGGGTATTTATCGTTAATGAAATCTTATTCTTTGGCGGTTTATTTTTTGCTTACATCGTATTCAGAGCTTGGTACCCGGAACTATTCACAATGGCTGCAAAAGAGCTTAACACCTTATGGGGAGCAGTTAACACTCTTGTTTTAATCGGTAGTAGTTTAACCATAGCCATGGCTATTCGCTCTGCACAAAAGAATCAGATAAAAGGGTTAAGAATCAATCTTTTAATCACGATCGCTCTTGCATGTGTGTTCTTGTTGATTAAATATTTTGAGTATTCTCACAAACTTCACATCGGTATATGGCCCGGTGCAGATCTTTACACTTATGAAGGAGTTGATCATCCTTTGGCTCACGTATTTTTTAGTATTTACTACGTTATGACAGGGATTCATGCCCTCCATATTATTATCGGGATTGGCATCATGATCTGGATGTACATACGTGCTACAAGAAATGAATTCGGAAGCAATTACTACACACCTGTAGAGATGACCGGACTATATTGGCATTTAGTTGATATCATCTGGATTTTCTTATTTCCACTACTTTACTTAATTGAATGATATTTGAGGACTGAATAATGAGCGAACACAAACACGAACACCACGTTTCATCTGCAGGGCAACTTTGGGCGATTGGTATTGCACTTACTTTACTTACCATCTTAACTGTTGGGCTTTCTTATGTGGAAATTCCTGCACCTTTTGATGTAATTACTGCCTTAACTATCGCTATGGCTAAAGCTTTCCTGGTAGCGGCTTTCTTTATGAATTTGTACTGGGATGATAAATTCAACTCCATGTTACTTATTGCTGCTTTTGTATTTTTTATTCTGATGGTTTCCGTTACCCTTCTTGATACTCTTTATCGGGTCGATGTAATTCCATCTTTCTAAAGAGAAACTAATCTTATTCTAAAGCCCGGTTCATTAAGTTGAGTCGGGCTTTCTTTTTTTGATCACTGATTTAGATCACTGATTTTATGATTTAAGTGATTAACACTGAAATATATTATTAAACAAGAAGTCCATTCAGCGAAAATCAGAAATAATCAGTGTAATCAGTGATCCAAATCAGCGATTCCTATTTCACATAAACTTCCTTAGTTTCTTGGCAACAAATTCCTGAGCATTGAAACAACGACCTTTAATTACCATTCTTCTAGCACTTTCTTGTATTGCCAGTGCAATCATATTAGCAGCCACTCCGGCGTACAAAAGCATTGACTATAGCCCTGCAAATAATTTAGATTCTCTTATTACTTCAACATTAAGAGCAGAACCTTCTATTGGTTCAAACTTCCGTATTTATAAAATCGAAGTTGATTCCAGTTTCACAAGAACAGTGTACAGAGTTCCTGTTCATCCAACCTTTTCAAAAACGATGTTTCATTTTGATTTGCATAAAAAGCTTTTAAAATTTGAGATCGAATCACCTGCTAGAGTTGTTTTTCCTAGCAGAGATATGAATATTTATATTTATGATAATGGTACGATCAAAAGTACAATCCGTTTACTCACAACAGAACCAAAAGCCAACGATAAATAATGACTAAAAGTAATACTTCTTCACTTTTAAAGAGACTGGAACTTAAAGAGTTCACTCAGCCCGATATTGTTCAGGTTAAATATCCGCTGTTTCTTTGTCATGGATTCGGAGCGATAGGTTCTTTAGTAAAACCCTCTCCCCTTCACGATCCTTGTATGTTGATGAGAGAACATGGCGTAATCGCTTTTGCCCCAAACGTAGTTCCGTATGCATCTATTGAAACCAGAGCTAAAAACTGGGTTCGCTTAATAACTAAAATTTGTAAAGATCACGGCTTTGAGAAAGTAAACGTTGTGGCCCACAGCATGGGTGGACTGGATATGCGTTATGCACTTACTCATCTTGGAATTGCCGATAAAGTTGCCTCATTAACAACAGTAGCAACTCCACATTATGGTACTGTTTTAGCTGATTTAATCCTTAGAACACCGGAGATCATCACCGAAAAACTTAGCGATATCGTAGATTGGTTTGGAAACAGTGTGTACCCCAGAGAAAAAAGTGAAGTATTAAGTTCCGTAGAACAGCTATGCAGAAATTATATTCAGGAGGAATTCAATCCAAGCACCCCAAACCTTGAAGACTTTCCTTATTTCTCATACAGCGCTGCAGTAGGTAAAGGAACTGATTTTTCTATAAATCCTGTTTTTATGTTCCAAAATGTCCAGATCTTTGCTCAGGAAGATATAAACGATTCCTTCGTCTCGGTTAAAAGTGCCCAATGGGGCAAACATCTCGGAACGGTTCCTCTTTCGCACATGAATCAAATCAATGTTCAAGTCAGCAAAGAGAATAAACCTAAATACAAAGATTTTTGGATTGGTGTTGTGAAGATGTTGAGAGACAGAGGGTTTTAGAGAATATTTTATTCACTAAATCATTATTTTTAATAAAATAAGCCCAATTGTGAGTATTAAAACTAAGAAGAATATGTGAGAAGCAACCTGATGGCACTTCGGTTTGACGACTTCGGCTCGTTCAACCGTTTTTAGTTCCACCGCAGAGCGTGTGGAACTAGGGTAGCGTCATCCATGAATTGTCCTAGACCTGTCAGATTTTTAAGGCTATTGTAACTTTTAATAAACCATTTAGATTAAAATCTGACAGGTCTTTTACGATATCTGAACATTGACTTTACACTAGGGTAAATCCAACAAATTACGCACGCATCAGTGAACATCCGCTCCATCAGCCTCATCAGCGTTCCAAATCAGCGCAATCAGTGATCCAAATCAGCGCAATCAGCGTTCCAAATCAACGCAATCAGCGTTCCAAATCAGCGCAATCAGCGTTCCAAATCAGCGTAATCAGCGTTCCAAATCAGCGCAATCAGTGTTCCAAATCAGCGCAATCAGTGTTCCAAATCAGCGCAATCAGTAATCCAAATCAGCGCAATCAGCGTTCCAAATCAGCGCAATCAGTGATCCAAATCAGCGCAATCAGTGATCCAAATCA
>CAXBHO010000044.1:0-27003 GCA_963975485.1 uncultured Balneola sp. | reverse complement strand
AAGCTGCTTACCGAAAAAGACAAAGACCAAGACTTGCACGCAGACAGTGCCTATACAGGAGAGGACCAAGAGAAGAGTATTAACACATATGAAGAAATGAAGAATAAAGTACCTGAAAAGGGCTATCGCAACAGACCCTTAACGGAGAAGCAAAAAGCAAGCAACACTAAAAAATCAAAAATCAGGGCAAGAGTAGAACACGTATTTGGCTTTATGGAGCAAAGCATGACCGGGTTAGTGTTAAAATCGGTGGGAATGATAAGAGCAACCGGAATAATTGGATTAATCAACTTAACCTATAATTTATTCAGGTATGAACAAATCATAAGATTAAACATAACATACTGATAGATAGATGAAATTGCAGCTTTTTTAGTTGAGTTTGGTAATTTTGTACTACATTGTGCCATAGTTTTTCTCAAAAAGAAGAAAAAGGGTTCTTGTCTTTTTAAGAAAACAGAAAAATCAATTTTTAGAACCCACCTTAACAGTATTAAAATTATAACGGTTGGCAAATAACTTATACAATGAAAAGATTTAGTATTTTAATTTTTGCGGGGTTTATGATTTGGTTTGGTTGTGGTAATCCTAGTTCGGTTCAAAATGAATCAAATTTAGAAATTCCCAAAAAGGGTGTGAACCCAATTCCACATATTCCAGGTACTTCATATAGATTGCAAGAGACTCTGAACTCTGATCAAAAAGGAAAATCGGGGTCAACAATAAATTGGGAAGCTATAGATCCGATTCTCCGACAAGCTCAGCAACAAACCGGACATACCTGGGTGGCTGTATTTGGGGTTATAGATTCAACAGGTGCCTTGTATGATTATGACGTACAACCCTTATCTTTTTCCCGGAAAGCCGTTGAAGATGTCGGTGGAAAAACACGTCCCTTTATTTATGAAATTATTAAAGAGGGAGAAACAAATAATACAACCATACGTGTAGCAGTGGCTCTCATTCCTGATAGTGATGTGGCACAAAAGGAATTAACGGATTGGCTACGTCCCAAGGTAGATGAGGAAGCTACTAAGAAAGCAAAAATGCCCGATGGCTATACGTGTTATTACTCCATGGAGGTGATAGGCAACACAGTATATTTTACTCCGGTATATTGTGAAATGGATGCCATTGAGGTGCAAGGAGGAGGCGACGACGACTGGGGTTCAGGGGGCGAAGACTATACAGATGACTGGAATTGGCCCGATTGGGACGAAGGTGGTGGAGGTGGTAGTGGAAGCGGTGACTCGTCTTGTGATACAAGTGCAATTTTCCCTCCTGAAGGATGTGAGGAGGAAGATATAGAATCCTTGAAACTTGATGAAGATCTATATTTATTAAAAGACCCTGATTGTACAAAACCATATTCAGATCAAGACCCATCAATACGGCTTAAAGATTATGCAATATGGTGTAATTCCAAGCAATTTACTGCAACAAGGTTAACAATAATAACCGATGCATTACAAAGAATAAAGAGCAGGAATTCAGTTTGCAGTTCAATCGCCGGTTTCGGCACATCTTTACTCATTAATGATAGGCTCAGAGAGTTCCCCGCATCTGCTTATAGTCAATCTGGAGGACTTGGTGGAGAATTTGCAAACGGAGGAGGAGCTTTTGCAGTTATAAGTGAAGTTTATCTTGATTCATATAGTAATTCCTCATTTAATGTCACTGGAATGAATAATCTAGGAAATGGATATAGCCATGATGTTAACTTGGAATGGGCTTTAGTGCATGAATTAGAACACGCTATGGGAGAGCAGGGTCACTCGGAGGGAGATCCTTGGTTAACACCTAATGTGCAGCTTTGTACAGGTAATAACTGATATTAAAGGGATAAAAAATATGAAAATTATACTCTTGACTTTTTTATTACTATTGAATTGCAACGATATTGATAAGAATAAATCAACTAATTTAAACGATGATAAAAAAATATTTAAAACAGTTTTAAATTATCTTGATACCAATGAACTAATTGTAGAAGATATATTTTATGTAGATTCACAACCTATTGAGTTTGACTCTACTTCAGTGCTTACATTTGATAACGATTTGATAGACAAGAGAAGAAAAGTAGTTGATGATTTGAGTTTTAATATCGGCAACAAAGAAACTTATGTTAATTGCTTATTTTCAAATCATATGATTCCTGTTCCGCAGCGAGAATTGAAGACCGAAATATCAGAAGAGTGTCGGAAGTACAAATCAAACGCATTAATTCAGATATCTGTACCGAAAGTTCTTGATATAAATAATCAATCAATAAAGGTTTTCTATTATATCAATCAAGGATATAAAGTTTTCACCTTTGAATTAGATAGAAGCAAAAATACTTGGATTGTGGATAACTATAGAGTTTCTGGTTGGGTTTATTCGTAGCAGTTTTTGGAATAGACCAATATGCTTTCATGATAAATATTAAGTTTAAAATATTCTTAGTTTTTCTTGTGCTGACTAGTATATTTTTGGTATTCAGATACTACTATTTAGGTAATCCTAGACTAATAATTACAAATACAGATGATGTATCAGTTGATTCTATTCATGTTCAGCTAACAGGAAATAGTTACTTTATTAGTGAAATAGATCCAAGAGAAACAAAAACAATTAGGTTGAATCCATTATCTGATTCTGACGTTGCCATCTTTACACAAAATAGAGAATATGAGATAATTATCGGTATTAACTTAGATAGAGCGAGTACAGGAGGGTTCATTAAAGCTGAAATCACAAGCGATAGCTTGGTAAGTTTTGAGCACAAAAGTGGGATTCTATAACTGCTACAGTTTCTCAATCACTTTAAAACTCTCCACGCCTTTATTTAAAAGCAGATCCAATACAGAACAACCTTCTACAAATCCGGGATAGGCTTGCTGATAAATAGGATGCTTTTCAAGAGCGATTTCTGCTTGCTTACTCTGACGTTGATAGTTTTTGGATTGATGTTCCAGATATAGAGTATCGGCATTCAGGTTGTTAAAAGCTTCATCCGGAAAAGTGGAGTAATCGGAAACATTACTTGCTAGCTCATAGTTGATATCGATTTCCAAATAGCGAAGTAAGCGTTCAAAAAAATACAGATTGAACTCAAGCAAATATTCAGATTCGTGAGCCTGTTGGATGTCGTGATATAATTCATCTTCAAAATGATCGAAGTACGTCGCGTTTTTATAGTTATGAAGAATGGCATTCCAAAATGGCTCAAACCACTGTTGTTCATGATCTAAACGAACATCTTTGATGGCTTTTTTTCGGTCTTCACTAAGAATAGGGAGATTAATCCATTGAGTTCCTTCTTCATTCCGAATCTCTGCACGGTGTGTTCTTCCTTTTCGCGACCATTTTTCGACATCGGTAAAGATCACGTGATCCGCTTTCAGCATAGAAGCCAGATCATATAAGTTCGGAGCAAATTGGGGTGTGAGCAAAGCAATTTTCATGGTCAGAATCTAAAACACTTTAACACCTTAACACAAATGGAAAGTGTTAGGGTGCTAAAGTGTGAAGGTTAGCTTAATTCATAATCAACGCTAACCTTCAAGTTTTATATTCCTTATCTTTGATATTCAGTAATTGAAAAATTCATCAAAATCATAGATAAAAATATGAGCGTTCGCGTACGTTTTGCTCCATCACCCACAGGATTTCTTCACATCGGCGGTCTCCGCACGGCATTATACAATTACTTATTTGCTAAGCATCATGGCGGAACTTTTGTGCTTAGAATTGAAGACACCGATCAATCCCGATATGTAGAGGGAGCTGAGCAAGATATCATCAATTCGTTGGAATGGGCAGGAATGATTATTGATGAAGGTCCAACCAATCCCGGAGAAGTTGGTCCGTATCGCCAAAGTGAGAGAAAAGAATTATATAAAAAATATGCCGAGCAATTGATCGAAAGCGACCATGCATATTATGCGTTTGATACCACGGAAGAAATTGATCAGATGCGAGAGCGATTGAAAGCTTCAGGAAATCCGTCTCCAAGTTATGATTCAATCACACGTCAATCGATGAAAAACAGTTTGACGCTTTCTCAGGATGAAGTTGAGAAGCGATTAGAGAATGGTGATGAATACGTAATTCGATTAAAAGTCCCCCGTAGAGAAACGGTAAAATTTGAAGATCTGATTCGTGGAATTGTTTCTTTTGAAACAGCAGGACTTGATGATCAGGTTTTGATGAAATCGGACGGAATGCCGACATACCATCTAGCGAATGTTGTTGATGATCATACGATGGGAATTACTCATGTAATTCGTGGTGAGGAATGGTTGAGTTCAGCGCCGAAGCATATATTATTATACAACGCATTTGGATGGGAGCCTCCAACAATGGCACATTTGCCGTTAATAATGAGTCCAAGCGGAGGGAAACTTTCTAAGCGTAAAGCAGAAAGTGAAGGTATTCCTATAAATACGAAAGATTATATTTCAGGTAATTACGAGCCGGAAGCGTTGATCAATTTCCTGGCGTATTTAGGATGGAGTCCGGGAGATGATTCTGAGATTCACAATATGAAAGAATTGTGCGAACTGTTTACGCTTGATCGTGTAAGTAAAGGCGGAGCAGTATTCAATCACAAAAAATTGATGTGGTATAACGAACACTACATTCGTGAAACTTCTGCTGATGAACTGCTTCCTAGAATTAAAGAACTAGCTGAGAATGCTGGCTTCGACACCAAAGATGATGAATATCTGAAAACGGTCGTTGGTTTGTTGCACGAGCGAGTCTCAAAAATCGAAGAGTTTGTGGCAATGGGATCGTTCTTTTTTGAAGCTCCCAAAGAATATGATGAGAATGCCCTCAAGAAATGGAAAGATGACAGTGCCGGATTAGTGACTGCGTACAAAGAGAAGATCGCAGGGCTGTCTGATGCCGATTTTGAAGCAGCTACGCTAAAATCTAAATTAGAAGAAACGATCGCTGAACATGAAGTTGGTTTTGGGAAGTTGATGATGCCGCTTCGTATTGTCGTAACAGGACAAGGTTTTGGGCCGGATCTGTTTCAATCGCTTGAACTTCTTGGAAAAGAGGAAGTATTGGATAGGATTGATGTTGCTTTGGAGAAGTTGGGGTGAAATTTCTTGTATTCTAATTTCTACCGAATAAATCACTTTGCGGAATATAGATTTTAATATTAGGAAGTCATTTTTTTTTAGTTTATTCTTGGAGTTAAATTTAAATAAATTAATATCATGACTATAAAAAATAAAATTTCCTCGATATTTTTACTTCCTCTAGTATTGATAATGATTCTATCAATAAGTTTTCATGGGTCGTCACAAAAAGTTGAAGCTGAGAGCGTTTGTGCTGATTGTGAAATGAATAATACATGTGTAGTTACTTGCATGGTTGACCCCAACTATCCAAATCGACCAAACACACCAATTTGTAGCAATTATGGACAAGATGAATGTACATGTGCAGATCCTACTGTCCCAGGTAACTCATAAAGATTGTTATGCAAAGAGTTGTTTACTTAATAACGCTGAGTATCAATGCTGTTTTATTTGTGTTCACCAATAATAGCCTGACTGCACAAGTAATATTAGAATATGAAGCAGAGTATTCGATAGAACTTGACAACGAATCTTTTTTATTACCTGGGCTTCAGTCTATGACGATGGATAAAGAAGGTAATCTCTACTATTGTTCTTTAAAAGAGATATTAAAATTTGATTCCAAGGGAATCTTTCAAAAAAGAATAAGTCCCATTGGAAGAGGTCCTGGAGAGTTCGAAAACCTGATAGATTGTAAAACATCGGATAATTATTTAGTTATTCTGTCTTTTAATGAGTTTAAAGTTTTCTATTTTAATCTAAGTGATTTATCCTTTAGCCATCAAGTTAAAATAAATCAAGTATTAACCAAGCAACTTGCAACATCTTCGGATTCTTTATTTTTTACGCTATCAGATTCATATAGGACAGAAACACCGCCATCAGTAGTGGGATATAATTCCCTGAACAGAGATAAAGGATTTGAAATAGGTTTGGTACCTAATTTGGCCTTTGTGGGAAGAGTGCTAACATATGGCGGGATTACAAGTTGGAAGAATCTTGTTTTTTATGCATTCGCATCTTACTCTGATATATGGTGCTATGATATCACTACAAAAAAAATAAAAAGATATAAAAGTAGCCCTGAGTATTTTGAAAAATCAAGTGAATTTGAAGTAAATAAACTAGGTGATAATCAAACTAGGCTAAGAGGCTATCTATTTAGTAAGTCTAGGACAGTAGGATTACATAGCCTAAAAAAAAATATGATAGTCCAAGCAATAGATACAGAATATCCTTGGGAAAATGGGGAGTTTAAATTTGATAGAATTAAGCGGTATCTAGAATTTTGGGACATTAATGGAACAAAAGTTGGAACAGGAATAAAAACCCCTAAAAATAGTATTTTGAATTTCTCAATTGGGAATAAATTATACTTTAGTAGTAATCAAGGGTTTTTTGAGAATGTTGCAAAAGCAAATAATGGAGAGAGGGTTAAGTTGATGGAGATATATAGAGTTATAAAGTAGATTCTACAGGAAACCTTGTGGGTAAATGTATGAGGTTGTACTTTTGAATAAAAATTCTATGCGTGAAATTTCTGAGCTTTTTGAACATCTGTTGACCTTTGGCGATGAGTGGAAAGTAACCAACATTGAGGTGGATGATGCCCCTTTGTTCAATCCAGATCTCAGGCATACGCTGCGAGATGACGGTTCATTAAGAATTACAGGTAACAAAAAAGGCTTTCGATCAATAACCGAAAGCCTTTTTATATATTTTAAGCAGGTTACTTACTTCTTCTTGGAAACAAGCCCACCTTTCTGGCTATCAACTTTTACGGTGTAGTTATTTCCACCGCTTATAATCCAGCGAACGGTTACGGAACTCATTCCGGGAATGTTAGCTACTTCAATTCGAGCTGGTCTGTTCTTCTGCTCGGTAGTTTGATTTAGATCACGGTTAGTAACAATCATACCTGCTTCTACGGTAGCTCCTTCAATACTGATGATATCCGGAGGCATGATGTTATTATTGACATCAATACTAGCGTGAGTTGGCATTAAACGACTGTTTGTAACTACCGCTGTTACCTCTCTTAACCCACCACCTAAATTCTTTTCAGAGATTTCGTCAATGGTAAGTTTCGGAGTGTGGTATGCATGATAAATAGTAAATGCCATATTTCTATGGGCACCTTGTTCTAACAAAAATCCGGGATGTGCACGTCCAAAGTTCTTTTCAAAGCCACCGATCTCAATTTCACCATATTGTGGATGATTGTATGGTTTCCATTCAACCATAGCATCACCAAAAAGAAGATGTTTATTGAATTCATACGAATCAGTAGCGTTACGATCATTACTTTGGAACATTTCGTAGCTGGTCCATAACTCATTTGAGTAAGTAAATACTCCACGAACTCCATAGAACCAATCGAGTTCTCCACCAAATACATCGTAAAGATCATCATAAACTACTAAATATCGGTAACCGGGGATAAGTCGTTCACCCATTTCACCAATGGCATCATACACCTGAACATCTTGCCGTGTATAAGTGCTGATATCTTCCGCAACTCCGGGGCCACGAAGGATCATTCCACCTGAATTATGGTAACTTTGCGCAGCAGCAATATTTGGTCGCTTCATCACAAAATCCATTACAGCTCTTGTTTCAGGTAACGAGAACGGATATTTATGCGCTCCACCCTGAATATGATTTGGTTGCCAGTTCCAGCCCCAATCACGGTTTGGATCGTAATAACCAACACGATCTTCGTTGATTCTGCCATCATTGTCATTATCGATCCCTTCAGAACCAAGAAGTTCGTAATCACCGAATTCATCATCAGGTACACGAACCATCATATTCGGATAAGTTGGATGAACACGGAAATTTCCTCTCGGATTTTTACGACGCATTTGGGTAATGCTACCATTTCCATCCAGATCATCCGGTTGATCTTCGTCAAAAAGTCCATCGCCATCATCATCGATAGGTTTCAAACCGGAACGAGGAGTGTTGGCACTGTTTGGCTCGGTCATAAAATGCTCTCGAGCATCAGGATTGATAGTTGGTACTATGTAGAATGTTTTGTCATTTAAGAGTTCCGTAATGAACTTAACATCTCCGAAAGATTCCGTTAAATACCAAGCAGTATAAAGCGACATTTCTGTTCCCTGAATTTCGTTCGAATGGATATTTCCATCGATGTAAATAGCAGGTTTTCTGTCAGGATTTCCGTTTTTGAAATTGGAAACGGTCAGCATCCAGATGTCTTTGCCTTCATAAGATTTTCCTATGGAAGTTCTTTTTGCAAGATCAGGATAAGCTTTTGCAATACGTTCTGTGAGCTCGCTAATGCCTTGGTAATTATAGTAATGATTCCAGGTAGCTTCCACTTTTGGATTAGCCGGAGTTCCGGCTGCCGGAAACACTCCATCTGTTAATTGAGCTTTTGCAGGATTTGAAGTAATCATCAAACCAAAAACAAAAGCAGTAAGTAGGGTATATCTAATAGTTTTCATGATTCTGTTACTTAATGGTTTGTTCTTTGGTTGCGAATCCGGTCATAGGTGATCCTGAAGTAATGGTCACTTTTCCTGATCCTTGAATCAGCCAGGTTTTATTAACTGATCCATCCGCTGGAATAGAGCGATCAAAATCCTGAACATCACCACTTATTAAGCTCATATTGTTGTCTAGTTTAATTTGAGTCATCACTCTTCGCACCCAGTTATTGCGTTGCCCAAGTTCAGAAGCTGTCGGAAAACTTCCTTCATTATAAACATCGACCATAATTCGAGTAAGATTTTTTCCAGCCTTCTCAGATTTAAAATTCACAAGTTGAACACTTGGTTTTTTCAAGGCGAGTTCGACTATAAAATCAGTATGGCTTTGAGCTAATGAATCTATAATCTCAAGAGGAGGTGTCATCATAGTGAATGGTTTGAAATCACCTACTTCTACTTTTTGGTTTGGGAAATCAGGATGATCAATTTCTGTCCATTCAACGAAAACGTCTTGATTTTCCATCTCAGCCCAAGCTAAATGTTTAGCATGTTCATTATCGAATTTTTTAGCTTTTCCGTCTTCGCCGTTAACTTCTGGCGTCCACCAGCCAGGAGTGCTAAAACTATAACGACCATAATGGTAGTAAGCCCATTGAAAAAGATCGCCTTGTTGTGGATCTCTGGAAGGTGCTTTACCTAGATTGGTTTTCTCATTGTAGAGCTCGGAAATCATTTTATTTACAGCAACATCTTCAGAAAGCCATCCTGAAACTACACGCTTAGAAGCAGCTCCCTTATTAAATTTAAGCGGATCGGATAGATTGTTTTCAGGACCAAAAGAAACTACGGCAAAAGTGTTTCTTGCTTCTTCAAAAAGAAAATCTAGCACTCCACGAGTTTCATTTTCAGAAACAGGATTTTCACTTGAACCGGGTTTGAAATAAGGGAAATCATAAGAAAAGTTCTGATTGATGTTTACCCCGCCTTCACCATCTTCATTGAACTCGCCGTCTTTGTCATTATCACGACCTTCAGTGAATAGCATATAAGATCCTTTTTCACCTTTTGAGGCATCCGCTTTTACCATCACTCTGGCATCATGTTTATAAGGCATCCAATTGCCAGTTTGATCCTCGACTCTCATCATTGTAATCAGATTATCTCCATTCAGATCTTCAAAACCATCTTCGTCATAAAGTCCATCTCTGTCTGCATCGGTTGAAGTCGTGTTTCCGTCTCGCTCATATTTCAGATTTGAAAAATATTGAACAGAAGCATCAGGATTGATCTGAGGAAATACATAAAATGTAGTTGAAGCCAATAAAGCTTTGGTTTCCTCAGTATTAGCCGTTGATAGAAGTTGTTCAGCGAATTTTAAGGTAAGCTCGCTTCCAAAAACATGAGAAGCTTTTGCTCCTCCAATTACGGCAATTCCGGGATGGTTTTTAACATCTCCAGAACCAATTGTGAGTACCCAAACGTCTTTACCACCTTTAGTTTTAGCGACAGACTTTAGGGCGGTAATATTTTTATGAGCATTATTCAGAGCCTTCATGCTGCTCGTAATCTCTGAGTAAGAACGATAGTTAGTGTCGTTTTGAGCTTGTGATAAAATTGGAATGAATAGAAGTCCAAGTGTAAAACATATTCCCAAAATTTTGACGGATAAATTCATAGTGAAATCCAGTTAAATTTTTAGATGTAAGAAAGTCCTTACTTCAGAAGGTATTTCAAAATTACAGCTGTAAAAAGATTATATGCTGATGGTACCAAAAGTACGTGAAAGTATTTTCTGCATATTGCCTATTGATAGTAAAGCCTTAGGAAACTTTCTTGAAAGTAAAATTTAGTATCGCTAATTGTTTTCTTGAATAAAAGAGTCAGGTTGCTTGATGTGTCTAAAATTAGTTTAGGATTTATTTATTTATTTATTTAAAATAATATGGTAAACGTAAACAATAAATATTTTATGAATATAATTAATAAAGCAAAACCAATAATCTTACTGATGGTGGTTTTTATTATGACTCTTGCAATTGGATTACAAGGTTCAACCAATGAAGCAAATGCAGAAAATGTATGTGCTGATTGTGAAATGAATAATACCTGTGTAGTTACTTGTCGAGATAATCCTGATGGTTCTCAAACTCCAATATGTGGAAATTACGGAGATCAACCATGTGATTGCGGACCTCCCGTCATCATTAGTGAATAGACATGGTTAATACTAAAAAAAATACATCGTTAATTGTTACCTCCCTGTTAATGATGTTATTTTTTTTTCAGGGACACGCAACTGCACAATTCTCGCTTAAAAAAGTAAGTTCTTACGCCATTGAAATTAACGATGACTTTTTATTACCCCAACTACTAAAAGGGGTGATGGATCGTTCAGGGGAATTTTACTATTGCGATTTAACAACAGTTCTGAAATTTGATAATAAAGGGGTTTTTATTAATAAAATAGCTCCAATTGGCAGAGGTCCTACAGAGTTTGAAACACTTATAGATTGTAACGTTACAGATAGCTATTTAGTCGTGTTTCCATTCAACGAATTTAGAGTGCTTTTTTTTAATAAATCTGATTTAACATTCAGTCATGAATTTAGCTTAGAAAGCAATAGAAGTCGTAGATTTACAACTATTGATGATTCCCTATTTATAACTTTTAATGATGTATCGTATCAAGAAAGTTCTAAAGTACTTTCACTTTATGATATAGAAGATGGGTACTTTATAAACTCACATATAGACAACCCTGAGATGGCTTATGTTGGAAATACTTCAAATGGCGGAGGAGTAATTTCAACAAACGGAGAAATATTTTATTCCTTCATCTCATATCCGGGAATTTGGAAATATGAAATAGAAACAGGTAGCATAGAATATTTTGACGAAAAACCTGACTATTTTAAATCATCTGAAGTACATGAGTTAGAGGACTTAAAAATTCCCAATGATCACAGATACTACCGAGGATACATGTTCAGTAAATCCCGATCTGAAGGAATTTTTTTATTAGGAGAGGATAAAATTGTTCAAATGATTGCAACCGGAAATCCTTGGGAGTCTGGTAGGTTTGATAGTTCTAAAATCAGATATTTTCTTGAGATATGGGACACCAACGGCAATAAGTTAGCTTCAAAAATTCCTACCCCCGAAAACTCAAAAATTGCTTTTATTAAGGGAAGCAGTATATACTTTAGTAATAAGACAGCATTTTCAGAAGAAAGCGATAAGTTGAAGAAAGGAGAGAATTTGGAACTATTTAGCGTTTACGAATTAATAGCTAACAAGAATTAATAAGCAAATTCTTACTTTCTAAAGAAGCTATTATTTGCTTACAAATGAAGATATAAACGAGAGACAAGAACGTTAGCTCAAATTACCCTAGGTCTTAGGCAGTAAATACATTTCACAATCACAATAAGCACAAATGGCAATTAAGTGTGATATATTTTATCGTATCGTATTCTTATAAATAATTAACCAGATGAAATTTATGAAGAGATATTTACTTGGGTCATTGTTGATTTGGGCAGGCTGTTCATCAACAGAAAAAATGGTTGAGAAATCGGAAGTCGAGGAGAAAGTTTTTTCTAAGTCTGAGCAGTTGGAATATATTTTCGTCAACTCTGATACATTTAACAAAACCATTACCGGATTTATGCTTTTCGATCCTGAGGGTGATTCTACGATTTATGCCGAGAATGAAAGCAAATATATGATTCCGGCATCAAACACAAAATTATTTACTTATTACGCAGGATTAAATGTATTGGGAGATCGAATTCCAGCTTTAAAATATATCATAAAAGGAGATTCATTGATTTTTTGGGGAACGGGTGACCCATCATTTCTGCATCCGGATTTTGGAACTAATGATGCGTATGATTTCCTGAATTCATTTGAAGGAAATCTATACTTTTCAGATAGTAATTTTGCAGACGAGAACCTTGGTCCGGGTTGGTCTTGGGCAGATTACAACTCTTATTATTCTGCCGAGAAAAGTCCGCTTCCTATTTACGGAAATGTTGCAAGAGTCACGATTGAGCATATAGAAGAATATCATATTGCTAAAGAAAACGGAGAGTATTTGATTAACCCAAAAATCTTCAATAAGTACATAAATGAAGGAGTGTTGAGCGATAATGGAAGGTTTGTACTGGAAAGAGATCGGGTTGGAAATGAATTTGAGTACGCTTTCACATCAGATACTTCCAGATATGAAACCGACAAACCTTTTCATTATTCACCGAAATTAATAACAGAATTATTATCAGACACGCTTAATAAATCGGTCACTTTCTTACCAAATGAAAAACTTCCACAGGACTATAAGACTATCTATAGTATAGAGTCAGATTCTTTGTATAAAAAAATGTTGCTTCCAAGTGATAATCTTATAGCCGAACAAATCATGCTAATGATTTCAGGAACAATCGGGGATAAATTAAACAGCTCGGCAGGAATTAGATATGTAAAGGATAATTATCTAAGTGATTTACCTGACGAAGCAAATTGGCGTGATGGATCCGGATTATCCAGATATAATTTATTTACTCCACGAAGCATGATTGCTTTATTGGATAAAATCGATGAAAAAGTGGATGATGTAACTCTTTTTGATGCTTTGCCACAAGGCGGTAAACAAGGAACCATAAGAAGGTTATATGCCAATAAAGAAGGTGGAGAGCCTTACGTGTTTGCTAAAACCGGGACGTTGAGCAATAACCATAGTTTAAGTGGTTTTGTTATTACTAGATCAGGGAAAAAGCTCATATTCAGTTTTATGAATAATAACTATGTGATTTCAACCAATGAAGTACAAGCGCAAATGGATGAGATCTTGTGGTTTATTTATGAGCATTTTTAATTAACAGAAAACAACATTCCTTGGATTTAAAAGATTACGTCTTATTTTCACTCCAAATTAAAGCAAAAAAAAATTAAATGAATAAGAAAACACTAGGTGTAATTGGAGTATTTGCTCTTTTAATGATGCTTTTACAAACGGTATTGGCTCAATCGGGTTCTGAAGCAGAGACCTCGTCAGTTATTGGCACATGGATAAGTATTTTGCCTCCCTTGGCAGCTATTTTTATTGCATTAATATTTCGGCAGGTTTTATTCGCTCTTTTTATAGGAATTTGGGCAGGAGCTTTTTTGGTAGAAGGAATTTCGCTCTCAGGATTTTTTGGGAGTTTTTTCACTTCTCTAAGCGATTACATAGTTCCGGGTTTAGCAGATGAAGGACGAATGAGCATTATCGTATTTACCATTTTAATTGGAGGAATGGTTGGCATTATTACCGATAATGGAGGCACAAGAGGTGTTATAAAAGCAATTACAAAATATGTGAAAACAAAAGTTCATGGCCAACTGGTAACTTCGCTGATGGGCTTTATTGTATTCTTTGATGATTATGCCAACACGATGGTTGTGGGGAATACCATGAGACCACTAACAGATAAACTTCGCATATCAAGAGCAAAATTAGCTTATTTGGTAGATGCAACAGCTGCTCCGGTAGCTACCATTGCATTAGTTAGTACATGGATCGGCGCAATGGTTGGTTTTATAGCAGCCGGAGAAAAAGGAATGACAGGTTTTTCTGAATCAGCATATTCCGTTTTTTTAAATTCTCTTCCTTATAATTTTTACGCTTTTTTCACCATTTTTTTTGTACTACTGATAGCAGGATCAGGGCGGGATTTTGGCCCCATGTTGAAATCAAGGATTAATCTTTATCGATCAAAACATGACCCCAAATTAGATAAATATAATCTCTGGAAGGATAAAATTGAGGCTGATGATGAAGAAAAAAAAGAATCACACTGGGTGAATGCGGCTTTGCCGATTGCTGCATTAGTATTTGGTACTATTGCAGGGCTATTTTATACAGGAAACGGTGATTCAATTCCATCTATAGTAGAAACGGCTGATTCTTATAAAGCTCTTCTTTGGGGTTCTTTGGCAAGTTTGGTCATCGCAATTGTAATTACATTAAGCAAAAAACTTCTTTCTATTGATGGAATGTTAAAAGGAATGATGAATGGGATGCATACCATGTTTGATGGAGTGTTGGTGCTGGTATTGGCTTGGGGGCTCAGTGATGTAACTGTTGCATTAGGAACAGCAGATTTTCTGGTAAGTATTTTTGGAGAAACTTTGAATCCGTTTTGGATGCCGGCACTTATATTAGTTTTATCGGCACTTACAGCGTTTGCAACAGGTTCAAGCTGGAGCACAATGGGAATTTTAATGCCGTTGGTTCTTCCTTTAGCTTGGAAACTAGGTGCGACAAACGGGTTAGACCCCGAAATCACTCTTGAAATAATTTATGCAAGTGTAAGTGCCGTATTGGCCGGCTCTGTTTGGGGAGATCATAGTTCCCCAATATCTGACACCACCATTTTAAGTTCTATTGCTACACAATGCGATCACATAGAACATGTAAACACGCAACTTCCTTATGCTATGATTGTAGGTGCAATTAGTACACTAGGCATGGTTGGAGTACTTGTTTTGGGATTACCATGGTGGATTATTTATCCTCTTGGTGTAGCTATAATTACAGGAATAATCTATAAATTTGGAAAAATACCAGACCCGGCAGAATATGCTCCGGAAGGATTAGAACCGGCTAAAACAACTTTGAAAAGCTAAAACTAAACGTATTCTCTTCAACAATTTCACTGGATTCAGCATCATATCTTCGCTCAGTAAACGCTGCATTACCGTCATAATCGATTAAAAGTAAGGTAGAACAAAGAGTTCCGTAATTATCTGTTTTGATGAAAATAGATGAAATTGCTTTTTCCCATTCATACGGTATTCCGGTTGAAGGAAGTTTATCATCGGGTGCCTTTTCAGGATTCTTGAGAATTTGAAATAGCTCTTCTTTATCAAATTTTTCAGAAGAAGTGACTTTTTTAAGTTCTTGTTTTGCCTGATCAATTTTTGGCCATGATGTATCTAGCAAAGCGTTACTTACACCATGAACTCCAGGGCTAACTTCAGTTATTTGGTCACTTTCATTCGAGTAATGAAGTAGCTTGTCCTTTTCTCCAAGAAGTAAATTAAAGCCATTGTATTCCTTCGCTTCATTTTTTACTTCTGACACATATTCTTTTCCTGAAACTTCACTTTTTAAAAAATCTAAGACAAGGCGACCTCTGGTGGGTGCGTTTTCTTTAATATTCTTAGGATCACGATAATTTGTAAGTGCCCCCCATTTACCGGATTTAGAAATTCCCATCCAGGTTCCATTCGCTTTCAAGTCTTTCCCTGCAAGGATATCTGGAAATCCTTCCTCATTCCAAAACTGAGCAGCTCGGGTAGGGCGCTCGTATAATTCATCACGATTTGCAGCTAGTATAAGCTTGTATGTTGGATGTGTTTTATAAGAAAAAACGATCAGGCACATATAAAAAGAGCAAATTTGGTTTTATAAATCGGATGAATCTAAGCATATTCCTGCAACCAATTCGAAATTTTGCGTATAGCACAAAATGTTTTCTGAATCTAACAATCTCTTTAGGGATATACTTTTATTAGCTGCTGGTTGTTTGGGGATATTTTGGTTCTATTATAATTATAAGAGCGTAGAACCTTTATCTGTCATAAAAAATAGCGTTTTGAAAGAAACAGTTATTTCCAGAAGTGATTCCGTAATTAGTTCATGGCAAGTTTATTATGGTGAGGTAACTAGCAAATCAGAAATGCGCTCTTATCGCGGAATTATTGACTCTTTACAGCATCAATTAGGAAGTACCGGATTCCATGATTTGATGAAAGATGGCAAGACAAAAAACTTCCCTCTGTTTTACTGGAAGGTAGATAATTTTTTTAAAGAAACTTACTACACCGGCAGAGAACGGGTTGCTGAAGTCTTAGCCACTCCGAGTGGCGAAATTTTCTCCTATTCCATGAATTCGGAAGCTATAAAGAAAATCCAACCTTATAACAACAATGTTATCAGGAAAGCACTGGGATTGAACTTTGAGCCTACCGTCGAAAATAGAGCCATTCAGGACTCACTCTTAAATAAGTTGTTAAGGTTTCAATCTAATGCTGAAGATAATTACAGAACCTACACTCAAATCCAGAAATTTTCTAAGATACTGGGAGCTTCCATTAAAGATGGAGAAGAAGTTTTTACTCAAGATAAGATCTGGAGCGGTGTTTCAGAATATTTAAATGATAGTTACTGGAAGAGATATTCATTTCATCGAGATTCATTAAAGTTTGAACAAGAGCAGGGACTTAGATTTGTACGTTTGTTTTTAACCTCACAAGACTCAGTTCTTGGATTTCTTCCTAAACTTGAGATAGACTTATTACCGGCTGGCGGTATAAAAGCAATTACATTCAATATGGTAGATATAGATATCCCGCCAAGGCCATATTCAGATGTCATAACCGTAATATTGCAATTCACTTTCTTGTGCTTGGGTATTTGGTTGATCAGTATTTTCTACCTAAGGATCAAAGCTAAGGCAATAGATACTCAGCCTGCATTTGTGATTTCAGTACTGGCAGGATTTATGTTTTCGGCGGTTCAGTTTCTAAGAATTGCAAATGAGTTGGAGTTTACGAGCGGGGCAATTCAAACCATATCACTATCTGAAAGATTTTTTATAGTAGGTATTCTAGGAGCAATTTCTGCAGTAACATTCTTTATACTTACTTCTATAAGTGATTCAGTAACGCGACAGTATTGGCCCGAAAAACTCAAATCGTGGGATTTAGCGAGAAGAGGGTTTTTCAAGAATAAACCTGTAGGACGATCAATAATTTTTGCCGTGTGCATTGCAGGAATATTGATAGGACTATGGACAATTATGATTCAAATTTTTCCCGGTACTCATAGTACAGCTGATATAAAGTTTCAATCATCTGTGTTAGTATTCCCTTCCTTGGGAGTAATGTTAGAAAATCTTTTAGGAAGTTTATTAGTAGTTATTACGGTACTAATGATACTTGGGAATCAACTCTATTCTATCACAAAGGCGAAATGGGTGATTCCTTTATTGAGCGGTTTTATATTTGCATTATTGTTAGAGTCGTTCATTTCGTTGACAATTCACCCATTTAATCTTTCACTGATTATAAACTTTATTATCGGCGCTGTTTTTGGAGCTTTCTACATCAGATATGGTTTCCTGAGTATGGTGCTTTCGTTGTTCATATTCACAGGATTTTTCTCAACACGAGCCGGATGGGTTTTATCAAATTCACCTGATGCAAACCTATTCTATATTTTTGTAGCTATAATCGTTGCTTTCCTGTTTTTTGGTTTCTACTTCGTAACCACAGGAAGTGAAAAGAAAGATCTTCCTGATTATGTGCCGGGTTATATCGAAGATCAGGCTAAAGAACAAAGGTTAGATCAGGAATTAGAGATTGCTCAATCAGTACAAAGAGCATTTCTTCCATCCAGAGTAGCACAATTGCCGGGAATAGATATCGCCGGAATTTGTGAACCTGCACAGGAAACAGGAGGAGATTATTATGATATGATCCCACTTGGGAAAAACAGGATGGCAATTGCCATTGGTGATGTAAGCGGAAAAGGAATACAAGCTGCGTTTTACATGACGTTCGTTAAAGGAGTGCTTCACAGCTTAAGCGCTTTGATATTATCTCCGCTAGAACTGCTAAATCAACTTAACCGACTTTTCAAAGAAAATGCCACAAGAGGTACTTTTGTGTCTATGATATATGGAATTCTGGAAGCAGATAAACGCACTTTCACATTTGCAAGAGCGGGTCATAATCCTATGTTGGTTGTTCGAGCTAATGGAGATGCAGAATGGCTTCAGTCAAAGGGGATCGGAATTGGAGTAACAAATAGTTTATTATTTATTAAAGGAACTGAGGAACGTGAGCTTAAACTAAAGGAGGGAGATGTTGCAATTCTTTATACAGATGGGATAACAGAAATGCACAATATCAGCAATCAGTTTTACGGCGAAGAAAGATTGAAAAAAGTAGTAAAAGGTGTTCGAAAGGGAACATCCAGCAAAATTTTAGACATAATAATAAGTGATGTAACGGAGTTTAAAGGAGTAGCAAAGCAGCACGATGATATGACACTTGTTGTTATGAAAGCTGATGCATCCGTAAACAAATAGTTTTGTATATTCCGTTATGAAAATTTTACGACCGACAATCTCTCTTTTAGTAGCCGTTTTCTTTATAAGTATAGCGTATTCACAGGAAGTTACAATAGATTCTAATGTTGAATGGCAATCGCTTGAAGAAGCACAGAAAGAGGCTAAAAAAACAGGCAAAAAAATACTTATTTTTGGCTATGCTGAGTGGTGTACGTATTGCAGAAAGATGAGAAAAGAAACTTATCCGGCTAAAAATGTACAAAAATCATTGAATGAGGATTTTATCCCTGTTCAAATAAATGGTGAGTCTGAAGAAGAAGTAGTTTTTAATGGCAAAAAATACAAGTCAGTAGAATTAGCCAGATATCTTAGATTAACCTCTTATCCAACACATTATTTTTTGAATTCAGAAGGGAAAATTATCGGAGCCCAACCGGGATTTTTACCGGCAGATGTATTTTCTCCATTAATGAACTATGTTTCGGAAGACCTTTTTGGTAAAGTTCCCTTTTTGGATTACATGGAACAGAAAAGCATCAAATTAGAACAAGATTAGATTATGGGAGTTGGACTTAGTCAGTCTGTAGAGGATTATCTTAAAGCCATATATTTATTGGAAATTGAGGAGAAACTTGCTACAACCAATAAGATAGCAGAAGCCCTTTCAGTTTCGTCAGCTTCTGTAACAAATATGTTTAAGAAATTAGCCAAGCTAAAACTCATTAATCATAAATCTTATCGTGGTGCAGAGCTTACAAAAGCAGGCGAAAAAATTGCCCTTGAAGTTATTCGCCATCATAGATTATTGGAATTGTATCTGAAGGAAATGATGGGTTATTCCTGGGATGAAGTTCATGCTGAAGCAGAGAAGCTGGAACATCATATTTCCGAGCAATTCGAAGACAAAATTGCCGAGTTGCTCAACGATCCAACTCATGACCCTCATGGCGATCCAATTCCTACAAAAGAAGGCGTTGTCCCTGAGATGGCATTGTTGGCTATTACTGATGCTAATGAAAACGAGCCCTATATAATTGGGAGGGTAAGAGACCAGGACCCTGAGCTTTTAAGATATCTGGAAAAAAGTGGAATTATTCCGGGTGTTAAAGTCACAGTATTGGAAAAAGCTCCATTTGACGGTCCTGTTAAAATTAAGCTGGAAGATAAAGAAGCCACGATAGGAAACTCTGTAGCCAAAGATGTTTTTTTAGTTGAGCTGTAAATCTACTTGTTAAGCTGGTATAATTCATACTGCTGAAATCCATTTATATAGGTGTATCCAAGCAGGTAATCTGTTCCTATTTCAATAACTTGTAGCCCTTCAGGAGTTATGATAGTGCCTAACCAAACGCCCTCTGAATTTAGAATGTCCCAAATTTGTACTGGTAACGATGCTCTGCGTCGTTACCAGTACGAACGAACCGACGCAGAGCATCGGAGCGAGAAGGAATCTAAAACCATGCTCAAAACGAGTTCTTTTTAAAGTTGAGTTGAGTTGCCTCCACTCTTTATCCATTAGAAAAACTGTTTATGTGTTTTGATTCAATAATACTGAAACTACTTTTAAAACCATATCCTATGCTTACTCTGTTGAAAGTAAAAGATGCTGCAACGCCTGAAAAAAAAGAAAGGTTATTAATTTTTTCTTTGTATTCAGCAGGCTCAAAGACAAATTCATACCTCAGATTTATAGTTGTTTGAGGTAGATATGTAGTGAAATAAAATTCCTTGGAAGTTTCAAGAATCTGAGTTGAGAAAACAGAATTAATTGAAAACCCATTTGACATAAAGCTCTTATGCTCTTGTCCGATGCATAAAGTAGGAAGTAGTATCAAATACAATCCGAACAGTGATTTATCCATGTACCAAAGTACAATAATTATACAATACTGGAAAGATAAAACGTAAAATGAGATGCAGGATTAATCAGTCTAGAATCTTACATCTCAAATCTAATATCTAAACATCTACCAAACCCAATCAGCAATAAACACGTTAGTTGAGCGATCGCCTCTATTAAAACGATTAGAGGAGAATACCAATTTCTTCCCATCATGTGAGAACATAGGGAAAGAATCAAAAGTATCATCAAATGTAACTTGTTCTAAACCGGTTCCATCAGGATTGATCATAAAAAGATTGAATGGAAATCCACGCTGTGAATTATGGTTTGAGGAAAAGATGATTTTCTTGCCATTTGGATGGAAATAAGGAGCCCAGTTTGCATTTCCAAGATCGGTGATTTGCCTCATATTAGTTCCATCTACATTTACCAGAAACAATTCCATGTTCGTTGGCTCGACCATACCTTCGGCTAAAAGCGTGGTATATTTTTCTATCTCTTCTTCGGTTTTAGGTCGTGATGCTCTGAATAAAAGTTGTGTACCATCAGGCGAAAAGAAAGCACCGCCGTCATATCCAAGCTCATCAGTAACTTGCACAACATTTGATCCATCAACATCCATGATGAATAATTCCAGATCTCCGGTTCTCATTGATGTGAAAACGATTTTATTTCCATCAGGAGATACGGTTGCTTCAGCATCGTAACCGGGAGTATTGGTCAAAGTATCAATGATTTCACCATCAAGAGTGGCTCTGAAAATATCATAGCCGCTATAGATTGGCCAAATATACGCACCGCCCGGTCCACGTTCAGGAACTGCCGGACAAGATGGATCATCAAGATGAGTTGACCCATAAACTATGGTTTCATCCGGTAAGAAATACGAGCAAGTAGTTCTTCCCAATCCGGTACTTATAATAGGAGCTTCAAATCCGGGTTCGTTTTCTTCTGCATCCATGTAATAGATTTGGTCGCATTCAGTTCCCCATTCCGGGTTATTTGCTTGAAAAACCAGTTTAGAATTGTCGAAACTCCAATATGCTTCTGCATTATCTCCACCAAAAGTAAGCTGTTTAATATTTTTTAGATGGGTTTCTTGCTCGTATTTAAGAGAATCTGGCTTTTTGTTAGAACAATTTAGGATCAGTATTGCTAATAGAACCGGAGTAAGAAATTTCATAAATATATTTGTGTCAAAATTTGAGGGCAAACATAACATTCTATTGTGAAGTTTTTATGAAGAATTAAAGAGTTTTTAAAATTAAGAGAAGGAACTAAAAAATATGGAGAGTATTTAAATAGTAACAATCATAACTAACAAAATAGAGATGAAGAATTTTAGATTTATAACATTGATAGCATTATTCACTATAACTTTTGTAGCTTGTTCTGAGAAAACGAAAAATGAGGCGGAGAAAGTAGGCGAACAAATTGAGAATACAGCAAAAGCTGTAGGAAACGATATAAAAGTTTCTAAGGATCAATTTATTGCTAAAGCTGAAAATGAAATCGAAGCTTTGAATAAAAAGATTGAAGAATTAGATAAGAAAATGGCGAATGCTTCTGATGATGCTAAGGCAGAAAAAAAAAAGCTATGGAAAGCCTGAATAACCAAAAAGAAGAGTTAGAAAAAGATCTCGAGAATCTTAGAAACTCAACCAAAGAAAATTGGAAAACCCTGGCAGCAAATATTGAATCAGGATTTGAAAACCTTAAAAAAGGATACAATAACTTGCTGGATAAAATGAAAGCAAGCTGAAAGTTAAAAATTCTAAAATCAGGGCCCTTATTTTTCCCTCGTCACGTAGCTCCGCTGCGTGATGCTAATTTGGAAGCGCTGCTTCCATTGAGGCAGAGCCTCAAACAAGGCATTCCGAACGAGACGTTCGGAACGAGCTCAAAAGCAAGCTGAAAGTTAAAAATTCTAAAATCAGAGCCCTTATTTTCGTAAGGGCTTTTTCCCTCGTCACGTAGCTTTCCCTCGTCACGTAGCTCCGCTGCGTGATGCTAATTTGGAAGCTCTGCTTCCATTGAGGCGGAGCCTCAAACAAGGCATTCCGAACGAGACGTTCGGAACGAGCTCAAATAAAAGTTAACTTCAAAGCTTCACAAGGCAACAGAGCAAACACTGCGGAGGTTTTTGGGAACACAGTGAAAACGATCACGTAACTAGAATAATCAAATAGCTTTTTAAATCTGCCGAGGGCATCACTATGTGGGAACTTAGGTTATTAGAATGTAATTTTTAAACCAGCCATTATTGTCTGAGGTAATCCTGGCAGTACACCAGCTGGTCTTCTGGAAACAATATAGGTTTCGTTGGTAAGATTTTTGATACTGGCAAAAATATTCGCTTTTTCAGATATCTGATAACCCACAGCAAGATCAAGCAACACGTATGAGTCAGTTGACTGGTCTTCTTGAATAGTTCCTTGTCCGGCTACTGTTCGCATTTCAGAAGTTCCATAACCAGTTAGATTCACTGACAGTTTATTATATAAAGCATCAATACTTACATTTGCCTGATGGGTTGGCAAGTAAGGGATGAAGTCACCTTTTTCGACATTTCCCCAAGCGTCGTAATTGCTACTGAAACTATTCTGAAAAGATGCATGCGTGAATGTGTAATTTACATTGATTGGAAGCCTTAGCGTGCTGCTTTTAGGCAACAGATCGTACTCGGCAGAGAATTCAGCACCAAACACATTTACTTCTCCGGCATTAAATTGTTCGTTAGTTCCGGAACCACCACCGGCTGCAAGATCTGAACCAAGGAGATTGCTGTAATCATTAAAGAATACAACTGCTTCTAAACCTAATCTTTCATAATTAAATCTGGATCCCAGTTCATAGTTTATACTATTTTCAGCCTTTGTGCCTGCATCAGAGCCGGGACTTGGAGGGGCAAAGCCTTTATGGATTCCTCCAAAAATATTAACGTTTTGAGAAGCTAAAAAGCTAATTCCCATTCCCGGTACAAATACATCTATTTTATTTTCTTTAGTAGATACATCAACTCCGGTTCTCTCGGGATCACTGTTACCATAGTTTTTTCTATTTAGTTCAATGTATTCATAACGTATTCCCGGAGTTAAAATCCATTTGTCAAAACTGATCTTATCCTGAATAAATACAGCAAGAGCATTTGCGCTTTCAATTCTATTACTTTCTGTTCCCGGAGTGCCGGCACTGGTTAACACTAGAGTTCCATTTTGCATTCTGTAACCATCAACCCATTGAAACCTGTCCATGGCATCTTCGTGATAGCGAATTCCTACTTCTAACTCAGAAACTGAACTCCCAAGGTTAAAGCTTGATCCAAGAATCGACTGAATTCCTCTTGAATAGTATTCTCTGTTATTTGCTTTCACAGAAAGGGCATCATCATCGCTATCAGCACCCTTTACAATATCAAAAGCTGCTTGGTTGTTATTTGGGTTTGCAAGAAGAGAACTAATACTTACTCCGCTTACCTTGTCAAGTTTGTACCAGTTTCGGTTAAAATCGTTTCGATAAATGGTAGTTGTTAGATCAAGCTTGCTATTAAATTGGGCAAAGTAACGAAGAGAAAGCTGGGATTGATCGGCATCCATTTCATCAACTTGTGAACCTGAGTATCTACGGAAGGGATCGTCTCTAAAATCTGAATCCGTTAACCCTAAATACGTTTCATTTGAGAGCTCATTATAATACCCAATCTTAAATTCTAGTTTTTGATAAATCTTTGCAGATGGGTTAGTACGCAACATAAATTTTCCGATAAAATCCTTTACATCAAATCCGGTATTACCTCCTGAGTCCAGATCTTTAAACCCGTCATTTTTCATTTGAAGAGTTTCTACTAAAAAGCCAACATTCTTATAGGTATTACCTACACTAACATGAAACTTATTGGAACTGTATTCTCCGGCGCTTAATTCTGCTTTCCCTGTAAGCTCATACGGAATTCTTGTAGAAATGAGATTTAAAGCTCCACCGGTAGTTTGAGGACCATATTTAATCTGAGATGAACCTTTTCGTATTTCAATAGAAGACATTCTGCCGATAGAGGGAAAATAATACGCTGCAGGGGCTGCATAAGGAGCCGGAGCAATCAATATCCCATCTTCCATCAAAGTGATCTTAGAACTTCTTTCTACCCCAGTTCCTCGAAGACCGATATTAGGACGTAATCCAAAACCATCTTCTTCTTGAATGTTTACACCACTAACACTTCTCAGCACTCTGTTAATATCACTGTAATTTTGTTTTTGAAGGAATTCGTAACTCAGGTAAGTAGCTGAACCGGGAGTTTTATCCATCCACGCAGGTTTCCCAATAACAGTAATACGATCCATGATAACTTTGTCAAAGGTATCAAGAGAATCAGAAGTAGGTTTTTGTGCGAGAGCGGTAGTTACAAATAGAAAGGAAAAAAGCGTTAATAGGGCGGTTTTGGGCATCGAAGTTGAGGTAAATTTTATTTAGAACAATTCTAATTTAAGGACTTTTTTGAATGTCCTCAACCTTTATATAGAATAAATCTAAATAAAATTAATTTTGTTGATTCCCAGTAGATAAATGCTCAAAAATTTGTGTAAATAGATTTTTCCCAATTTTTAAAAAACGTTCTTGATTTCCCAGAGCGAGATAACCGAGTACAGACCGTAACTCTTTGAGGAGAACTGGAGGATTAGTAATGAGAGAATCTTCAGCAATAATATGATTCCAATCTAGTCTTTTTTGGAACTTGACTCCAGCTTGAACCATCGAAATGTAATATACATTTGCCATAAGTCCGTATCCAATTGTGGTAGGATGTAAGCCGTCTAAACTGAAAATGCCACCTTTAATAATCTTCTTTTCTTCATTCAGTCTTAAAAAATCTGTAGATAAAGTAGCTTCATTTCGTTCATTTACAAGATGTGCGGTATCGGGATTAGACTTTAAAGCCGCTACAAAATCTTTAGGATATCCTCTTAAAAGCTCACCACCAAGTCTGCGATTCGCCATACCGGCTACATTTCTTGCAATGGGAACAACAAACCAATCATTTTCGGCAGCAACTTTTTTTATAATCGCATTGAATTCATCAACTGCGAGATCAATTTGAATAGCTTCATCTTTTGTAAGAAAAGGGTGCTTTTCAGGATCAAAATCTGCATCCCATATCCAAAAGCGAGTGTAGTAATCAAAGTAACCCAGTGCTTTTTTTGAGATATTGGAATTAACACCACGAATTACAGGCGGAATAGTCGGATAAGGAATGGTAGGGACAAAGACACGTTTCGCTCCAATCTTAGAGATACGCTTTGCAAGTTCTCTGTATTCAAGTTCGAAATGTTCAGAGCGATAAATAGAATATTTTCTGTTGGGAGTAAAAGCAGTGAGATCTTCCGGCTCAGACCAAGTCAGGTTTAAATTTACAACAGCCCCTAATGCATTGTTGTGACCTAGGCAAACGATCAGGTTTTCAATTCCGCCGTCTTCTTGAAGGAGCTTTGCGTTATCAATTTGAGAGTTTTCCTGATATTCTTCCTCAAGTGTGGGATTTAACACCAATCTGGAGGTTGTATATTTAGCGTGTTCAGGAAGTACTCCAAAAACAGAAAAGCTTTCTTTATTATTGGCGATATATTCGCTGCTTTTTCGACCATTCACAATCCATGAATCATTGATCGCGAATCCCCAAATCGCTTGATTATGATAGGGAGTTGTCCGATCTACTTTGAGATCTTTCATTCCGCCTTCCCAATATTTTTTAATTCGTTTTAGCGTCCTAAAAGTATGAGCGGCTGCAGGCAGATATTCAGTCCAGTCAATTTTACTTCCAAATTCTTCGGAAAGGCCACGAATAAGAACTTCCAGATTAATTGGAATACCTGCTTGAGCAGTAAAATTTGGTTGTTGAAAATTAGGTGCCGAATCAAAACATCTTGCCAAGAAAGACGGGAAGTTAATATCGGTACGGTAAATACCGCCATTATTAAATCCCTGTGAGAGGCTGTCACCAATTACGACCAGTTTATGTTTTGCGCCCATTTTTCTGAACATTTATTAAAAAAGTTCCCTCTTGTTCCAAAGGAATGCCTGTGGCAAGAGGGGATTTAGCCCGCCTGCCAAAGTACACTTGTACATCGGACAGATGGGGGGTGTTTCTTAAAATTGCGACTATTTAACGTAATCACAAAATGAAATTTTGAAAGCCACGGAATTACGAACGTACAAAATACTTTGACCTCCTCCCGCCAGTTGGCGAATCCCTTCAGGGCTGTTTCTCCTACGCTAGTGTTGCTACCATAAAGAAAATTGAATGTTCCATGTTGGATGTTCGATGTTGAATGTTCCTCTGTTCAATATTCATTATTCCAGCCCATCAGGGTTAAAACCCATGCTAGCTTATGTACGTGGTTAAACAAAGATCATAAACAAGGAAGGACTTTCCGCCGATTGGCGGATGCCTTTGGCACAGTCCTGAATTATGATCCATTATTTCTATTGTTCATTTATGCTTTATCAGATAA
>CAXBHO010000043.1:0-28248 GCA_963975485.1 uncultured Balneola sp. | reverse complement strand
CAGTTATCAGTAACCAGTTATCAGTAACCAGTTATCAGTAACCAGTTATCAGTAATCAGTAACCAGTTATCAGTAACCAGAATAAATGGAAAAAGAATCGGATAAAATTATAAGCTCAATGTTTGAGAAGGATGCCTTTTCACAATGGATGGGAATTGAGATCCTGAAATCTGAGCCAGGATATGTTAAAACTTCGATGAAGATTAGAGAAGAAATGACTAACGGATTTGGAATTTGTCATGGTGGAATTACGTTCTCATTAGCTGATAGTGCTTTGGCATTCGCATCCAATTCAAGAGGATTGGCATCAGTTGCTTTGGAGAACAACATCAATTATACCAAGAAAGTAGAAGTAGGTGATACGTTAATAGCTGAAACAGAAGAAATTCAAAACGGAAGAACGATTGGTGTCTATAAGGTCAAAATTACCAATCAGAATAATGATTTAGTGGCAGATTTTAGGGGCACGGTTTATCGAACCGATAGACACAAGACTTAAGATGTAAGATTTAAGACATGCATAATTATAAAAAACTTGATGCGTGGGATAAAGAGTTTCGACAATTCTTAAATATCTCATTTGGCTCCTGTTCTGAAATTGAAACACAACTAATCATTAGTAATAGATTGGGTTATATTTCTAACTATGATTTTACTTCTTTATCCGAAGAGGTTATCAAGATTCAAAAAATTCTTTATAAACTAATTCAAAAATTTTCTTAAGTCTTAAATCTTACATCATATGTCCAACAGCGAAGCTTTTATTATCGACGGAATCAGAACTCCAATTGGAAAATTGAAAGGATCATTATCCTCCATTCGAGCGGATGATCTCGCGGCAATTCCCATTAAAGAGTTATTGAAACGAAATCCTGAATTGGATCCGACATCAGTTGAAGATGTGATTTTTGGTTGCGCAAATCAGGCCGGAGAAGACAATAGAAATGTCGCCAGAATGGCTGGGTTGCTTGCAGGACTTCCCGTTTCTGTGCCCGGTGAGACCGTAAATCGCCTTTGTGCCTCAGGAATGAGTGCTACTGTAAGAGCGTATCATGCCATTAAAGCCGGCGAAGGCGATGTTTTTATCACCGGAGGTGTAGAACATATGACACGCGGACCTATCGTTTTAGGGAAAGGAAGTTCTCCGTATTCTGGGACTACGGAAATGCACGATTCTACTTTTGGGTGGAGATTTGTAAACCCGAAAATGCATGAACTGCACGGAACCGATGGCATGGGAACTACCGCAGAAAATGTAGTAGAAATGCATCAGATCTCACGTGAAGATCAGGACAAATTTGCCGCTTGGAGTCAACAAAAAGCAGGAGCCGCCCGAGATTCAGGAAGACTAGCTAAAGAAATTGTAAAGGTTGAGATTCCTCAAAGAAAAGGCGATCCAATCATTTTTGAGCATGATGAGTTTATGCGACCTGATTCTACAGCAGAAATTCTTGGAAAACTTCGCCCTGCTTTTCGTAAAGATGGATCGGTCACTGCCGGAAATGCTTCCGGTTTAAATGACGGTGCCGGAGCTTTATTGATTGCTTCGGGATCGGCTGTAGAAAAATACGGATTTAAACCAAAGTCCCGAATAGTTGCCTCTGCGGTTTCCGGTATTGAACCTAGAATTATGGGATTGGGACCTGTTGAAGCTTCTCAAAAAGCTTTAAAGAGAGCCGGACTTACTTTAAAAGATATGGACATTATCGAACTGAATGAAGCTTTCGCCGGACAATCACTTGGAGTTACAAGAAAACTAGGCTTAGAGGACAATGATTCCAGATTGAATCCCAACGGCGGAGCTATTGCAATCGGGCATCCTCTTGGAATGACTGGGCAACGTTTATTACAAACGGCAACCATCGAACTTCATGAAAGAGAAAATGCAAAATATGCTTTATGTATGTTATGTGTTGGCGTTGGACAAGGTTTTGCGGTTATTTTGGAGAAAGTTGGTGATTAGTTATTGAGTTATTGAGTTATTAGGTGCAATATGTATAAACTATCTGAATTAGAGTCTTGGAAATCAGCACGGCAATTACGAATTGCTATTTCTGATTTAGTAAAATCGTTTCCGGCTGATGAAAAATTCAGGTTAAAGGATCAGATAATTAGATCATCAAGATCAATTCCCGCAAATATTGCCGAGGGGTTTGGTAGATTTCATTATCAGGAGAATATTCAATTTTGTCGAATAGCACGTGGTTCATTGTATGAAACTCTTGAGCATATAATGTGCGCAAAAGATGAAGGATTTATAAATGAAGAAAAATTCAACAACATTAATGAACAAATTTTGGAATGTTTAAAGATCTTAAATGGATATGTTCAATATCTCAAAAAAGCAAAGAAATCAACCTAATCACTCAATAACTTAATCTCTAATAACTTTGATATACGAATACAAAGGATATAAACCTGTAATTCACGAAAGTGCATACATCCATCCGCTTGCGGCAGTAACCGGAAATGTGATTATCGGGAAAGATGTGTATATAGGTCCGGGAGCAGCAATTCGTGGAGACTGGGGGAAAATTGTAATCAAAGATGGCTGCAATGTTCAGGAAAACTGTACCATTCACATGTTTCCAGGAGTAACAGTGATGTTAGAAGAAGGAGCCCATATTGGTCATGGTGCGATTATTCATGGTTCCCATCTCGGAAAAAATTGTCTGATTGGAATGAATGCGGTGATAATGGATAATGTGAAAATCGGAGCCGGCTGTATTGTTGGGGCTTTAGCTTTCGTCAAAGAAGGCACTGAAATTCCAGATCGAAAAGTTGTAGTTGGCAATCCTGCAAAAATTGTAAAGGATGTGTCAGATGAAATGCTGAAATGGAAAACGGAAGGAACGGGCTGGTATCAACGATTACCCAAAGAATTGCACGAAACTCTTGAAGAATGTGAACCGTTAAGGAAAGTTCCAGAAGAAAGGAAAGATCAGGATAGTAATTATGAAACCTGGGGAAATTCGAAGAACAGTTAATGGTTATCAGTTATTTGTATTACTTACAAACGAATATATATTTGATATCTTTGCTACAAAGATAAACTTCACCTGTTAACCAATAACTATTAACATTAGAGATGGGATTATTTAACAACCATACAAAAAACGTACCGCCTCACAAACTTCATCCGCAAATTTTACATTGGCGAGAAGGCGATGAAATTGAAAACATAGATTTTCAAAAAATGGCCCACAAAAATAAATTCATGGCAGTTGTAATGCGTATTGATGGGGTTATACCCATGACAACTTATCTATACAAAAGTCTTACAAGTGATGGGTTTATAATCGTTGAAGACAAAGAGTCCAAACATCTCCAAAAAGTAGCTTTTGAAAAATTTATCAAAAAAGCTAGCAATATGAGCTTAAAAAGCAGGTGGGTAGAACAAGAGTTACAAGATTCCAAAGAATACATGGAACTTATTGATAATTTCCAGCAAGCTTATATTGAATTAGAAGAATCTGATAAATCGAAATTATTAGAATAATGGGAATATTTAACAGAAAGAAAAACTTGCCTCCTCATAAAATCCATCCTGATGTTTTGCACTGGAGAGAAGGTGATGAGCTTGTCTATATGATAGTTGTTCTAAATGGTCCTTTTGATATTAATATAGATTCATACGAGGAAAAAAATAAAAAGCACGGTTTTTATAAGAGCTTGACTTCCGAAGGTTATATCATTATTGAAGAAAAAGAATCCGGAAATC
The DNA here is from genome assembly GCA_963975485.1 of uncultured Balneola sp. Lineage (GTDB taxonomy): Bacteria > Bacteroidota > Rhodothermia > Balneolales > Balneolaceae > Balneola. The sequence goes on along the minus strand of CAXBHO010000043.1, from coordinate 24,527 downwards.
TGAATAAGTATGAGTTTCGAAAGTTTATAAAAGCTGCTAAAAACATAAGTTTTCAGAATCGTGTAATTTCATTGGAGGTTAAAGAATCTAAAAATTACATGGAACTAATTGATTCATTTCAAAAAGCATATTCTGAACTTCAGGAACAAGACAAACCAAAATCGCTAGAATAAATGGGATTTTTTAAAAACGATAAAAAAGGAAAACCTCCACATACCTGGTATCCGGATATTCTGCATTGGCGGGAAGATGATACAATTTTTTGCAGAAATATTTCAAGAGCTTTTGGATATACGAAGGTAAAAACGGAGGATATTATTAAATATATGAAGCCAAATGATGTGATAGGTAAAGTAAGATTTATATATAAATCAGTTGATGAAAATGGGAGCATTTACGTAACTGATCCTGATGGCCACCTTGTCCAATTTGAATTTTGGAGATTTAATAAAGTATCTACCAATGAAACTCTTAAGAGTAGATTGATTGAACAAAAACAACAGAACTCAGAAAGTTATATGGAATTGATGAAAAACTTTCAACATGCTTTTAATGAGTTGCAAGAAGCTGATGATCATCCGAAGAGATTAGGTGAGAAAACCTCGTAACTGGTTACTCGTTTCTCTTAACTTAGAAACATAAATATGAGCTACCGAAATTCTGAAATATGGCAATTAGCTAAGGAGCAATCGAATAAAATTCATTTTATGAGTTTGAAGCTTCCTAAATTTGAGCTTTATGAAACGGGTAGTCAAATCAGACGATCTTCCAAGTCTGTTCGTTCCAACATTGTTGAAGGTTATGGAAGAAGACATTATACCCGAGAATATATTCGCTTTCTGATTTTTTCTTTAGCATCAAACGATGAAACCAGAGACCACTTAGATTCACTTTTTGAAACTCAGTCTCTTAAAAATAAAGAACTTTATCTTGAACTAATTGAGCTGAATGATAAACTTGGCAAGAAGCTAAACCTTTTTATTCAATCCGTCCAAAGATCTCAAAACCAATAACAAGCATGAGCAACAAAAAACCAGAAACCAGAAACCAGAAACCAGAAACGAATAACGAGATACGAGTCACGAGCTACATAAAAGGCAAATGGTTAACTGAGGGGTCTGAAACTGATCTGATCAGTGCAATCAATGAAGAGCCCATTGCTCAATTAATAGATTCTGAAATAGATTATAAATCAGCTTTGGAATACGGACGTTCTGTGGGAGGACCTGCTCTCCGTAAACTTTCGATTCATGAACGAGCTTTCAAGATCAAGTTTTTGGCCGCTTATTTGATGGAACGAAAAGAAAAGCATTATAAACTTTCTTCACATACCGGAGCAACCCGCAAAGATTCCTGGATTGATATTGAAGGCGGTTACGGATCGATGTTCGTACTTTCCAGTAAAGCACGTCGTGAACTATCCGATCTCCCCTTTCATGTGGAAGGCGGAACCGAACGTCTTTCCCGCAGAGGCACTTTTGTAGGACAACATATTTGTGTTCCAAAAAACGGGATTGCTGTACATATAAATGCCTTTAACTTCCCTGTTTGGGGAATGGTTGAAAAACTAGCACCGGCTATTATGGCTGGACTTCCTTGTATTGTAAAACCGTCTCCGGTTGGATCTTATCTGGCTTACGAAGTGTTTAAAGATATTATTGAATCTGAAATTCTCCCTGAAGGAAGTGTTCAGTTTATTGCGGCGGATAAACCCGGAGATCTTTTAGATCATCTCAACAGCCAGGATTCTGTTTCATTCACAGGATCAGCAACTACTGGAAAAAAACTTAAATCACATCCGAACATTGTAGCGAATAGTGTGCAATTCAATTTGGAAGCGGATTCATTGAATGCCTGTATTCTTGGACCAGACGTAACGCCTGATATGGAAGAGTTTGGTTTGTTTATTAAAGAAGTCGGTATGGAGATGACCGTGAAAACAGGCCAAAAATGTACGGCTATCCGTAGAACTATTGTTCCTCGAGAAAGATTGGAAGATGTATCAGAAGAACTAAAGAATTTTTTATCGAAAACAACCATCGGAGATCCAACTCAGAAAGAAACGCGAATGGGTCCGCTAGCTTCCAGTTTACAATCTCAGCGATTTGATGAGCAAATTGCCACCCTAGAAGATGTAACCGATACTATTTTTTCAAACGGAACTCATGAAGGAGCATTTACCAGCCCAAGGGTTTTAGTTTGTCATCAACCTATGACAGTTGATAAAGTTCACGAAGTGGAAGCTTTTGGTCCGATGACCACCATTATGCCTTACGATTCAACGGAAGAAGCGATACAATTAGCTAATAAATCGGATGGTTCTTTGGTCGCTTCTTTATTTACTGCGGATGATGATATCGCTGCTAAAATTACGTTAGGATGCGCTCCATATCATGGTCGCTTTATGGTTATTAATAGACATTCAGCTGGTGAATCAACCGGTCACGGTTCTCCAATGCCACACATGATTCATGGTGGCCCCGGACGTGCCGGCGGCGGTGAAGAGCTAGGTGGAGCAAGAGCTGTACTCCACAACATGCAACGAATTGCGCTGCAAGGCTCACCCACTACATTAATGAATATTGTTCAACAACACATCAAAGGAGCAAAAACAAAAGAAGCACCAAAGCATCCGTTCCAGATGTATTTTGAGGAATTGGAAGTTGGTCAGTCGCTGCTTTCTGATGTGCGAAAAGTTAAAGATCAGGATGTGGAAGATTTTGCTAATTTGTCGGGCGATCACTTTTATGCCCATACTGATCCTGATGCCGCTTCACGCTCATTGTTCGGTAAAATCGTAGCTCATGGATATTTCGTGCTTTCAGCTGCAGCCGGACAGTTTGTTCATCCTGAAGAAGGCCCTGTTCTTTTGAACTACGGATTAGAAAACCTTGCTTTTCTTGCTCCTGTGGCTCCCGGCGATACCATTCAAACTAAGCTGATTGTAAAACGAAAAACTGTTCGCCAGCAAAGAGAAATGGATATGTTTCCATTTGGGGTTGTCTTCTGGGAAGTGGAAGTTAAAAATCAGGAAGACGTTTTGGTTGCAGAATACACGATCTTAACGCTAGTTAAACGAAAGAATAAATTAGACATTGATTTGGTTTGATCAGAATACAGTAGTCAGTAGTCAGTAGTCAGAATTTATAAATATTTTTGTAAGGAAATAGTTTTGAAACTGTCTTACTTAGAAATGTAAACTAATTCACTAATTATGACATCTGCAAAAACATTCAAAGATCTGTTAGTCTGGCAAAAAGCTCACAGATTTGTTCTAAACACTTATTCTTACACCAAAAAATTTCCCAAAGAAGAGGTTTATGGGTTGACTTCCCAATTTAGAAGAGCTTCTGTTTCTATTGCTGCAAATATCGCAGAGGGTTTTAAAAAACGAGGCCGAAAAGATAAAGCACGGTTTATGAATATCGCTCAAGGCTCATTGGAAGAATGCAGATATTACCTTATACTCGCACAAGATTTGGGTTATGGCTCAACGGAAAAGCTTAATGAACTTCTTGAAGAGGTAAGTAAAATGCTTTCAAGTTTTACAAAAGCTATACTAACTCAAAGCAAATAGTAACTGAATTCTGACCACTGAAATACCGATCACTAATGAAAAACGGAAACGTAGAACTATCCATAAATAACAACATCGGAACCATTGAATTCTCCCATCCAAAAGGAAATTCTCTACCCGGAGCCATCCTTAGAAAACTTGCTTCCACCATCGACGTAGCTGGAAAAAATGACGAGATAAAAGTAATCGTTCTAAAAAGTTCAGGTGAAGGTGCTTTTTGCGCAGGTGCTTCTTTTGATGAATTAATAGATATTGAAGATTTCGAAACCGGGAAGCAATTTTTTATGGGCTTTGCTTTGGTTTTAAATGCAATGCGTCAATCTCCAAAGCTGATAATTGTTCGGGTTCATGGAAAAACGGTTGGTGGTGGAGTAGGAATTGCTTCTGCCGGAGATTATACTTTTGCCAAGAAAGGAGCCTCTGTTAAACTTAGTGAACTGGCTTTGGGAATTGGTCCTTTTGTTGTCGGACCCGCCGTTGAACGCGCTGTTGGAACTTCCGCTTTTTCATCCATGGCAGTAGATGCTACTAGTTGGTATGACTCAACCTGGGCAACTCAAAAGGGTTTATTCAATAAGGAATTTGATACTACGGAAGAACTGGATCAGGCTGTTTCAGATCTTGCGGAACAACTTGCAAAAAGCAGTCCTGAAGCTATGACCGATCTTAAACATGTACTTTGGAAAGGAACTCAGGACTGGGATGAGTTGCTTCAACAACGCGCTGAAGTAAGTGGAGGATTGGTACTTTCAGATTACACAAAGAACTTTATCAGGAAATTTAAAGAAAAGGGATAACTAGTGTTGCTACCATAAAGAAAATATGGCAATAATTTAATTACAAGCTTTGCATATAATTTGGCTTAAGTTATTTGTTAATTGGTAAGATGAGTTAAATTCCTCCCCTTTTGGTTCTGGTCTAAATAACGACTATACCAATTAACCATTAACGACACTAGTGTAGCGTCATCCATGAATTGCCCTAGGCCCGACAGGTGTTTTACGACCTCTGAACATTGACTTTACACTAGTCTTTTATTGGAATTGTAAGTTCGAAGGTTGCTCCATTATCACTCTTTATCTTAAGTTCAGCATTTAATTGAACTACTAAAGATTCGATTAGAGTAATACCTAAAGATGATTTTTTTGATTCCATAAGCTTTTCATCTATCCCTATTCCATTGTCGCTGACTGATAAAAACAAGTAGTCTTCATTTTCTGTGAACTTTATTACAATTCTTCCTTCATTCATGCTGTTAAAGGCATGTTTGAAAGAGTTTGTTAATAGTTCATTAATGATTAGACCACAGGGAATAGCTTGGTCTAATCTTATTAACCCTGAATCTACTATCAGATCTAATTCTATATTCTTACCATCCACTTGCATTGCTGCTACAATCCCATTTTTCAACTCATTGAGGAAATTTTCGAAATCAATTTTTCCTAAATCTTTATTTTGGTAAAGGTTTTCATGAATTTTAGCAATGGCTAATACCCTGAGTTTAGATTCATTAAGTGCCTTCCGGGCTTCTTCACTTTCCAAAGACCAACTCTGCATTTCCAGCAAACCTGAAATTACTGCAAGGTTATTCTTAACTCTATGATGAATTTCTTTAATAAGAACTTCTTTCTCCTCAAGAGCTCCTTTAAGTTCTTTTGTTTGTTCATCTACCAAAACTTTCAGTTTCTTCTTTTCAAGTGAAGCAACCCGGAACTTGACAATTAAGTACAATGCAATACCGACTGCTATAACACTTACAAAAATAAACCATAGCTGCAACCAATAAGGTTTTTTAATCAAAAACTCAAATGTTAATGGTTCATCACTCCAATCAGAGTTTGGTGATTTTGCATAGACTTCAAACTCGTATTCCCCTGGTTTCAGATTGGTGTAGAGTCTGGTATTGTCATCTCCATCTGATAAAAAATCTTTGTCAAAGCCATTCAGTCTATGTTTAAACAATACCCGATTGGGATCTTTATAATTTAATACTCCGAAATCTATTTCAATATTATTTTCATCGTAATCTAATTCTATAGCCTGTGGCTCAGAATTAATTGTTATGATCTCGTTTCCGTTAATAGAAATGCTATTAAAAAATAATTGAGGAGCTTTTTCTAACTCGAGTCTTTCAGTTTCTCCTGAAAAATTAAACTTTACTACTCCATTTCGAGCTGTTCCAAACCATAGATTTCCTTCATCATCGATCAAACTGGATGAGCCATTAAACTCTATTCCCCTGCCGTAATCCTGAAGTGAGAAATGTATGCTTTTTGTTTTTCCTGAGTCATCCCAGTCATGTAAATTGTAATAATTCAATCCTGCGTTGGTGCCCTGCCACAAACCTCCTCGGTCATCAAATTGAATAAACATAGTCTCCGTCAGATAATTCTTAGCTGTTTCAAATGTTCTAATTGAATAGGGATTATCTTTATTATTCCGTTTTGTAAAAGTGGTAATTCCTTTATTGGTTCCAAACCACAGGTTACCTAGTCCATCCTCTTTTATTTCGTAAACGCTACTCCCTTCAACTCCATCATCTTTATTATATCTTGTTTGTTTACCGTCTTTATATTCGATAATACCATCTTCTGTACCAAACCAATAGATACCTTTGCTGTCTTTATAAACCAGATTCACATACTTATCCCAATAACCATCTCCGATTGTTTCTAAAGTATCTACATTCCTCCCATTTATAAATATGACGCCCCCTTCTCCTGAAAGTAGAAGCCGTCCATCTTTCTCCACTAAAACATCTGTGTTATAAAATGGTTTTTTATCAATTTCAAAATTGTACTCTGAGAATCTTTCTCCATTAAACGTGAGCAAGCTGTTTTCATAAGTAAGCAAGGCAAGTTTTCCATTTGATAGCTCTTCTATATCCCAAATCTCAACATTTTTGTATTTTTCAGGAAAGCTAAAAGTTTTGAAAACTTCATTTTTAAAGCTCGTTAATCCTTTTGAATTGGCAAACCAAAGCGCACCTTTTTTTGCTTTAAGAACTCCATAAGCTTCGTTTGCTCCATATTCTGAGTTAGAATCAAATATTTGAAACCTTGTGTCTTTAAATATAGTGACTCCGTCTCCGTCTGTTGCTACCCAAATTGAGCCATATTTATCTTTTACTAATCGGTACACATAATTACTACTTAACCCATTTTTTCTAGTAATCTGCATTGATTTTTCTTCGGAATACCAAAAAACACCATCTCTCTCGGTACCCAACCAAATTCTTCCAAGCACATCTTCACTAATGCTAAACACATAGTTTAGTTTTTTTCCGTTTATCTCAGAGATATTTCTACTGGAAAAATCAGGTTTTACAACAGTAGCTCCATTACTGGATGCTATCCATTTATTGCCGTCACTTGCCTCAAATGTCTGATAAGCAGCAAATCCGTTTAACCCATTTTCCTGATTGAGTATTATTTTTTCTTTTCTCTCTTTATCTAGCACTGCTAACCCTGATTGAGTTGAAATCCAAATTAACCCTGAGGAACCGAAATAAATGTCCCAAATTGTATTTGATGGAAGTGGTGAATTTTCTGTGGTTAAACTATCGATTCTATTCGTTTCCTGATCCCACACATATACTCCAAACTTATTTGTACCAAACCATAATTCACCTAATGGTGACTCCATAATATAGTTTACATCTTTTCCACTTAGGAAATCCAGTTCCTCCAAGTAAATAACTGTGTCTTCCTTAATTAAACCCACACCCATTTCAGTAGAAGCCACCCAAAAATTTCCTCTGCTATCAAAATACAGATCTGTAGTTGTCTCTTCCTTTAATCCCTGCTCCAAACCTAATGTTGTAAAATTTCTACCATCAGTTCGCACCACTCCATAAGAAGTAGCAAACCAGGCAAAACCCTGCTCATCAAACTCAATGTCATAAACCTGACCGGAAGGCAGCCCTTCGTTAACAGAGTACCTTTTTACATCAAATCTCTGTGCCACCGTAGTGGTTGTAAAAGCCAAAAAGGCTAAAATTGATACATAGTATTTCATCATCCCCAAATATTTAAAACTCGCTGAATATGCACATAATTATTGAGCTTATTAATTAATTGTCATTAAGATACATAGTGCAACGTCAGTCATGAATTGTCGCAGCCCTGTCAGCCTGAATCAGAAAAGCTGTTTCAAATCTATTGGAATGAGAAACAGATCGATGAACTCAATGCTTGGCTGAAAGCGAGGAATTTAATTCCGCTTGAAGCAAACTGCAAGATTGATCGAGTCGTAAGAATTGAAAACGTCCTCAAGCCAGACAAGGGGTTGCAACCCCTTGTCTGGCTTGAGAAGGTGGCGTTATTTTTGGCCTAAGTTAGAAGCTGCTGAGGGCATCTTTATGTGGGAACTCAGGTTTCCGGGTTTTTAGGCTATGGCAGCTTTTTGTACGCCATTTCTTCTTCCGACGACTTGAGTTCGTCTGATGAATGATGTGGGCAGGAATCCATCATTTCGTTTCCTTCAAATTTGGAAACGTTGTAATGTGGGTGAGAAACGGGGTGATGGATGGTGTTTTTTCTTATTCACCTTTTCAAATAGTCAATGAACAGGCTATCCGATAGCTTTTAACCGACAAATGAACATTGACTTGACACTAGCTACTTTTGTAAAAAACCTTCAATACCTAAATTTTTAGGTATTTATATGCTATTATCGCTAACAACTAAAATTTATTAAAGACCGATGAAATATTTTTACTCAATTCTTATAGCTCTTTTAGCTTTTTTATTTTCTGTGAGCTCTTCAGCACAAGACAAATGGGATGTCGCTAATCCAGATCTTGGAGAATCTACTAAGCATTCATTTACTACTGATGAAGGTACGTGGATGAATTTGGATGTAAGCCCCGATGGAAAACAAATTGTCTTCGATTTATTGGGCGACATCTACATAATGCCCGTTAAAGGTGGAAAAGCCAAATTGCTTCGCGGCGGGCATCCTTTTGAAGTGCAGCCAAGATTCAGCCCTAATGGCAAACATATTTCATTTACAAGTGATGCCGGTGGAGGTGACAATATTTGGGTGATGGATACCAATGGTGAAAATGCCACTCAGATAACTAAAGAAAATTTCAGACTTCTAAATAATTCTACCTGGATGCCGAATGGAGAATATATCATTGCCAAAAAGCACTTCTCATCTAGTCGCTCGTTAGGTGCCGGAGAAATTTGGATGTACCACAAATCAGGGGGCTCAGGAATTCAATTAGTTGAAAAGAAAAACGAGCAACAGGATATTGGTGAGCCATCTGTATCTCCTGATGGGCGTTATATTTATTACAGCGAAGACAATTATCCGGGCGGATTTTTTCAGTACAATAAAGATCCGAACAGCCAAATCTATGTAATTCGGCGCTATGATACAAAAGAAGGAGATATTGAAACCGTAACAGGTGGAAATGGCGGCGCAGCAAGACCTCAAATTTCACCGGATGGCAAACATTTAGCCTTTGTTAGAAGAGTTCGAACCAAAAGCGTGCTTTATTTACGGGATTTATCTTCAGGTAAAGAATGGCCTGTTTTCGAAAACCTAAGCAAAGACCAACAAGAAGCTTGGGCAATATTCGGGGTTTATACCAACTTTAACTGGATGCCTGATGGAAAGAATATCGTTATTTGGGCAAATGGTAAAATCAACAAAATAAATGTAGCAACTCGTGCTGTTTCAAATATTCCTTTCGAAGTTAAATCAAGCCATGAGATTTTTAAAGCAGCTCGATTTAAGCAAGAAGTAGCTCCGGATAAATTTACTGCAAAAGCAATCCGAACTGCAAGAACTTCGCCGGATGGAAAAACTCTTGCATTCAGTGCTGCCGGATATCTTTGGACGAAAGCTCTACCAAACGGAACGCCCAAAAGATTAACCAAAGAATCAGATTTTGAGTTTGAACCTGCTTTTTCTCCTGATGGAAAGTTATTGGCTTACGTAAGTTGGAGTGATGAAAATATGGGTGCATTGAATGTTGTAAATCTTTTAACCAAAGATCTTTATAAGCGACCCACAAAACTAACCAAAGAAAAAGGGATTTATCGCGAACCCTCCTTTTCTCCGGATGGAAAAACCATTGTTTTCAGAAGAGAAAGTGGAAACGGGCAGCAAGGATTTGTGCACACATTAAACCCCGGGATTTATACTATTCCTGTATCTGGTGGTGAGGCTACAAAGATTCATGATTCAGGGACTTTCCCAAGATTTAATTCAACAGGCGATCGAATTTTTTACCAAGCCGGAGGATATATTTTTGGCGCAATTGATAAATCCTATAACAGTATAAACCTGAACGGAGAAAATGAGAAAACGCATTTTACCTCCAACTATGGCCATGAATTTGTTCCAAGCCCGGATGGAAAGTGGGTAGCTTTTTCCAATCTCTATAAAGTATATATCGCACCTATGACCTCTCCGGGTAAAAAGATTGAGCTTTCTCCTTCAACCAAAGCCATTCCTGTTTCACTTGTGGCATCTGAAGGTGGATATCACATGCACTGGTCTGCGGATAGCAAAAAATTGATGTGGACATTGGGCGAAGAATATTTCAGCATTGATTTGAAAGATAGCTTTAAGTTTGTGGAAAACGCTCCCGATAGTTTGCCCGAACCTCCTAAAACCGGATTGAATATCGGTCTCAAATTAGATACTTATGTACCTGAAGGGATCATAGCTTTTACCAACGCCAGAATTATTACCATGGAAGGTGATGAGGTTATTGAAAAAGGAACCATTATTGTAGAAGGAAATAAGATCACAGCCATTGGAGCTAATGTTTCGGTTCCAAATGGAGCAAAAGTAATTGATGCTTCCGGCAAAACCATTATGCCCGGAATCGTTGATGCACATGCTCACTTAGGAAATTTCAGATTGGGGCTAAGCCCTCAGCAGCAGTGGGAATATTTTGCAAACTTAGCCTACGGCGTTACTACGGCTCACGATCCTTCTTCTAATTCTGAAATGGTTTTCTCTCATTCCGAAGCCATTAAAGCCGGCAATATGATTGGACCGCGTGTATTCTCTACTGGTGTAATATTATATGGAGCTGATGGATCTTTTAAAGCAAAAATAGATACTTATGAAGACGCTCTTTTTGCTTTAAAGAGAACCAAAGCGTTTGGTGCCTTTTCGGTTAAGAGTTACAACCAACCACGAAGAGAACAGCGCCAACAAATTATTAAAGCAGCCAAAAAACTTGAAATGATGGTTGTTCCTGAAGGCGGTTCTTTCTTTTTCCATAATATGAGTATGATTCTTGACGGACATACCGGAATTGAGCATAATATTCCTGTTGTACCACTTTATAAAGATGTTCAGGAATTATGGAGTAACAGCGAAACCGGATATACCCCAACTCATATTGTGAATTACGGTAGTATGAGTGGAGAATATTATTGGTATCAAAAATCCAATGTTTGGGAAAATAAAAAGCTGTTAACTTTTACTCCAAGAAGTGTGATCGATCCAAGATCACGCCATAGGACTATGATTCCTGATGAAGAATATGAAAACGGTCATATATTAACCGCAGAATCGTCTAAGTTACTTACCGATGCCGGCGTAAAAGTGAATCTCGGTGCACATGGCCAATTACAAGGTTTAGGAGCACATTGGGAGCTTTGGATGATGAGCCAAGGCGGAATGACTAACATGGAAGCACTTCGAGTTGCTACACTCAATGGAGCTCATTATCTGGGATTAGATGATGATATCGGATCGTTAGAAGTAGGAAAATTAGCTGATTTAATTGTTCTTGATAAAAACCCCTTACAGGATATTAGAAACACCAACTCGGTTCATTACACTATGGTGAACGGGCGCTTATTTGATGCATCAACAATGAATGAAGTTGGAAATCAAATGAAAGATCGCCTCCCTTTTTGGTGGGAAAAAAACAGCTATGGGGAAGAATTTGACTGGCATGCTATTTCTTTAGAAGCAGCCGGGTTGCAATGCACTTGTTTTGGGGATCAGTAATTGAACTAGTTCTATTAACCTGAGCTCCCACAAAGTGATGCCCTCGGCAACTTCTAACTTAGGCTGAAAATAACGCCACCTTCTCAAGCCAGACAAGGGGTTGCAACCCCTTGACAGACTTGAGGGCGTTTTCATTTCTTACGATGGACAGACAGGTATGACGTTAAAACACTCTTTTCGCTCTACTTTGTGGGAACTTACGTTATAAGCTTATTGAAATAGTTTTTAGAATAGAACTCAGGTTATTAATAATAATGTATGCTAAAGTGAATTCCTTTTATTTCTCTTTTTTAAAGCTGAGAGTGAAGATTGTTCCTTTTCCTTTGTCTTTATTTTTGAAACTATAGCTTCCGTCAAGCTGAGCAGATAGTGTTTTTATCAAAGTAAAACCCAGAGATTTTATTGCCTTATTATTTTTACTAGTTTCATCTACACCTTTTCCATCATCAGAAATGATGATGGTGATGATTCCCTTTTCTTCTTCCGTAATAGTAACCGAAATCTCTCCTTCATCTTGATCAGTAAATGCATGCTTATACGTGTTCACTAACACTTCATTAACTAATAACGAACATGGAATCGCTTGATTTATGTTGAGTGATACCCCTTTTATATCCTTTTTAATGATTATGGCTTTATTAGCATTAGCGTACGTTTTATTAATCGTATCCAAAAGATCTTCAATATACTTGTCGTACTTAATGTATGCCAGAGAATCACTTCCATACAATTTTTCATGAATTAAAGCTATAGACTGTACCCTAAGTTGGCTGTCTCTAAGTGCCTTATTAATTTCTTCACTATCTGTTTGCATTGCCTGTAACTGCAATAAACCTGAGATTACTGCTAAATTATTTTTTACTCTGTGATGAATTTCAGCAAGCATTACATTCTTTTCATCCAAAGACTTTTTGATCTCATTTTCAGCATTTTTAAGCTCCGAAATATCACGAACAACTATAACCCTCCCCCTTATTTCACCATCTTCATACAAATCAGATTCAGAAAATAGCACCGGCACTTTAGTATCTTTTACAGTCTCTAATTGATATTCTTGAATTCTTTCTTCTTTTAAATTCCCTTCGGGCTTAATTAAATTGAAGAAGTTATAAAGTGATTTTCCTATCAATTCATTTTTATCAAGTTCGAGCATTTCTGCTCCTGCTTCATTCAATCTTTTAAGAATTCCCTCATTATCTATCACAAAAATACTTTCGCTGATAGATTCCATGACATTATCTAAATACGTGCTTGAAATAGTTTGTTGTTCCAGATTCTCAGCCATGGTATTAAAAGCATCAGCAACAAAACTGAATTCATCAATTGATTGTACTTCAACTCTTTGACTTAAATTTCCTTCACCAAGCTTTTTTACCGAATAAGTAAGATTTTGAAGAGGTTTGATTATAGACCGATACAGATAGAATCCGATAAGTACTCCTATAATTAAAATCAGGAAGGTCGCAGAGTAATTGATGATTCTTCCCTGATTCAACTGTTTGTCTAATTGGTCGATAACTTCCTCTTGTTGACTACTCGCTATACTTCTTATTTCTTCGAACTTTGGAATAATGTTATTTAGAAAGTAGGGAGCAATTGATGAAAGAAACAGCACATTAGATTCACTAACTAATTCATCACCCATTACCAGCCAATCTTTAGTGAGGTTTTCGTACAGTAGAACTCGTTTTTTAAGCTCATATATTTTTTCTTGCAAGATGGGTTTATTACCAATCATTTTTTCTAACTCAGCACTCGAAGAGTAGAAAGCATTCAATCCAGCTTCAAACCCTTTTTTTGACTGTGCCGTCAAAGGAATATCACGAATATCATCTATGCTCTCGCGGGTAGATCTTGTCTCATGCATAAGATTGAGATATATCAGTGTTTGATATAACCCAACCTCCATTTGATTGGTGTAATCTACTACTGTAGTAGCATTTTTACTTTCAATGAATTGCTTGTTATTGATTTCGGTATAAAAGAATTCCCAAATCAGACCTATACCTGCGAGTAGTATAGTCAACAGTAAAAAACTCGATATGATTTTACGCTCTAATGTCAAGACAGAATAACCCGATTAAACTATTGTTGGAAAGTATCCAATCATAACTTGAATAACCATTGATTCGTGTTATAAAATCCACAAGTAACAATTGGGTTAGTAATTACTCAATAGAAGTAATGTTTCTTTAATCTTATCAACAGTAGGTAGAACAGATTCCATTAATCCTATATTATATGGGACAGGAATATCAGGCATTGTTAGTCGTTCAATTGGTGCGTCTAAATCAGTAAACCCTTCTTTTGAAAGTTCTGCGGAAATCTCAGCTCCAAAACCGGCTGTCTTATTATCTTCATGAACAATTAAACACTTGTTGGTTTTAGAGAGAGATTTTAAACAAGCTTCTTTGTCCCATGGCATTAAAGTCCGGAGATCAATAACGTCAGCTGAAATCCCTAATTCGTCAACCGCTTGCTCACTTCGTTCACACATGGCGCCCCAAGTAATTATAGTAACATCATTCCCGTCCTTCAAAAGTTTAGCTTTTCCAAAAGGAACGACGAACTCATCTCCCGGATAGGGCTTTCGCGCATATTTTGCGCCCAAAAGGTTTCTATGCTCAAAGAATATAGTTGGGTTATTAGATCGCATTGCAGCCCTCAAAAGCCCCACAGCGTCTTCAACATTACTTGGCATTGCAACTTGCCACCCTATGGCGTGCGTAAAAAATACTTCGTTACTCATACTGTGCCATGGATCACCACATTTCGCAAAACCACCCGGCATTCTCACCACTATTGGAGCCGCAAATCTGTTGGCTGTTCTCCATCTGGTAGTCCCGCAATTGTTCAATTGCTCGGTGGCAGGATCAGCGTATTTTCTAAACTGAATTTCTGCAACGGGCATTAAACCTGCATAAGCCATGCCTACAGAACGACCGATTATTCCTTCTTCAGATAAACTTGTATCGAAAACCCGTTGAGCTCCGAATTTAGATTGTAAATCCATGGTTGCGGCATGTACACCTCCTTTTAAACCAACATCTTCACCGAAGACTAAAAGCTTTTCATTTGTTTCAAGCTCATAAGCCAATGTTCTTCGGATAGCTTCAACAATATTGATTCGTTGTTTTTCAGGTGTAGGAGTTTCACTTTCGGGTGGGAATTCATGGTCTTCAACTGCTAACCCACCAATTGTTTGTAATTCTTCAGCAAATGCATGTTTCTCTGTGATTGAACTATCCGGTTCAGGTCTTGCTAATGCCGCCTTTGCAGTTTCGTCAATCGTCTCTTTCGCCTTCTTCTCAATATTGCCCCAAACTCGTTCAGTAAGTACTCCCTGTACCAAATATTTCTTAAGCGTATCCAGCGGATCCTTTTGCTTTTCTTCTTTAACAAGTTCTTCAGGTTTATAAGCTTGATTATCTTGATACGAATGTCCATTTAGTCTTGGCACTTTTAACCGAATCATGGTAGGACCTTTTCTTTCTCTAACTGAAGTCACTGCTTTTTCCATCAATTTTGAAGCTTCTTCAGGATCGGTTCCATCTCCTTCAAGAATTCTCAAATTTTTAAATGATTGAAGATTGTCGGTAATAACACCACCCGGAGTTTGAAAATCGCTTGTAACCGAGATTCCATATCCGTTATCTTCAATATAAAACAGTACCGGAAGGTTTTGTGTAGTAGCAATAGTTAGTGCAGACCAAAATCCATTTGTGGCAACAGATCCATCTCCACCAAGAATTACAGCAATTGCACCTTCGTACTCCTTTTCTTTTAGAACAGTACGCCGATATTCAACAGCTTGTGCCCATCCTATTGCGGGAGTGTATTGAGAACCAACATCACCTGCCATTGGTAACACTTTCACTCCCGCAATATCAGGGCGATTACAAACAACACCAATATCGCGACCATCACTATAGCTGCCGGATTTCCCCATTGGCGCCGCCATAGCGTCTTCTAAATCTAACCCAAGAGATAATAATAAAGGTCTTGATCTGTAATAAGCGCTCGCAGCATCATTTTTGTTAGTCAATAGTTTTCCCAGAAGAATTTGGCCTAATTCATGACCTCTGGCTGAAAATTGATACAATACATCTTTATTTGGCACCAACTCGGTTTCTTCTTTTTCATCCATGGCTCTGGAAGTAAGCATAAGACGAGCAACATCTCGCCAATCAACGTTAGAATTACTTTTACTGGTTTTCTTTTTCTTAGCCATATAGTGTTTATAAACTCCTAACTATTTTGCATTACTTTTTTGAAGGATTCTTCAAAATGATTCATTTCTTCTTCGATTCCAATGGTGATTCGAACACAGTTTGGCAACCCAAATGCATTGATACGTCTTAGAATCACACCTAATTCTAACATGTTCTGTGTAAAGTCTATAGCTTCTTGCTCTGTTGGTAAGATCATCATTACAGAATTAGAAATCGACTTTTTATAGTTTATCTCGTGTTCATCAAAAAAAGCATAAAGTCTTTCCTTTCCTTCGTTAACAACTTTGATGCTTTTATTTAAAAAATCTTCATCTTTATATGCCGTTAATGCCGCTGCCTGCCCAAGTGTAGTAGGCTCAAAAGTGAGCTTAGTTTTTAAAAGGTTATTAATGATTTCCTCACGAGCAATTCCATAACCTACCCGACATCCCGCAAGCCCGTAGGCTTTAGAAAATGTTCTCAATACGATTACATTATCACGTTCATATTCCAATGCTTTCGGATAATCCTCTACATCTTTAGCAAATTCATAATAAGCTTCATCAGCTATTACAAGAATGTTTTTTGGAACTTGCTGTAAAAGCCACTCATATTCATCTTTGGTGATATAAGTGCCCGTAGGATTATTAGGGTTTGCGATGTAGATCATTTTTGTATGATCGTCTATGGCATTAACCATTGCTTTTACATCAAATCGATAATCTTTTGTGATGGGAATCTTTTTTAAATGAATTCCTCTAACTGCGGCCTGCACAAAAAATCCAACGAAGGTAGCTTCTGCGGTAATAGCATTTTGCTTATTCAAGAAAAAAGTTCGGCATAACATAGAAAGCAAACTTTCAGAGCCTGATGTTAATATCACTTCAGAATCTTTAACACCATTCCTTTCAGCGATAGCAGCTCTTAATTTTCTTGCAACCGGATCGGGATAATCCTGAATTTCTTTTAGTGCTTCTAAAATTGCCGGTTCTACCTTTGGGCTGCAACCAAGTCTGTTTTCGTTGGAAGCTAGTTTTGCAATCTTTTTGGGATTGTAAGCCTCTTTTACTTCTGCGATTGTCTTTCCAGCAACGTACCTGTTTAACTGTTCAATATTTTTTGGTACTAAAGGCTGTGAATGCTTATCGCTCATAAAATCAGTTTCGTGAAAAAATTACAATTAGGCTTTAAAGATATCCAGAAAAAGCGCTTTTTCTAAACACTGTTTGTATGAAAAAGTAAATGTTTTGTTAACAAAGAGCATTTCTTAACTTAATAAAAAATACAACTCAGCCGATGAAAACCATATTAGTAACAGGAGCTAGCAAAGGAATAGGATATGAAACTGCTTTAGCTCTTTTAAATTCAGGGAATAAAGTTGTAGCAGTTGCACGATCAACGGATAAACTTGCTGCATTAAAAGAAAATGCAGCCTCTGAATTAGTACATATTGTAACTGCCGATATTACAACGGAAAGTGGTTTAGATTCTATTAAAAAAGTTATTTCGAAAGCCGGCAACATTGATGGCTTAATAAACAATGCCGGAATGGTGTTAAATAAACCTTTTATGGAGACGTCGAAACAAGAGTGGCAATCTGTTTTTGATGTTAATCTTTTTGCTCCTGTTCATTTGATTCGGGAACTGAAATCTTTTTTTAATAAAAAGGCACATATTGTAAATATTGGGAGTATGGGTGGGTTTCAGGGAAGTGATAAATTCCCCGGTTTAGCTGCTTATTCAACCGCTAAAGGTGCTCTGGCTATCTTTTCAGAATCCTTAAGCGCTGAATTCTCTTCAGAAGAAATTGCTGTAAACTGTCTTTGTTTGGGGGCTGTTCAAACAGAAATGTTGGCTCAGGCTTTTCCCGGATACCAAGCTCCTGTTCAGCCCAAAGAAATGGGAGAATATATTAGCGAATTCACGTTAACTGCTCATAAGTTTATGAATGGTAAAGTAATTCCGGTATCTCTAAATAATCCTGAATAGCTTTGGAATCAAGCTCAAAGAATCATTAAATTTAAGCAACTTAAAATATTTTAGGATGAAAAAAACTTCTTTAATTTTTACCGCCGTACTTACCTTAACTTTATCTACTTTTTCCGCCCAGGCACAAACTGTCGAACTTCTTGCCGGTAACACGCTCAATGGCGCTGTTCAAGGAACTCTTTTAGGCGGTGCTGTAATGGCCCTTTCAAATTCGGATGACTTTGCAGCATTACGAATTGGTGTTGGCCTTGGCACCTTGTATGGAATTGGAATGGGAGCCTATGATATTACATCCGGTGGAGGACAAGAAGTAGTAGTTTCTGGATTATTTAATGATGGTAATAATAGCAGTATTATTGTACTCCTAGACACTTTTTATGGAGCTGCATTAGGATCAATAGTGGTAGTTGCCGTAACCTTGGTTGCTAACGAACCCATAGTTTCCGGACTTCAATATGGAGCCGGAATTGGAGCATGGGCTGGATTCGGATTCGGAATTTTTGACACGTTTGTTTTAGCTGAAAGAACTTTTGCTCCTGTTGCTATTGCAAGCGCTAATAATAAAGCTTCAGGCTTGATTGGGATGAGCTTTGAAAACAATTCAAGTTTCGGGTTCATAAACCCTACTTTAATTCGAACATCTCAAGTTACAACTAATGACTTTACTTCAACTATACAGCCTGCTGTTGAAATGGTTAATTTCCGAATAAATTTTTAGCCAACAGTAATCTCAGATTCAGATAGTTTTTTAATTACCAACCTAGCAGTATTCATATGTCCAGATAATGAATGATGTAATCCATCCGCAATATAATTCCAAGCTTCAGGGCCTTCTTTACCCATTCGACTACCTAAAGAATCAATAATTACCCCGTCTTTACCTGCAACAAGTTGCCTTACTTGCTGAAGATCTTCTTCTTGTATAAAATATTCGTATAACGGATTTTCAGTAAGTAATTCAGGAATTATCGGTGTAGGAGTAATCCAAATTACGGGATTAGAAACGTACTCACCTATTATATTCTGAAGAGATTCCAGATTTTCCCATGTTTCTGATAATGGCGTTAAGGTACGGTCCGGAAGAATATTTAATCTTTGAGCGTCAAAAGTTCCCAAAGCAACAAACACCCAATCAGGCTCATGAATAAGAACGTCTCTGTCCAATCTTCTTAGCGCTTCTGAAGTAGTTTGCTCACCAACACCTGCATTAATGAAAGTGAAATCTGCTTTCTCTACAGATAGTTCTAATACTTGTTTCAAAATTTCAAACCAGCCTTGGCCATCTTCAGTAATTGAATCACCGATTACAGCTATTGTTTCAGAGCCGTCTAAAGGAAGTGAATCCAAGCAATCAATGATCTCATCTTCTTTTAAAAGCTCCAGAGCTCCTTGTTTCGCATTCTGATTGATATTCTCTCTAAAGCTAGAAAGTTCTTCTTCTGAAATACCCAATAAAATTGCTTCTGCTTTTTTGTCCGCTTTTCCTGGTAATAATGGAAATCTCTTTTCCAAATGGAAAAAAGGTATCGTGAATTGCTCCAAAATTGCTTTTATCTCTTCTGATGTTTTAGCCATTCTACTTATTCAAATCCTTAATTAACTTTTCTATTCCTAAAGTTGCTGTTTCTCTTATATGATGCCATCCTTCAAATGAAAACATTTCTGGATTAGAAGGGTCTATAATATATTTTGTGCAATTATCCGGAGCATAATGAATCAAGCTTGCAGCCGGATAAACAACTAATGATGTTCCAATTACTACTAAGATATTTGCCTTTTCAACTATTTGAGCTGCTTCCTCTAGCATAGGTACCATCTCTCCAAACCAAACAATATGCGGTCTTAATTGACCTCCGTCACTTGCAGTGTCCCCAATGTTGATTCTTTTATTACCGATTTCGACTACCAAGCTTTCATCTAAAACACTTCTTGCTTTGGTTAATTGCCCATGCAAATGAAGTACTTTGGAAGAACCTGCTCTTTCGTGAAGATCATCAACATTCTGAGTTATAATCTCTACTTCAAAGTTTGATTCTAACTCGGCTAAACCTAAATGAGCTTTATTTGGCTTGGCAGAACATGCTTGTTCTCGTCTTAGATTGTAGAAATCCAATACTTGCTTTGGGTCTCTATTCCATCCTTCAGGTGTTGCAACCTTATTGATATCATATCCTTCCCAAAGACCGCCTGAATCTCTGAATGTAGATAATCCACTTTCAGCACTTATACCTGCACCGGATAAAACAACAAGTTTTTTCTTAGTGGGCATGAACTGCTTGAAGATTAAACCAAGAGCTCTCTATTTCATAATCCTCAACTACAGAAGCTTGCCCTCCATTTTTGAATAAGCACATAATACTATTTACTTCATCTTGAAGTGTTTCAATAGCATTTTGAACTAATTCTCTGTTAAAACCCTCTTCTCCTAAATTGATAGTAAACTCCATAGAAATAATTCTTCCCAAGGCTTTACCAAGATCAACTAGTTTACGCTGAGGCATTGTAGTATCAACTTCAAAATTCAACGCTTCTTTGAAGTAATCAGAAGATTTGATAGTAAGCTCATAGCTACTTAAGAAATCGTATAGGTTGGAACTTTTTACTCTTCTCATCATCTTCATTACAGATTCCGATATCTGTTGATATAAAATGTCATTAGAGCCTTCAAAGATTTGAAAAGGGCGACTATCCACTACTGACCGACCTGCAATATGATCTAATCTATATCCTTTAGCACCTGTTAGCTGTAATAAAGACTGTGATGCTCGTTGCATAAAATCAGTAACAACAGATTTTATTGCATTTGCTTCCACATCCCTTCTGGAAGTATTATCGGATAGAGAAATTCTACTTCCGGTAAAATTACACATGGCCGCACACACAGTAAAATAAGCTTGGAGTTCTGATAATCTACTCTTTACCTGATCATAATTGAATAAGCTTTGTCCACCCACAAATCTCTCTTTACAATGAGTAACTGCTTCATCTAACATTCTTTTCAGAAAACCCATACCCATGCCAGGAAATTGCAGTCTGCTTCTATGAAGTAAATCAAGCATCATCGTGATTCCTGTACTTGACGGCTCAAGTTTATGAGATTCATTCACCTGTATATCGATCTTGTTCTTCCCATAAGGAAGCATATATAAACCAAGATTATTGTAGTATTCTTGTACTTCTATACCACCATTCCTTGTATCATGAATAAAAAATGAAATATCTCTTCCCAGATTACTCTTCTCATCTTTATTTCTTGCAGCTATTAGCCAGTAATCTGCCATACCGGTTAACCCTGCCCAGTGCTTCAATCCTTCGATCTTGTACTTCCCATCTGCTTTTGTGAATGATGTTTGCATTTTAAGGGCATCGGAACCATAATCAGGCTCGGTTATCATTAATCCCCCCATTCTCTTATCATGCATTACTCGATCATAGATACTTAATTTAGCTTCCTCAGACCCATAATTAGCAAGTGGCTGTAAAAATAAAGCGCCATTAATACCCATCATCAGAGACAATGGAAGAGATTCATATGAACTTGCTTCCAGCATTGATAAAGCTTCCGCTGTGTGACCACCAAAACCATCGTACTCTTGCGGAATAAATGCTCCCAATGGTGCCAATTCCATGATCTGATTAAAGGTAGCAGGCTTAATTCCCCTAACTAAGCTATCCTCATCTTTCTCTTCTTTAGTACCAAAAAGATCAGCTAACCTTTTTTTATACTCTTCTATAAATTCTTGAAAATTAAAATTCATTCTATTCAGTTTGTCTTATCTACAAAATAGTAGTGTTATAATATACGATTCTTTTAGGGGTTTATCTTCTTTAAAGTAGATTTGAAAATTAATTTAAGAATCCTCTTTTACTAAAGACTTTAATAGAAATGGCAATTAAAAAAATGCTAAAAATAAAACTTACTAATATTGAAATAAAAGAAACTGTGCTGCCAGTGATAAAAAAGAAGGTGGAGTTAAAAACCTCCTTGACTGATAAAATGGGGTTTAAAATTATACTCAGGATTAAAGTAGTTGATTCACTTTCTCCGATTAAAAGCCTAAGAGTTGTATAAATATCAGGAACAAGAATAAGTAAGAAAAAAACATAATAATAAGTTGCGGCTGTATTTTTAGTCACTACTAAAGTTGCTATCACTAATGATACTATTGAGAACGACCAAATACCTAAGGGTAAAAAAGTACTTAATAAATCAAACTCAAGGTCTGAAAAAAAGAATATCAAACTTAATAAAAATGAAACTGTAAGAAATAAAAACAAAAAAAAGGAAATGGATATACGTAAGATATATTCTGAAAATGAACAATCTTTAAGACCTAGTAAAATCAAATAATCCTTTTCTATTAAAATCAATAATATATCATGAATGGTATAAATTACTAATCCAACTAAAATATAAATTCCATATAGGAACATTAACCTATGCAAATTAAACCCCATAGATTCATGGCTACCAAAACTGATTATCGATATAGACTCAGAAAAGTATAATATATAACTAAAGAAAACTGCTATATATATAAATAAAAGGCTCATGCTTACTTTTTTAAGCAGTGTTTTTCCAAAAAATTCAAGCCAGAGCTTAAAATAATTAAACACTTTGTTACCAGACATTTTCGAAATATAGTTTCTCTAAATCTTGAGCTGAATCAATATTATATAAATTAGAAATACCTTTATCTCTTAAAAACAAAACATTTGTACATACCATAGATGCTTCTCCTAGCTCATGAGTACTTATAATTGTTGATTGTTTTTTTTTAAGTCTATCTAATATAAAGAGCTTTAATTTTTGCTTTTGAAACTTATCCAACCCTTCATAAGGTTCATCAAGAAAAAGGTATTTAGGATTATGAAGAATTGCATGCGCCAGCAGAACTCTTTTTTTAAAACCTTTTGAAAAAGAATTTATTCTTTCTTCACACATATCTTCAAGTCCTGATATTTCCATAGCAGTTTCTACAGCTTTAACGATTAGCTTTCTTTCAATTCCATATAATCTGGCATGAGATTCTAAAAAAGATTCTACACTTAAATTAAAACTTAGTTCCAACCTATCAGGTGCATATCCAAGACATTTTTGATAAGCTTTTCTGTCTGTACCAGAAATGTCATCTAAAAAAAAAGAGCCCGTATAATTATTATGAATACCAGCAAGTGTATTAAGCAAAGTAGTTTTACCCGATCCATTCTTACCTAAAAGACCAAGGACAATTGGTTCACTATTGGTAAAATTTACATCTTGAAATACATATTTTTTTTTTCGCTTATATTGGTAATATATATCAAGATTCTCTAGTCGCATCTAAATTAAAAATCTACTTTCCACTTTATAACTTTACTTCCTAAGTTTGTCGAAGAGTATAAATATCCTTTTTTATATACTATACTTGGTGTTCTGTATGGCAATTTAACAGAATATAGGTAGTTACCTTCATTACTTAACACATGAATATCTTGCGCATCATTCGAAGAGTAAACACCTCCAAGCACCAAAATTTTATCATTTTCTGTGACTTCAATATCCCTAATTAAAATCTCATTTGGTACCGACAGATTTTCGATAACTTTACTCTTTTTTGGCCAATTTTTAAAAGCGCGCTCCCACACGATATTTCCTTGCTTATCAAGCTTTCTAATTAGGTTCAAAAATCTGTATGACATGTAAATGTAGTCTTCGCTTTGATCTATCGAAAACATATTCCAAACTGGATTCTTCTCAAATTGTTCAACAGCTATATCTTGTCTTATTTCGCTTTCATAACTCAAAAGTATCAACGGATCTTCACCTTTGTGAACCATAAATCCCAAGACTATTTGTCCATTTACTTCATCAGAGATATCAATTACGTGATTTGAAAATAGCTCGGTAAACTGAAATTCTAAATTCAAATTATAATAACTAAGAATTTGAGATTTAAAGTTATATAGTATTACGAAATCTCTTTTGCTATCTACTCCTAAAAAAGTAATTTCATCGTCTAATTCTCCTGGACCATTCCCTTTGTTCCCAGATAATAGTAATAGCTCTCCTTTTGAGTTGTATTTACTTAATTTAAAATTTGCGATATCAATTAAATACAGGTTACCATCACTATCAACATTAAAGTCGGTTATCATAGAGCCTTCCGAATTTGTAATTGAAAAAACACTATCTAATGCAATTGAATCATTAAATTGAATCTCGATTTCACCTATATTTCTTTTTTCTGTACAAGACAGTAAAAGCAATACAATAATTATCTTAAAAATTATTTTATTCATTGTATTAAAATTAAAAAAGGCGCCTAGGCGCCTTTTAATTAGAAAGTTTAAGGTATTTACAAAAATACCAAGCAAGCAGCATAACCAATTATGCAGCCATCTCCACAGGCTCCCATAAATATTGGATTCCACCACATAGTTGCACAATCTGCAGCACATTCTTGTATGGCATCTTCACAATGCCCTGCATCAGCAACCATAACACTAGAAAAATTTAGAATCATGCCTATAGCAAAAATTCCAAATACTCTTTTTAAGTTTTTTAGTATTTAGTATTTAGTATTTAGTATTTAGTATTTGTTTGTTATACTCTTATGGATACCTTTTTAATATAATATTTTTTCTAATCATATCCAAAATAAAAACTTTTAAGTTTCATACACATAAAAAAACCTCTTACTTGAGCGAGTAAGAGGTTTAGGAAAATAAAAGAAGGCGATGACCTACTCTACCACGTGTGCAGTACCATCGGCGCTGCAGGG
>CAXBHO010000042.1:0-29072 GCA_963975485.1 uncultured Balneola sp. | reverse complement strand
CACTAATTTCTGAGAGCCAAAATTCCTGAGCCGAAGAAAACAGGACGGCTACTTCTATGTCGTTATCTCCAAGTTGGAGAAAAGATGCGCTGCCTAAAAAAGTATCCGGTATTCCATCGTCATACATTAAGGATTCCACTCGCCCGGACTTCTCGCCAACATGCAAGATCGATTGAATAGATTTCAACGTATCTGGTTCAGAAATCTGTGGTTCTGTATTGGAAAGAAGCAGCCATAAAGAACCATGAGCCCCGTTAGTTGCTTCGAAAGTATTTGTGCCGGTTTGTACGGGGCTTACCACAACACTGGAAGGATAATCAGCCAACGCCGAAGCTTCTATTTTTTGAGCGGACATAAGTTCCAGTTCTTTGGTAAGAGCACTATAATAAAAAGAATGGCTGAGCGGAGCAGATGCGCTGTTAGTTACCGAAGGATATACGGCGGTAATTTTGGCTGCTGTAGGTTGAATATTTTTGAGTTTGGAGTGGGCAAAGCTAAGGGTTTCATCTTCTGCCCCAAGCAAGGCAAGCCCCCAGTCCCGGAAAATTTCCTCAAACGTTTCCTTTGAATGTTCATTAATCAAATCCAAGACCGATTGATAGCCAATAGCTACCCGGTCTTGTACTAAATATTTGGCTTTGTCAGCGCCTAGTTGTTCAAATAAATAGGTAAAGAATAGAGAGCTTCGAGCATAATCCGGAATGGGTTCGTCGTAATTCCAGCTGAATAACGCTCTGTTGGGTTGTTGGTAATAAGATTCCGGGTTTCGGGGCGAAAAGCCGCTCAGCACTTCGGCGAATTCCGAAAGCCCTTCATTGATAAATGTGTACTGACGTACCGGTGTTTCGTAATTAGCATGAATGAGATGCTGAAACTCGTGAGCAATAGTGGAAATTCCCCGAGCTATATGTAATTGATTCCTGTAAAACAGCGTGGGGTAGATATCTATATAGATTATATCTCTTTTATTGGAAAACTCATGTTCAATCAGATCAACTGGATCAAAAAAGCCGGCTACAACCCCCCCCGTTTCTTCAAAACCGTCTTCTATATCTAAAAGCAGAATATCCAGAATACCGTCTCCATCCACATCGGGAGGTGTCCCAAAATATTCCGTGTTCAAATCAACAATACCTTTGGATGGATTAATGGAGCCGGAAGGGGAGCGGGCTTCCAGAAGCTGAGACAGCGAATCCGCTATCTGGCTAAAACTTAGTGAATCCTCATAAAAAGATGTCTCCGCCACACTCACCCAAAGAGCAATGTTATCCGATGTATAGATGCATTCCGCAACGATAGTGTCCCAGCTGTCTAAGGTGGCTATATTTCTTACAAAGAATGGAGCGGTATCTCCTACTGTTGCCGGTTTTCTCTTTTTATTCTGGAGGGTGCTTTTTAGGTGCCCAATATTGCGCCTTATATTTTGGTAGAAATCCTTTTCTCTGAGCAGCAGAGAAACATCAGTCACAGAAGGGGCATATTTCTGCGTATCCATTTTTGAATCAATAGAAATAGCTTGAAAATCTTGCGCAAAAAGACCTGCGCCACCTCCAAGTAGAAATAAGCCTAGAATACCGCCAACTATGTGCTTGGTAAATACCATTGTATTTTTTGAAAGAAAAGATACACTATAACACACCTGAGAGTATGCGCCTAAATAGGCATACTCTCTTATATACAAGAGTGATGGGAGCACGTTTTGTTACAATAAAATTTAAATCTTTTTTTTGGTTAGACAGTTTCGGAGGCAATTCCGTACAAAAAATTTGGGTATTTCTTTTCTATGTATGGCTTAATGCTGAATAAAGAGTGCGTTTTTTGCCGCCTTTCTTATCCAGACCTGTTCTTTTTCAACTACACTTTTAAGTAAAGGGGAGGCTATTTTTTTTTGTAACCTTCCGCAGAACATTTCGTAGCTACAATACTTGTTTAATTTTTCATAGTCTCAAGTTTACACTATTATAGGAATGCATTTAACTCTCCATAACTTTTAAACCCCAACAAGAATGAAAAACTTTGGTATTTCTATACGGGAAGTTGAAAACATTCGTGTACTTGATATAAATCCAAAGATTTTCCAGACTATCAGGAAATCACTTCTTACAACATAACCGATGATGGAGCATGTAAAAGAACCGATTTTATAAGTGGGTGTTGAAGAAATCTTAAAGCTGAAGCCGACAACTAAATAAAAATCCTTTTTCTAGTTATTAATGAATCACTCCATCGAATCTTCATCATTAAAAGTGTCTATTCAAGAAAAAGGAGCTGAATTATGCTCTGTTATTTCTAAGAAAACAGGACAAGAATTTATCTGGCAAGCTGATCCGGCTTTTTGGGGGAGTCATGCTCCCATTTTATTTCCCATTATTGGAGGCTTGAAAGATGGGAAATACCAGTACGAAAATAATTGGTATGAAATGCCCAAACATGGCATCGTTCGTAGAAATGAAAACCTGATAGTTGAAAAACAATCTAAAAATTCGATCACTTTTCTTTTAGAAAGTGATGAATCATCTAAAAAGCTATATCCTTTCGCTTTTCAGTTTAGAACTAGTTTTGCTCTGACTGATAATATTCTCACCATCTCTCATCAGGTTATTAATATCGGTGAGAAAGATCTCCTTTTCTCTTTAGGCGGACATCCTGCTTTCCGGTGTCCTCTTCATGATAACGCAAATTATGAAGACTATTATTTAGAGTTTGAGCAAACCGAGCATGCAGAAACTCATTTACTTGACATGGAAAGGGGATTAGTGAGTAATGAAACGGAATTAATTCTTGAGAATTCAAATCGCCTTCCATTGCATCGGAATTTATTCGATAGAGATGCACTTATTTTCAAGAATCTTAAATCTGATGCTGTTTCTTTGGTTCACAAAGAACACGGGTACGTTCTTACGATGAGATTCAAAGATTTCCCTTATTTAGGTATTTGGGCAAAACCGGGTGCTGATTTTGTGTGTATTGAACCCTGGTTAGGAATTGCTGATTCTGTAAATCATAATCAACAGTTAAAAGAGAAAGAGGGGATAATTTCGCTTTCAATAGAGCAAATATTCTCCGCTAATTATTCCATAGAATTTTTCGGATAGTTTTTCATTGATATACATCCATTGATAGGCTACATTTTGGGAAACTAAATTATATCAACACTATGAAAAAATTTCTTCCCCTTCTCCTTATTACCTTATTTACAGCAGAGCTATTTGCTCAATCTACTATCAAACAGAAAATAGACCAAAGAGCATCCGAGCTCGAAGAACAAGTCATTGAATGGCGGCGTTTTTTTCATGAAAACCCGGAGCTGTCTAACCGGGAATTCAATACCGCAAAAAAGATCGCTGAGCAATTAAAATAACAGACCATGAAAAAATTTCTTTTTTTATTTCTTTATATAGCGCTCCCTGCTCAACTGTTTTCGCAAGATCACTTATTAGCAACTCACAAGGCAGACTCTATTTCTCAGGCATTTTTTACCAAATATTCTCTGCCGGGCCTAAGTATTTCTGTTTATAAAGATAATGGTTTAATATGGTCGAAAGGTTACGGCTATGCTGATATTGAAAATAAAATTCCGGTTTTTCCTTCTGAAACTCTATTCAGAGTTGGTAGTGTTTCAAAAACATACACTGCAGCTGGGTTGGGGGTTCTAATTCAGAATAACAAGTTAGATACCCGGAAAACTGTGCAGACGTACGTTCCTGATTTCCCTAAAAAGAAATATCCGATTACGGTTAAGGAAGTTGCAGGCCATATTGCAGGTATTCGTCATTATCGTGGTAATGAATTTATGAATACAAAAAAGTATGCTACCGTAACGGAAGGCTTGCAATTTTTTAAAAATGATTCCTTGCTTTTTGAACCCGGTACAGATTATAAATATTCGAGTTATGGATGGAATCTAATCAGCGCGGTTATCGAAGGAGCTTCAGGAGAAGCCTTTCTTCCTTTTATGAAAGCCGAAGTTTTCGAGCCTTTGGGAATGAATCACACCCTTCCGGACTGGGCCGATCAGGAAATCCAAAATCGCAGTAAATTCTATATCTGGAGAAACGGCGCGAATGTGGAAGCTCCTTATGTTGACAATAGCTATAAATGGGCCGGTGGAGGATTTATCGGCACAACTGAAGACATGATCAGGTTTGGAGAAGCTCATTTAGATTATGATTTTCTGAATGAAGCGACTCAAAAAGTTCTCATGACTCCCCAACAATTAGATAACGGCAAAAGCACTAATTACGGAATGGGATGGAGTGGTTTTAATGATAACGCAACAGGATACTGGATTGGACACACCGGAAGTTCCGTAGGGGGAACAACGATGTTCATTATCAATAAAGAACATAAAATGGTTATTGCTTACACCATCAATCGTTCGGGTGCTGAGTTTGATAATCTGCATTTTAAACTAGCTCAGGTTTTTTTAGCTGAATGATCTTCCCCAAAAACTGGAAACACTACATACTTCTCGATCATGGAAACAAACGTAAATTAGAGCGTTTCGGAAATGTTATTACAAATCGTCCCGAACCTGTTGCAAGATGGAATAAGTTGCTACCTGAAAGTGACTGGAAAAATGCGGATGCCATTTTCACGGAACAAAAAAATCAAAAAGGTTTCTGGAATACAGAGCTTGAAGACTGGAATCTTTCTTACCCTTTTTGTAATCAGAAAATCAGATTCAAACTCAGTCAGGGAACATTTAAACATCTTGGAGTTTTCCCTGAGCAAGCAGATAATTGGGAATTCATTCGTGAGAAATGTTCGGCATTTTTAGTGAAAGGAATCACCCCAAAATTCCTGAACCTTTTTGCTTACACGGGGGGCGCAAGTTTAGCGGCTGATCTTTGCGGAGCAGAAGTTACACATATTGATGCGGTAAAAAGTGTGGTGAATTGGGCTCGGGAAAATGCCGCTTTGAATAACATCGATTCTATTCGCTGGATTGTGGAAGACGCACCGTCTTTTGTGGAGAAAGAAATCCGCAGAGGAAATATTTACCACGGTATAATCATGGATCCGCCCATTTTCGGACTCGGACCCAAAGGTGGACGCTGGAAATTAAATCGTGATCTGCCTCAGCTTTTAGAAAATGTGATGAAGTTGTTAGATTCGGAGCAGCGCTTTTTTATTCTGAATACGTATTCGCCTCAACTCTCGCTTTCAGATTTAAAGAAAATGCTTTCTTCTGTTTCAGGCTTTCCAAAGAATTACGAAAGTACTTCGCTCGGACTTAAAAGTTCCGCTGGAAAAGAATTAGCCCTTGGGAATTTGGTGAGGTTTTGATTAGAATACTCTTTTACTGCCCCTCTTTAAAAACTAAAGGTTTCTTGTTTGACGAAACAGCAGTTCAGGTTTTATCAAAGGCTATGTTTTTTCCTATGTTAGAATTTTAAAAATGATTTTACACCCCCCTAAATTCCCTCTTTCCGAAGTAATGCCTTTGGCGCAAAAGGAGACTTTACAGTTTTGTATCTCCATAGGAGTCCTTCGGACAACACAAAAGTGCCAAACTCTAAACTAAATCACTCCCTTTTTACAGAAAGTGAAATCTTCTCAACCTAACTTTCAGGGTTTTCAACTTTACCAATAAAGAGAATTGTACCCGATTTTTTTTCTCTTAAAATCATCATATAAGATCTGTTGAAGATGAATATAGGAATACTTGAACCTACCGAGGTTGTTCCGACTCTAACGCTGGTAACGGCTGCTGCTTCGGTTCCTTTTTCATCCAATTTTAAAAATGTTTTATGTTTTACATCTGATATAAATAGACCTCCGTTTCTATTTATGTTTGTAAAATCAGCTCGTGACGTAAAAGCTGTAGGCATCCCCATGTTTTTAAGATTGGTATTCAGGCTTTTTTCATATTCCAATTCTAGTTTGGGCAAATAAACACCAATTGTATCTTTATTCAAGTTGCTGTCCCAGTTGTCTATGTTTTGCAAATTGATTTGCTCATTTATAAATGAATCAATCGGAATAGATTCGTCAACGGGTCTTATTAGAGACATTGTGAAAAGTCCTTTTCCATACGGAAGGTTCACCATTTGAATTTCTTCATCTTTATAATATTTAGTTGATAATTCCTGAGTCATCATCTCTACTTTTTTGATTTCTCCATCTTCACGGATAAAATCTCGTTCCCTCGTTTGCTCAGTATCAAATTTATACACCCAGTCTCCTTTAAAGTAAACTGCGTTAATCAAGTACATTACAGTACCAGCCGGGATGTCCTCTAAAATTGTATCAATTTTTTTGTTAGTATTTTTCGAAACCCAGTCATTTATAACATCTACTGACTGTGGATCATCAAAATCTAACTCAGAAGTCTTTGCATTAAAATAATTAGTAAGGTTATTAGAAAACTCTTCTTCTACAGAAAAACCTTGTCTGCTCCACACTGAATTTGCAATCTCCATTTGTACTTTGGGATCAAGTTTGGTGAGTAATTCCATCAAAGATTTATATCCTTCATTTATTTCAGTTAGCGATAACTCCTGAAATTGAAGCGTGCTTTGCATTTCATCATAGGTTTGCCCATTGGCTCCATTTAATGTCATGCCTAACGCCATTGATATGCTCAAAGGAGAAATAAAAACATTCTCATTTTCACTTTCAATAGCCAGTTCTTTAAACATTTCTATGCTGAATGATCGGTCGGCTTGTATGATAGCTTTTTCCGTTTTGGTGAGCTCTCTGGGTAATTCAGCTTCTTCTGAATTAGTGACAGATTCGGAACAAGCAATTAGTAATAATGGGATTAGTAAAAGTAGCTTGGAGAATTTCATAGTCTTAATCATTTATTGAACTTAGAGTGTTTAAACATAATGAAATTAAACTACTATTATTATGCATACAGGCTGATAATCTAGGAAAAATCTAAAGAACGAAGCTAGTGTTATGTCAATGTTCAGATGTCGTAAAACACCTGTCAGATTTTAAACTAAATAGTTTCCGAAAAGGTACAATAGCCCTGAAAATCTGACAGGTCTAGGACAATTCATGGATGACGCTACACTAGGACTAAAAGGCTCAACCGGAAAAAATTGCTTCTTTGGAATTTGGTGAGGTTTTAGTCATAAAAAATACTCCAACGCAGAGCATTGGAGTGAGATGGAAGAGGGTAAAATAATAAGACTAATTCTATTGTTGCTGATCTTTCTGCTTTTTCATTTCCTGCTTCTTAATCTCTCTAAGTTTTAAGGCTTTGCGTTCTTCTTCACTCATATTTTTAGTTCTTTCAGAAACCGGACGTTCAGGCGAAAGATCATTATATAAAGATTCAATGGATCTTTTTTGATCAGTAGTTGAATTTTTTTCCAATACAACTTCCAATTCTACATATCTACTTCCATTTTTATCTGTTCTTATTTTTGCATCTCCATGTAAACTTTCGCTGTTTTCGTGAGGAACTGCCGGACAAAATCTAAGTTTTTCTGATGCAGTATTCGGAGCTTTCATTCAAAATATCTGGAATGTTCAGCCAAAATGGACGCTAGAAACAGGATTTAGATTGGATAATCACAGTGAATATGGAATTTTCGCGCTGCCTCGATTATCGGTTATGTTTGAGCCTTCTCAACAACTAACTTTCCGTTTGGGCGGTGGTCTCGGTTATAAATCACCTACCGTGTTTTCTGAAGATGCTGAGCAGTTACAATTTCAAAACATTCGCCCCATCGACACAAACATACTCGAAGCAGAACGTTCATTTGGAGGAAATTTTGACACAAACCATCTACTGTTAATTACCGAAAAACTTACTCTTTCTACTAATGTGCTGCTTTTCTACACACAAATTTAAGATCCACTGGTTCTTACTCCTGTGGGCGGAGATTTTGAATTTAGGCAGCCTCAGGGGTATGTAGATACCAAAGGCGTGGAAGTAAATATGAAGTGGAGCTACGAAGATTTCAAATTGTTTGTTGGATATACTCATGCTAACGTTCAGGAACATTACAACGGTAATTCCACAACTTTTCCACTTGTGGCTGAACATCTTTTAAACAATGTGCTGATGTACGAAAAGCACGGCAATTTCTGGATTGGGCTGGAAGCTTATTACTTTAGTCCACAGAAATTGAATGATGGAAGTAAAGGGAAATCTTATTGGATAACAGGTTTAATGACAGAAAAAAAATTCGGAGAGAACGTTTCGTTATTTCTAAACTTCGAGAACTTTCTGGATACCAGACAATCAGAGTTTGACGCTATTTACACCGGAAGCTTGAGCGACCCCGATTTCAAAGATATTTATGCTCCTGTTGATGGATTTGTGGTCAACGGTGGGTTTAAGTTGGTTTTGTAAATACACCGGGTGTGGATTATTTTCAGTTACCCTTATTTTGTTACAAAAAAGAATAAATTTTACCTTTGTTTTAATACAAAATTGATTTATTTTTACCCTTATTCTGTTACAAAATAGATTATCGTGACTTTTAATCGTCATTTAAATAAACAATTACAGGCGTGGAAAGACAACCCAAAGCGTAAACCTTTGCTCCTTAGAGGAGCTCGGCAGGTTGGGAAAACCACAATAATTCAAACTTTTGCCAAGAATTATACCCATACTATTTCGCTGAATTTAGAACGGGCTGCAGATTTACGTTTTTTCCAGGAATACCAAGATGTGAGTACTCTTTTAGATGCTTTATTTTTGGCAAACAATATTTCATCTGACGAACAGTCTGATACCTTACTTTTTATCGATGAAATACAAGAATCGCCGGAAGCAATTTCACTGCTACGCTATTTTTATGAAGACTTACCTGAGCTTCACGTAATTGCCGCGGGCTCACTACTTGAACATGCAATACGCAAGGTAAAAAGCTTTCCGGTAGGCAGAGTTCAATATTTATATCTTCATCCACTAAACTTCGCCGAATATTTGGAGGCAACCGGCAACACATCAGCACTTGAACAATTACAGAAAATACCTGTTCCTTATTTCGCTCATCAAACACTAAAAAAACTTTTCCATGAATATGCCATAATCGGAGGAATGCCGGAGGTAGTTAGTAGGTATATACAAAACCAAAATGTAGCAGATTTACCCGTTTATTATGAAAGCATTTGGAGCGCATACAAAGATGATGTAGAGAAATATTCCCGTAACTCTACCGATGCAAAAGTGATACGCCATATTATGGATACAGCCCATAATTATGTGGATCAACGTATAAAATTTCAAAACTTTGGGAACTCTAATTATAGGTCACGAGAAGTGGGCGAAGCGATGAAAAATTTAAGCGATGCACGCATAATCCAACTTATTTATCCCACTACTGATCTGGAGCTTCCTTTAAAAGCTGATTTAAAAAAATCACCCAAGCTTCAATTTCTAGATACAGGATTAGTCAATTATGAATTAAACATACAGGCAGATATGCTTGCAATGGATGATTTAAATAATTCTTACAAAGGAGCGATCATTCCTCACATCATTACTCAGGAATTGATTTCTTTAAATACTATAAACTATCATAAACCTAATTTTTGGGTTAGAGAAAAAAGTCAATCTTCCTCAGAAGTGGATCTTGTAATACCGCATAAAGAAAAAGCTATTCCTGTTGAAATAAAATCAGGGAAAACCGGAACCCTCAAATCTCTTCATCAATTTATTGAACGATCTGGACATAATTATGCGGTCAGGATATATGCGGGTACATTTAGTATCGAAGAACACGAAACTGCAATTAACAAAAAGCCATATATACTAATGAATATGCCTTATTATTTGGGAACTCAGCTTCATGAATACATTCATTATTTCATAGAAAATCAATGAGTGGTTTCTCGTTCTAACTTTTCCAGAGTTATTACTGCTTAAATCCTTAATTCTTGCACTTAACAACCTTGGAAGAGTTTCTATAGGCTCCCGACCTTTTAAGTCTTTTCAGAAACCTTCGGAGCCGTATATAAAATCTCTTTAAACAAAAAAATTTCCTCAAATCTAAAGCACCAAATGTAAGCACTTTCATAAGATTCTCTCTTTCAGGTTCATTATTATCTATTCGATAAAAAACTGAATAATCTATGAAACATCTCTACTCTTTATTCCTAATTCTCTTATTCCTAATTCCCAATTCTCAAGCTCAGGAGGTAAAAATCATAGATCCTCCCTTTTGGTGGGCTAACATGCCGGTGGCTGAGCTTCAAATTCAATTATATGGAGAAGAACTCGGTCATTACAGAGCTTCAGTCAATTATGAAGGAGTTGAGATCAAACGTCAAATAGCTGTTGATTCCCCGAATTACTTATTCCTGTATCTGGATATTTCTAACAGGGCTAAATCAGGAGAGATGCAAATTTCACTAAAACGAGAGGGTAAAGAAATCAACATTCCTTACAAGCTTTTAACTCGTGAAAACGGAAAAGGCCGCTATCAGGGTTTTGATTCCCGCGATGTGATTTATCTGATGATGCCGGATCGTTTTGCGAATGGAAATCCCGATAATGATTCTATCGAAGGAATGCTTGAATCTGCGGATCGGTCTAATCCTCAACGCCGCCAAGGTGGAGATATTAAAGGTGTGGTTGATAATTTGGATTACATCAAAGAACTGGGAATTTCTTCCATTTGGTTTACGCCACTTTTCGAAAATGATATGACAGAGAAATATGGTGCTTATCATGGCTACGCAGCTACTGATCTATATAAAATTGATCGTAGATTTGGAAGTAACGAAGAATATAAAGCCATGATTCAAGAAGTTCATGATAATGACATGAAAGTAATTATGGACATGATTCACAATCATATTGGAGATCAACATTGGTGGATGAAAGATTTACCTACCAAAGATTGGGTTCACGATTTTAAGAAATATGGGCAAACTAATTTTCGAGGTTCCGTAGCTTCCGATCCTTACGCTTCAGATTACGATGCTCACAAATTAGTTGATGGATGGTTTGTTCCTGAAATGCCTGATTTAAATCAAGACAACGAATTACTCGCCGATTACCTCATTCAAAATACTATTTGGTGGATTGAATATACCGGTGTGGATGGTATCCGAATGGATACGTATGTTTATCCCGATAAAGATTATATGGCGCGTTGGTCAAAAAAAGTGTTGGAAGCCTATCCAACCTTTAACATTGTTGGTGAAGCTTGGGTAAACACCGTTGCAGGAGAAGCGTATTGGCAAGATGATATTGATGGAGTTGATGACGGCTACGACTCAGAATTACCAAGTTTGACGGATTTCCAATTCGCTTTTGCTATTCGAAAAGTATTCAACGAAGAATTTGGTTGGACAGAAGGACTTAGCCAGTTGTATTATATGCTTTCGCAAGACTTCCTGTATTCAGATCCGATGAAAAATGTCACTTTTTTGGACAATCATGATATGAGCAGATTTTTTGAACACATCGGAAAAAAAGAGCCTGAATTCAGAATGGCTTTAGCTTGGTTGTTAACTACACGCGGAACTCCGCAATTATATTATGGAACGGAACTCATGATGGCTCATGAAAATCGTGGTGGAGATGATGAAGCCTGGCGACAAACAATGCCCGGCGGTTTTCCTGGTGACAAAAGATCTGTATTTACTAAAGAAGGAAGAACGATAAAAGAAAATGCAGCGTACGAATACACCAAAAAATTAGTGCATTGGAGAAATACTTCTCCGGCAGTGCAGCAAGGAAAACTTATACATTTTATTCCGAATGATGATGTTTACATCTACTTCAGAATTCATGACGCTCAAACCGTAATGGTTGTTATGAATAACAACACCGAAGACAAAGTTATTGAACGAGAACGTCTTGCTGAAGTCTTGGATAAGTTTTCAACGGGAAAAAATATTCTGAATTCAAAGACAATTAATCTCTCAAAAGATTTTTCTGTAGCAGGAAAACAAACTACCATCTGGGAGTTGGAAAAATAGTTCTCAGGAACATTTCTCCTCTCAGCCATTACAAGTAATAAAAACCTGCTATGACTGACGAAACATATAAATGCCCTGGGTGTAAAAAAATCCGGAAAGCGCCGACCGGTCAAGATATCGCACGATGTAGAATTTGTGGAACCACTGTAGAAAAAATAGATGGAGTTTGGCTAAAGTCTCTGCCGGACACTACACAGACACCAAACACTTCTAAAGATAGTGAGAAAATTACAAGGAAAAATTTAGCTAACGGCTTGATGGCTGTAATTTTTATCCTTTTGGGGTATTTTTTAATAATCCCGATTACAGAGACAAGTTGGGGAGCTCCTTTATTGGAAAATAATGCGCTTTTTTGGGGTGTTGCTTCTATGCTAATTGTTAGCATGTTGGCTCTTATTCTCGGCTTTATCATAAAAAGAAAATACGCTAATCTTGTATTTCGATTTTTGACTCTCTTCTGCCTTACTGCACTTATAAAACTTACTTTTGTAGATAAGAAAATTCCACTCATGGGTGAGATCAATCAAAAGGAAATCGTTCAAACGCCTCCCAATTTTGAATATTCAGAAACAGAATTGGACAACCTATCAAATCTCTATTTTGAATTGATTACAGATGATGAGCGATTGAAAAAGCTTACCTCAACTACAGAGGTGAATGTGAGCAAAACATTAGATGAAGTAGAAAAAAACTATGATTATGTAGTAACTCCCGCTGATACAAACACTCCTTATCCATCCACGTTTAGAATTTCAATTAACAATAAAGTTGAAACCGATCTTCAAAAGCAATACTACGTTGAAAGAACAGCCGGGCTGGGGTTGCAGATCGCTTCAGAAGAAGACGCCATTGAGTTTAAAAATTCCATCATTCAAAAATTTGAGGATTCTTTTGAATTATTCGAATCTGAGATAAGGGAAGATGAAAGTTATTGGGCTTCAGTAAAACTGGGAAATTATTACTGGGTACGTTTTCTAACATTAGACTCTGATTTTATGATTCTTGAAGTTGTTAGATATATGAAGGATTCTGATGCCCGACAGCACAAAAAAGTAATGGAGTCAGTAAAAAATTCAAATAATACTCTTTCTGAATCAAAGCCATTAAGTCCACAGGAAGCCATTGCATGTAAAAATAAAGCGGGAATACTAGATCAGGAAAAAAGTGCTTTGATAGAGCTGGAAAAGAGACTTGCCTATTTAGATTTTGGAGATCCTAAATCAGAAGAACATTTATCAAAAGAACAAGAGTTTAACACTAGGACTTCTCAGTATAACACAAGCAAAGAGCTCTACACGGCAGGATGTCAAAATTCAGTAACTTTGAGTTATTCAACTTATACTAAAGCTTGTTCAGTTAATGATGCCTTACCTTCCGGAAATCCAGAAACATCTGGAAATAGCTTTTGCCGAGCTTTTCCTCAATATTTAAACCAACTAAAAGCTAACTAATTGTGAATTAATTTTAGTTATTCATTAGGTTATAAGACAAAATAAAATAAAATTATTGCGATGAAGAAATTATTATCCCTCACTACCTTGCTTGTAATTATGGCTACAAGTACTCATGCTCAAATAAAATTGAGCTATAATCTGGATGAAAACACAATTTATAATTCAAAGGTTACTATAGATCAAACTATTGCCCAAACTATGATGGGGCAAACACAGAATATTCAAAACGATCAAGGATATGGAGTTACTATAACTGTTGAAAAAAAGAACACTGACTCATATTCTTTAAGCATGATGTATAACAGCATTATGATAAACAGCCCAAAGGCAGGATTGACCTATGATTCAGAAACAGCTACTTCTGAACCAACCGGACCAGCCAAAGCACTTTCTTCTGTTATTGGTACTGAATTTAGTTTTGAGTTAAATAAAGACGGATCCGTAAGTAGTGTTTCCGGAATACAAGCAATGCTTGATTCAATGGCTGCAAACATGGGATTAGCCGATGAAGCTCAAGCTTCGGCCTTTAAAGCTCAGATATCAGCTCAATACAATGAAGAAGCTGTTAAAAGCCAAATGAAAAGAACATTAGTTATTTATCCTGATAAAGAGCTGAATAAAGGTGACACATGGAGTGCTGATGAATCTGTTACTACGCCTTTTACAATGAATATACAAACAACCTATGAACTTGCTGATTTTGATGATAAAACCGCAACTATAAACGTATCTTCAAATATTTTCTCTGAAGAAGGTTCTATAACAATGGGGGGAGCCACAATGACTCCCGACCTTTCCGGTGTACAATCGGGAACAATTGTAGTTGATAAAAAAACCGGACTAGTACTATCTGCTAATATGGAACAATTGGTTTCAGGTGTTATGAATATGACTTCACCACAAGAAATGGAAATACCGATAGAAATATCAGGAACTTCAACTATTGAAGGAAGTATTAAGTAATTGAAAGTGATTTAAATAGATTTTATTACCGTTTTTAGAATCAATTTCTTTAGAACTTTTAAAGTGTTCAAAATTCAACTTTTTGAGCACTTTTTTTACCTCGTTCTGTAGCTCTCAGCCTGTGTGAAAAGTATTTTTTAGATCTCGTTTACTTAATTTTTTTAAGCGTTCATATAATTTAGTGGTTAATCCTCCAAGGATTCAGAATCCTTGGAGGATTTTTTCTTAAAAAATTAACCACCTTTCTATATTCAAGCGTTTTTCACACAGGCTGTCTGCTCCGAATAATTCGGGGTAAAATTCTATTTCTCAATCCGCTTTTGACCAAGATTGCAAAGGATTTGGGAGTTGAGATCTTAGAGGAGGAAAATTTTTTAAGAATGATAAATTCCGAATAAAGG
The DNA here is from genome assembly GCA_963975485.1 of uncultured Balneola sp. Classification (GTDB taxonomy): domain Bacteria; phylum Bacteroidota; class Rhodothermia; order Balneolales; family Balneolaceae; genus Balneola. Next base: position 14,356 of record CAXBHO010000042.1, on the reverse strand, counting down.
AATTAGGAATAGGTTGCCTCATATAAAACCTATTCCTAATTCTCTATTCTCCTATTCCTAATTCATTCCGATCAACTTACTATCTTCTGAAAACCCCCAGAAAAAATTTATGGAACTAAATCCTGTTAATTCTATAATCCCGAAAAATCCCGGTTCAACGAATTGAGAAACTGAATTAGTCTAATGGCATTTCGGTTTAACGACCCCGGTTCGTCCAACCGTGTTTACTCTCGTTCCGTAGCGTTGTTCAGGAGATCTCGCATCAAGTATGCCCGAGATGACGGGTTGGTACAGGATGTCGGGCACAACGTCATTGCGGACAAACCTGATCCACAATCTCCTGAAATCTGTACTTGCACTTATTCCGACCACCGTTCAAAAGCCGATTGTCTAAAAGCCTCATTCAATTCTTTATAGGACATAAATTTTCTACACAAACAACGAACCAAGTCATCCAGAACAAGCCCGGGTCTGTCCGCCGTATCCCTGTTTAGGGAAAAGGCGGGCGAATGCCTGCGAAGCGAATTTTAACCGAAGGAATGCCCTTGGCAGAACTACCAGAATTTTCCCCTCCTGATTTTTAGGAGGGGCGAGCTACTCAGAGAGAAAAATGTGGGTATAAATCGGGGAGGTCAGAATACTGGAAGTGAGATTTTGTACGCTATATGTTGCAATCACATCCAACCAGCCACAATCTGCCTGATCCGCTGAATCTGCGTTCCAACGCCGAGCGTGTGGAACTAGTGTCGTTAATGGTTAATTGGTATAGTCGTTATTTAAGCCAATAATGAGGAACTTAAGTCATCTTACCGATTAACCAATAACTTAAAACCAATCCTGAGATTCTTGTAAATCAATTAAAATCCTGGATAAGCAAGTTTGGAAGTCTAACCTAGCTCAGGTTATGAGTAATTATAAAAGTTACATATTCACCATCGCCTGTAGATCATCAAGTTGATGCTGTAAAATAAGCTCTGATTCTAGATCAAGTTTTTGCCTCATTTGTTGATTTCTCTCAGGGCCTAGCACATAGAAAATTTTAAGGAGTTCCAGTTCATTCAAAAAATAGTTCTTAGTAAATCGATCAATAAATAATTTGTCATTTATAAGAACTTCAAAATCTTCCATGAGTTTGCTGGATTTACCTAATAAAAACTGGTGAATTTGCACTCCAACATCAGAGCTTATTTCAGAATTAAATCGTATTGGTGCTAGTCTGCTCAAAAGCTGTGACGGCAAAAAATGTGCGCTATTTATTTTCTGTTCCTTTAGGAATAAAAGTTTGAGTAAAGCTCCCAGCCCTTTTCTAACTTTTCCGTGTCCTTTAAAACAACCATATACTTTTGGATAATCTTCCAATACTCTCATTGAAAGCCTGAATTCTCTTTTATTTCCCCTCCGCTTAGTTGAAATGAAATAGTACGTTTCGGGTTTCTTGTTGGCATGGTTAAACGGTGGACGAAGAGAACGAATCAAAAGATTTTCAAGCAAAACAGCATCGGTTTCCGTCTTGCAAACTTCAAAGCCTATCCGTGAAATTTGTGCAATCATACTTTGCACTTTTCTGGACTTTGAGTACCGATAAGAAGTTATTCGTTTAAAAAGATCTTTGGCTTTACCTACATATAATACTTCATCTCTTTTCCCATACATAGTGTACACGCCGGGATCATGAGGAAGCATTTCCTTTATAGCAGCATTAATTTTTTCTTTCTGGGTTACAGAAACAGGTTGGAAAAGATCTAGAGGCAAAATATGTTTTAAGTTTAATTCTTTTTATAATTCACGTTTAAGAAAATATATTGGATAAAATATGACGACAACTTTAAGCTTTGCTACAAGAGATTGTGTAGTAATTGGATGCGATAGTTTGGCTACTACAATCCGTCCTATGATTGATCCTTATAATTTTATTAATAAATTTTTAGATATTGATGATAAGGGAACCATAAGTCTAACCAAAAATGAAGATGGATCTGAAACATTAACTAAAATTAGTGACATTGTAAATTTTATTGAAGACGTTCCTTATAACCAACAAACTAATGTTACAAAAATTTATAAGGTCAATGGTACAAAAGTTGGGGTATTATTTGCAGGAATAGCTGCTATTGGTGAGATGAGTGTAAAAAATATTATTGATGACTTTACTGAGGAAAAAGATATATCCAAATATATCAAAGAATCTTCTGTAACAGTTCATGGAATTGCCACAAGACTTAGAGGCTTTATTAAATCTTTATACGATTCAAGCTTTAAAGATTTACAATACAAACCTGTAATGGAAATAGTTGTATCTGGATATTCTGAAAAATATAATAAACCAGAGATTCACAAAATTACATTCCAAAATGATGGCAAAGTTGATATTAATCAAAGTTGTAAAAGGGGAGAATATAAAATTGTGTTCGGAGGACAATATGATATTATTGAAAGAATTGTACACGGGATTGACTACAATACGTTTAGAAATTATACTCAGTTATTACACTCTATCCTTGCTGACTATCAAAATTCCATTCAAGAAATATTAAATAAAGAAAAAGTATCAATAAATATTCCAAAAGCCGAGAACATTGATAGTACTTCTGAGTTAATAAAAGAACGGTTTTGGTCTGGAGTTGGTTTTTCAATGGCTAATTTCTCAGAACAAGCTGCCATTGACTTTGTAGAGTTTTTAGTGCAAGTTATGATAAAATCTCAACAATTTAGTTCGCAATTACCTACTGTAGGAGGACAAATACATATGGCAATTATAACTAAATCTGGGGGATTTAGATGGTTATCAAAAGAAGAATATACATTTCAAAATAACACTGTGAATAAGTATGAAAAGTAATAAAATTGATACTTTTAAAAAGGTGATGACTCGTAAGCACATGAAAAAAATGGAAGGAAAAGCTACGTTTGATAAGTATAATAAACTTTCATTTGATGATAGAAATTTATATCGAAGAAATAAAAATGATGCTTCTAGGAAGACAGAGTTTACAAATCTAGTAAAATTTTAAATCTGAATACTTAATACTCAGTTAATTCCAAAATCTATTGAATAAACGGTGGTTCCCCACATCAGCTTTAAGATACCGTTATTTCCTTTTTCTTCAGCTATAATAGTAAATCCTTCTACCGATTCTTCCTGCTCTCTTACAGTCATTTCAACCCTTCCAAGATCTCTGCTTTCGTCGTATGTTTGTCCATTTTGTCCGGTCTGCTTATTAATTATAAGCGTTCCTCCATCAGCTTCCGGGATGGTAAACAACGTGTACTCTCCGGCTGGGACATTCAAATCCTGAATTTTAATATCTTTAGAAATCTTGAAATGCGTAGCTCTGTTTGCCCCTGTTCTCCATCTTTTTCCAAAAGGAACAATTTCACCAAACAGTTCTCTTCCTCTTTTTTGAGGAGAACCATAGGAGACTTCAACATCAACTCCATTAACTGTAAAGCTTTCTTCAACCGCTCCCGAGAGGCTTCCAAAAGGATTTCCATTTTTATCAGATTTAGCAAATCTTGATGCAATTGAATTGATATCTACGTCATTAACTCTTTTAACGGTTAACTTTCTTGTGGTCGCAGAGGCATCTAACTCCAAGATGTTTCCGTTTTCATCTACCTGAACTCCCATTACACCACGAGAAGGGTGTCGAATAGTCATCGAATCTGGATTTATTTTAGCAACTATAAATGTAGAAGTTCTGCTTCCGGATATTAACCTTTGATCGATGCTGTCTGCAGCTACTTTTATTGCATTATTGAATGCCACTTCAAACGGCCAATGTACCATATCAATGAATGGCAGAACTCCAGATTCATAAGGATATTTTTGAATTTGATAGGAGCCATCATCTGCTTTGACCGAAACCACTAAACTATCTCCCGACTTTTTATAAGATCGTTCAACTACGCCATCTGAATTAAACCCGGAATCAAGAGTATGATTTTTTACTGTAAGTTCTTCAATCCCTCCGGTTTCATTTGTTATGAGTTCATAAGAAGTGAGCGTTGTTCGTGGACTTCTTAAAACGACTTGAGCTGTTATCCCTCTGTTGCTTTTTTCAAACTTTTCAACAGCAAGTGTATCATTTCCTAAAAGAGTGATATAAGCCGCACTGTTTGATGCATGATCAACGTTTTCACATGTAATCATAAAAGCGCAGGTTACTAAAATCAAAATAAAGCTAGGTTTCTTCATTACGATAAGGGTTAATTGTTTACTATATATCTACTTATGAAAGTATCTTTTTGAGTGCCTGTATTTGAACAGGTTTTTTAATAAAATCTGCTACTTTTTCATCCCATTCAACTTTATAAAGATCTTGGGTATTTTTATCAACTCTGGAACTAATAACAAAAATATCTATAGTTTTTTCTGATTTAGCTCTAATTTCATCAAACTTGCTCAAAAAATCCCACCCGTTCATTTCCGGCATTTCGATGTCCAATAAAATGAGATCAGGGAGTTCCTTCCCTGCATTTTGTAATTCCTTTATTCCTTCTAAAGCTTCTTTGCCATTTTCAAAAGATATAACCTCGTTACCAGGCAGGTAGCTTTTAATGATTTTCTTAACCCCAAATGTATAGACTTTATCGTCATCTATAATACAAACACTCTTTTTATTGCTCATGATAATTTTATTTCAAATGTTGTGCCTTTTCCAGGCTCGCTTTCAACTTTTATTGTACCACCCATCGACTCAATTTGATTTTTTGTTATAAATAACCCAATTCCTTTCGAGTTTTTGTTCCCATGAAACGTTTTATACATGCCGAATAATTTATCGCCATGTTTTTCCATATCTATTCCTAACCCATTATCTGAAACTGTTAAAAATACATTTTCATTCTCTTGAAAAAGATTAATCGTAACCATTGGTTTCTTTTCGGGATCTCTGTATTTGATAGCATTGGATAGAAGATTTAGAATAATACTCTCCAGATACGCCGGGTTATATTCAATACATATTTCTTCATCCATATCTTCTTCAAACTTAATATTATAAGAGAGAATCTCAGAATGAAGTATGTCTTTTACTTTTTTAACCATTTCAGCAGGCTTCAATTCTTTTAAATCATTCTGCGTTTTATACTGCTGGTCAATTATTTCATTCAAATCTTCAATAGAGACATTCAATCGTTCAGAAGCAGTTTTTAAATATCCCATTAACTCTTCTTTCTCATCCTCTGATTCTTCCATGTCAAAAAGAGAAAGTAGCATGGATATATTTCCCGCATGATTTCGAAGATTATGAGAAACAATATGAGCAAAGTTAAGTAATCGTTTGTTCTGCTCACCTACAATATCAAGCGTTTCATTCAGTTCAAGCTCTTTTTTCTTTCTTCCGGTGATGTCTGTAACGATAGCCAAAACAGCCGGCTCACTTGAGCCTGCTTGCTCAAAAGGAACCTTTATTGTTTGATGATACACTTCTTTGCCAGAACTATCCGTAGATTTAATTTCCGGTATGTAAAGAGTTTCTTTTGTCGTGGCTACCTTTACATCTGCAGCATGGTAACCTCTTGCCAATTGTTCAGGAACACCAAGATCTACATCCTTCTTTCCGATAATATCATCACCATGAACTCCAAAGAATTCTTTGGCGGCTTTGTTAGCCATTACATATTCGCCCTTCAGGTTCTTTACGAAAATCAAATTGGGAACATTATCCAGTACAGATTCAAACTGTTTTCTGAGTTTTTCATTGAGTTCTGAGATTGACTTTTCTCTTGTTATATCGGATAAAAACCCGGAAGACAAAATAGATCCATCCCTCTGAACCTCGGGTTTTGCTCTTCCTCTTACCCATCTTAGACCTTTTTTGGGGAGAATTACTCTATATTCGCAATTCCATTCCTGCTGCGTTTTAACAGACCAAACAATGGATTTTAAAACTCGCTCTAAATCTTCTTTATGAACCAATTTAATGAGAGCACTCACCCCTTTTTTAAGATCTTCAGGCTCAAGCTCAAGCACTTCCCTTATTCCTTCACTTACAAAAGGAAAACGTACTTTATCATCTGTATCTACTCTGTGTAAATATAAAAACCCGGGAGCATGTTCAGAAAGTTTAGAGAATAAATTATTCCGCTCTTCCAATTCCTGTTCGAACTCTTTTTGAATAGTTATGTCACGTATATATCCATATCCAATAATCGATCCATTTTCTTCTTTGTTTAAAGTAGCGTTACCTATTAGCCATCTTAAGCCTTTTTCAGGAAGCAATACTCGATAATCATACTCCCAATCTTCCAACGTTTCAGCTGCTCTTTTTAAAGAATTTGTAAATCCTTCTTTATCATCCGGATGGATTCGTGAGCTTATACCTGATACATTATCCCTTACATCTTCAGGAGATAATTCATAGATATCTTTTATACCCTCACTTGCAAAAGGAAAACATGAAGTGCCCTTCTTGTTATACTCATATTGATAAAAGAATCCCGGAACATGTTCTGACAGCTTATGAAACATTTCAGTGCTCTCTCTAAGTTTTAGTTCTGCCACTTTCTTTTCGGTGATATCTCTTGTAATTCCATACGTGCCAATTAAAATACCTTTGTCATTATATAATGGCATTTTACTGGTAGAAGCCCAGCCCACCTTTCCATCAGGAAAAACCTCTTTTTCCATTTTATCGTAAATGGGAGTTTCAGTGCGGATTATCTCTTGCTCATCTTCAAATGCCGGTCGAGCGTGCTCTTCATCAAAAATATCAAAATCGCTTTTCCCAATTGCTTCAGATGGATCTTCTATTCCAAACTTTGTAGCACAGGCCGTATTAATTTTTATAAATCTGCTTTCTAAATCTTTGAAGTACACACTTTCCCGAATATTATCCATTAAGCGTGTAAAAAAGAGCGCTTCTTCATTCAACGATAAAGTAAAGTCATCTTTCGATGAACCTAGTTCTGCGAAGCCGGCCATTTTGCTGATTTGGCCTTGCTTATTCCGTTCAATGGCTTCCCCAACCCACTCTATAAAATATTTTTTCCCATTTATAACAAGTTCCGTTTTTTTATAAAAAGGAACAGACTCTTCAGGTATGTTAGAGTGAAATTTTTCAATAACGCAATTTTTAAAATTCTGTGGAATTTGGTTCGCATCTTCGTCAAAGAGCTTCAAAAAAGTAAGCCCAAGGCTTAATTCTTTAGATTCAATATCCCAAACCCAGCTAGATTTGGGAATCTCTTTTCTATGTGATGCAATCAAACTCACTACTGTTTCACTTCCTCCAACATTTTTAGTCTTGTAGCTTCAAACTCATCACCTTGTTTCCAAGCTTGAAGTTTTGAATCATTTAACGCTTCATATCCCACCTTGAAAAATAAACGAGCATCCTTAACCGCTCCGGATAAATCCCAATACTCATTAATCTCGTCATTCACAGAATGATAATTCGCCGCCGAAACACTATCTACCGTTTCAGCATATCCTTCAGGTTTGTTGATAAATTCATTTCCCGGATTTGGAAAAATAGCCGGTATTCCAACTTTAGCCATATTAAAATGATCTGAACGGTAAAAAAGTCCTTGCTCAGGGTTTGCATCCGGTTTTACAGTTCGGCCTTCTTGTTTTGCAACTTCTACTACTTTATCGGCTAAAGTTGTTCTTCCATAACCTATAATTACAAGATCTTTCGTTTCACCGTACACATTCATTCCATCCAGGTTAATATTCGCAGTTACTTTGCCGGGATGCACTGTTGGATTCTCTGCCCAAAATTGAGATCCCAACAACCCAACTTCTTCAGCTCCGACAACCAATGCAAGAACGCTTCTTTTCAACTCTGATTGAATAGACTTGTACGCTTTCATTGATTCCAATACCGCACTTACTCCCGCAGCGTTATCTTCTGCACCGTTATTTATCTCATCTCCATCTATAGCATTAGTAATTCCCAAGTGATCGTAATGAGCTGTGAGCACTAAATATTCATCTTTCAATTCAGGATCACTTCCTTCTACTTTTGCAATCACATTTCTTGAATTAATGTCTCTGTATTCTGCATCAATATTTACAGAAAGTCCGGTATTTTTAAGTTGCACCGGTTCAAAATCCGGAGAATCTGCTGCTTCAAGCATTTCGTCAATATCTAATCCTGCTTGATTGAACAACGTTTTTCCGGCTTCATAAGTAACCCAGCCATTCATTTCTGTATTTCCCATAGCTGCGTTTTCATCGCCTTTCACATAAAATCGCTCACTGCTCCAACCATTCGAAACTACGCCCCATCCATAACCGGCGGTTTCGGTTGTATGAATTATGATTGCACCAAGCGCTCCCATTTCTTTGGCTTTCTCATATTTGTACGTGTAGCGACCATAATACAATCTTGTCTTTCCGCCGAATAAATTCTCATCATACTCAGGATCATTATTCTTAATGATGATGATTTTACCTTTTACATCTACTCCTTTAAAATCATCCCAATTTTCTTCAGGAGCCTGAATTCCATATCCAACGTAAACCAGCTCCGCATCCTTGATTGATACATTTTCGCTTTGATTTGACGGCCAAGCCACAAAATCTTCAAAAAATGTAAGCGAATTAACGGTTCTATTATTAGAGAGACTTCTCACTTTCATCGAGTGATTCATCGTTTTTTGCCCAAGCAGCGGAAATGGCTGTACATAACTTCCATCTTCAACTCCGGAAGTTGCTCCCATTGCCTTAAATTGTTCCACTAAATAGTTTACCGCTTTCTCTTCGCCTTCTGTTCCTGTGCTTCTTCCCAAGAACTCATCGGAGGAAAGTGTTTCAATATGTCCCATCAATCCTTCTTTTGTAATAGATTGAGCAGCTTCATCAACCTTTGAAGATGAACATGAGATACCTGTTGTAACTAATAAAATTAATAGGAAAAGCTTTTTCATTGTTTAAGACCGTTGATTATTATTTATTCTATCGAGTATAAATACTTTTTAGCACTTTTTTAGTACTGATTATATACTTTGAAAACTCTTTTCATTTAACATTTACTTAAGCTACATGACATCATTCAAAAACAAGATAGTATTAATAACCGGAGCAGCCAGCGGTATTGGTTTGCTTATGGGTAAAATGTCTTTGAAAAGAGGCGCTAAACACCTTGTAATGTGGGATATAAATCCTGATGCATTAGCCAAAACTTCTCGAGAGCTTAAAGAAAAAGGATTTTCTGTTTCAACAAATATTGTAGATATAAGAGATAAGAATCAGGTTTCGGAAACGGCCGGACAGGTAATTAATGAATTTGGAAACATCGACATTCTTATAAATAATGCCGGAATAGTAGTGGGGAAGTCTTTCGCTGAACATTCTTATGAAGATATCGAAAATACACTTGCTGTAAATGCTCTTGGAATGATGTACGTGGCGCGGGCATTTTTACCTTCTATGATTAAAAACGATTTCGGACGAATCGCAAATATTGCCTCTGCTGCAGGTCTCAGTCCTAATCCCGGAATGACTGTGTACGCTGCCAGTAAATGGGCGGCTGTTGGTTGGTCTGATTCGCTCCGAATTGAACTAGAACAGAATCACAAAAACATAAAAGTTCTTACAGTGATGCCCAGTTATATTAACACCGGAATGTTTGATGGGGTAAAAGCTCCGTTATTAATTCCTTTATTAGATCCTGAAAAGATTTCTGCTAAAATCCTGGATTCTATCGAGAAGGATAAATTCTACTTGAGAGAGCCCTTTATCATAAAATTTAGTCCGTTTATAAGAGGAATACTTCCGGCAAGAATCTATGATTTTGTAGCAGGGAAAATCCTGAAAGTGTACAGCTCTATGGAAACATTTAAAGGAAGGGAAGGAAAAAGCAAATGATAGAATTACAATCATATCTCGACAAGCAAAAGAAGTTCTTTCAAACGGGAGTAACTAAAGATATTTCTTGCCGAATCGAACAGCTAAAAAAGCTAAAGCAAATTCTGGTAGATAATGAGCAACTATTAATTGAAGAAGTTCATAAAGATTTTCAAAAATCAGCTTTTGAGACTTATGTAACCGAAATCGGTTTGGTTACTACGGATATCAATTATGCAATCAAAAATGTTGAGTCTTGGTCAAAACAGCAATCCGTATCTACTCCTTTGGTTAATTTTCCTTCTAAGAATTTTATAATAACTGAGCCTTACGGAAGTGCGTTAATCATCGCTCCCTGGAATTATCCAATTCTGCTTGCTTTGCAGCCTTTAGTTGGAGCCATCGCTGCAGGAAATACAGCCATTCTTAAACCCTCTGAGCTTACTCCGAATACATCTTCCCTTTTGGAAAAACTTATTTCTGAGAATTTTGATGAGGAATTTTTGAAAGTTATTCTTGGAGGCGTGGAAGAATCTTCTGCTCTGGTGAAAATGGATTTCGATTACATCTTCTTTACCGGAAGCACCAGAGTTGGAAAAATCATCATGCGGGATGCTGCGGAACGATTAACTCCATTAACTTTAGAACTTGGGGGAAAAAGCCCCTGCATCATCGATAAAACAGCTAATCTGGAAGTTTCAGCAAAAAGAGTTGCCTGGGGTAAATTTGTGAATGCCGGACAAACCTGCGTCGCTCCGGATTATTTGCTGGTGGAACATTCTGTAAAAGCTGAATTCTTAGATCATGTAAAAACGGCTATCAATCAATTATACGGTGATGACCCGAAAGAAAGTCCTGATTTTCCCCGAATTATAAACGACGCTCATTTTGATCGCTTAGCTGCACTTTTGAGTGATGGCGAAACTGTAATTGGTGGAGAATCAGATAAACATACAAGATACATTGCCCCTACTATTTTAAACAATGTCACTCTTGACGATCCGATTATGCAGGATGAAATCTTTGGTCCTATTCTTCCGGTTTTGGAATATGAATCCGTTGAGGATTGTATTCAGATCATTAATGCACGTCCACGCCCACTTGCTTTGTATGTATTTACTTCCGATCAGGCTTTGGAAGATCACATTTTAAGTACGATATCTTTTGGAGGCGGCGCTGTAAACGACACCATTGCTCAACTTGGGAATCATCATCTTAGCTTTGGAGGCGTAGGAGCAAGCGGATTTGGTTCCTATCATGGAAAATCAAGCTTTGACTGTTTCTCCCACAAAAAAAGCGTGATGAAAAAACCATTCTGGCCGGATTTTCCCATTCGCTATGCACCCTATGATGACATTAAACTTGGATTGGTAAAAAAAGTGTTGAAGTAGAATATTCGATCCTTGTGTAGTAGACCTCCTCTGTCTCCTCCTTGACCAAGGAGGAGAACTGGCTGAACTCGAAATATTGAACTCCTAAAAAACTTCCCCTCCTGATTTTAGGAGGGGCGAGCTATATCGAAAATAAAATATGACGAATAATTGGGGAGGTCGGAAACTAAGACTATTTTTCTTTTTGGATTAGAGATTGAAAAAATCAGAATTAAAAAGCGAATTTTGAATAATGATTCTATTTTAAATCAAAATTACATCATAAAATTATGACCAAAACATTCAAAGCATATTGGGTAGAAGAAACCGCTGACGGGAAATTTATATCAAAAGTAAAAAACGTTCTTTTTTCTGTTCTCCCTGATAACGAAGTTCTGATAAAAGTTCATTTTTCATCTCTGAATTATAAAGATGGTCTCTCGGCTTCGGGAAATAAGGGAGTTACTAAATCCTATCCATTCATTCCGGGGGTTGACGCTTCCGGTGAAGTTATAGAGGATAAATCAGGGTCTTTCAAAAAAGGAGACAAAGTAATCATCACCGGCTACGATCTGGGAATGAATACTTCCGGTGGATTTGGAGAATATATTTGCGTTCCTTCTGAATGGATTGTTCCTCTTCCTGAAAATTTGAGTCTTCTTCAATCTATGATCATTGGTACGGCAGGATACACGGCTGCCTATGGAATCAAAAGAGTACAAAGAGAATTAATTACTCCTGAATCCGGTAAAGTTTTGGTAACCGGAGCAACGGGCGGTGTGGGAAGCATGGCCATTTACCTGCTCTCCAAGCTTGGCTATTCTGTAATTGCCGCAACAGGAAAACTTCATCAAAAAGAATTACTCCATTCATTGGGAGCAGAGGAAGTAGTTCATCGAGATGAAATATATCCTGAAAAAAAATCTCTATTACATTCAGGTGTTTACACTGCCGCTATCGATACTGTTGGTGGTAAAATGCTGGAAGCTTTGATTCCGCAAATGAAACAAGATGGCGCCATTGCTTGCTGCGGAAATATTCTGGGACATGAATTGAACACCAATATCTATCCATTTATTTTACGAGGTGTAAGTTTATTAGGCATTGACTCAGGAATCACAAAGATGCCGTTTCGGCTTAAAGTTTGGGAAATGCTTTCTTCCTTTGATTTTGATGTTCCCGACTCAGCCTTCAAGATCGTTTCTCTTCAAGAAATTGAAAATGAAATACAGACGATTTTAGCAGGAAAACAGGTTGGCAGAGTTGTTCTTAAGCACGATCACCTCTAAGTAAATTACTGTTTTAATTAATCGTGTGGAATTTTACGTGTGTTAGATTGAACTAATTTGCACGTAATAGTGGTTTATATATCGTATTATAATGATGTAATTCAATGTGCTACCACTTACTTAATGAGTAGAGTAATTATGATTAACACAAAAGATTTTACTGTAGGATCATTTTTCAGCCCTAAAAATTTTCTTTTAGTAGCTACTTTAATATGCATTTCCTGCACAGGTAATTCAGAAAAAGATAGAAAGGTTATTGATCCATCAAGTTCTTTAGCTACCATAACAGAACCTGTTTACAGAGATTATGCTGAGATAAAACGCTCCGGGGTGCTTCGGGTAATTACGAGCTACAGTTCCAGCACCTATTTTTTGCATCGGGGAATTCAGGCAGGGTTTGAATACGAGTTAGTTAAAGATTTTGCAAAAGAAAATGATCTTGCATTAGAAGTGGTCATTATTGGAGAAGATGAAAACCCATATGATCTCTTAAATTCCGGTGCCGGTGATTTAATTGCTGCCAGCTACACGATCACTGAAGAGCGTAAAGAAGTAGTAGATTTTACACGCCCTTATAATTTGGTAGATCAACTTATCGTACTTTCTGAAGAGCTGGGCAAAGAACCGGAAAGTATAACTGATCTCAGGTCTATTCCCATCACCGTTAGAAGAAACAGTTCTTATTATGTGAAATTGAAAGAACTTCAGAATGAAGGCTTTGATCTCACAATCAATTTGGTGAGTGATGATTTAGATACGGAAGCACTGCTTTTTCAGGTGGCAAATGGAACGTACAGCGCCACAGTAGCAGATGATAACTTCTTCGAAGCCAGTGATAAGTACATGAAAGGGCTTGTTAAAGGACCGATCATCGCAGAAAACGATACTATTGCTTGGGCGATACGAAAGAACGCTCCCGATCTGGAATCAAAATTCAATAAATATCTTTATAAGCATTTTCGTTTTAATGCTGATGGAATTCCAAAGCGATCAGCATTCCTTAATGTGTTGCGGAAAAAATATTTTAAAGGAAGTGAACCAATCGAGCAATATTTTAGCCCTGATATCGAACAACAAGGCATTGCCGGTATTTCTCCCTATGACAGTTTGTTACAAACAGTAGCTGCCGAATTTGATTTGGATTGGGTGATGTTGACTTCTATTGCTGCTCAGGAATCTAAATTTGATCCATATTCTGAAAGTTGGGCGGGAGCCGTTGGAATTATGCAGGTTCTTCCTCGCTTCTCTGAGATTCCTTTGGATGACCTCTTTGATCCGGAAATAAATATTCGGGAAGGAGCTCGAATCCTTAAAGAACAAATGGAGCATTATTCGTACATGGATTCAACAACACAATGGCAATTTGCTTTAGCTACTTACAATGCCGGTCCAGGACATGTAGCGGATGCGAGGCGCTTAGCAATTGATCATAATGACGATCCCAACGAATGGGATAGCGTATCTAAAGCGTTACTCCGATTAATGCAACGAAAATACTACCAGAATGCCCGCTACGGCTTTTGCAGAGGCATTGAAACGGTTCGCTACGTGAATGAAATCACCAACCGGTCTAATACCTACGAAGCGATTCTTGCATTAGCTCAAAACCGTAATAATTCCTTCCCCGGAGTATTGGGTATTAAAACGATTAATTAATTCGAAACAACCTAAAGACGGTTCTGAACCTAGTGTAAAGTCAATGTTAAGATGTCGTAAAACACCTGTCAGATTTTACACTAAATGGGTTACGAAAAGTTACAATAGCCCTAAAAATCTGACAGGTCTAGTGTCAAGTCAATGTTCATTTGTCGGTTAAAAGCTATCGGATAGCCTGTTCATTGACTATTTGAAAAAGGTGAATAAGAAAAAACACCATCCATCACCCCGTTTCTCACCCACATTAC
>CAXBHO010000041.1:0-30566 GCA_963975485.1 uncultured Balneola sp. | reverse complement strand
GAAATCAATTATGCAGCTTGATAAAATCTCGTTTAATAGCCGTCAGGTTAATAACCTCTTTCCCAAGCTCCTGCTTGGGAGAAAAACTGGAGCACTTGCTCCAATTGAAATCTCCCAACCTAAGCTTAAACTAAATTCCCCTCTAAAACCAAACATTCCATCTTCATTATTCCGTTAATCACTGTATCTTTTCGCTTGTTCCCAATAGTGGAACTTCCTATCTTCTCTTATGCGAGTATTTGCTCGAAAAACATTACGTGAGTTTTGGATCAATCATTCGGATAGTGAAGATGCTTTAAAGGCGTGGTTTTCAGAAGCAGAAAATTCCCAATGGGAATCCCCTTCTGATATTAAGAATACATATCCACATGCCAGCATTCTTCCTGACAACCGGGTGGTGTTCAATATCAAGGGCAATAACTATCGGCTGGTGGTCAAAATTAATTATGACTATGGGCAGGTATTCATCCGTTTTGTAGGTGCTCATGCCGAATACGACAAAATTGATGCAACAACAATTTAAAGCGGATATAAATTATGCAGATTCAACCCATACATACCGAAGACGATTATAAAAAAGCATTAGATCGTATCGAAGAAATTTTTGATGCCAAACCCGGAAGTAAAGAAGGGGACGAATTGGAGATATTGGGAATTTTAGTGGATGAATACGAGAAAAAGCACTTCCCTATTGAAGCGCCTAAACCGGTTGAAGCAATAAAATTTCGAATGGATCAATTAGGGATGCGACAAAAAGATTTGGCCAAGGTTTTGGGATCAAAATCACGGGCCAGTGAAATACTCTCTGGCAAACGTTCACTTTCTCTTCGCCATATTAATTTGTTGTACAAAAAACTTGGGATTCCTGCTGAAATATTGATTCAAGAACCAGAAGCGGTTACATAACAATGGTTTAAACGCAGACTTGGTCGCTGTTTGCCAGTTAAAAACTTGTTGACTAAAAGAAATTCCGAGTTTTAAAACCATTACCAGCCAACAAGGCCAAGCCGGTTAAACCGCTAGGCCGTTATACAGCCAAAACAAATCTAAATGAGTTATAAAGAACCACACGTTGGAAGATATTTAATTTATGGTCTTCTTGACCCAAGAAACAATTCATTACGATATGTCGGTAAAACTCATAAAAGGCGAGAAAATCGTTTAACTGATCATATTGAAGATACTCTTGAAGGAAGTACTGCACCAGTACATATATGGATTCGAGAACTTTTGGAGCTTGATTTAACACCAACTGTATTCGTCTTAAAAAGACTCGAAGCATCAGAAAATTGGAGAGAAGGCGAAAAAAGAGAAATTTCTCGCTGGTTCAATTGGTCTGAAGAAAATTTACCGTATGACCATCCCCAACAAACAAGAAAAAGTGTTACTGTAAGAATTGAACGAGTTGATTTACTTAATGTTCAACATTGCAATTAATGTTACAGTTACGGAACAAAAAATGACTGAGAAAAATAACGGCACTAATTGGAGCGATTGGCAAAAATTGATGCAAAAGATTGTAGAACAACAATCACAAATAATAAAGCCAACAATTACTCCAGCACTAAAAGAAATTCAAGAGACTGTTCCATTGAGGCAGAGTCTCAAAGAAGGCATTCCGAACGAGACGTCGGAACGAGGTTAAATTTAAAGAAGTTGGTACGGAAAACTGTTTCATCTCAGAAATCACACTTGCTGAATTAAAGTTTGGAATAGCAAAAAGCCAGGCTAAAAAGAGAAATCAGCAAGCATTGGAAAACTTCTTATCTGGCGTGCAAATATTACCAATTCTTCCAGCACTGGATATATATACTTCGGAAAAGGCACACCTTCAAAAATCAGGAAATGTGATTGGCGATTTTGATCTGTTGACTGGTGCCACAGCTGTTTTCTTTGATTTAATGATGGCCACGAATAACACGAATCATAACCTCTTCCCCAAACTCCTGCTTGGGAGAATAAACAGGAGCCTGCATTTGTATTTGTAGGCAAGAAGGCTACTGCTACACATAAGTGATCGGAAAAAATCAAAAATAAACCTTTCTATCAGAATATTTAGTACAATATTTTGTTCTGAATTTAGTACATTTTACAGGGCGCTAATTAAAATTTTTTACTATGTCTCACATTCAATTTGACCAAGATATTCGATCACTCTCCGATTTTCGGGCCAACGCAGCATCGTATATTGAGCGTGTTAAATCAAAACGCAGACCACTTATTCTTACACAGCATGGAAAAAGTTCTGTAGTATTAATTGATGTACAAGAGTATCAAAAAATGCTTGATAAAATTGAGTTATTAGAAGAATTATCCTCAGCTCGTAAGGAATTAGATAATGGAGAAGGTGTTAGCCATGATGAATTCATCAGTGAATTGAGATCACAACATTCGTAATGAAAGTTATTTGGTCGCCAACGGCAAGAAACAAAACCAAAGAAATTCTCGAGTACATTTCTAAAGATAATCCAGATGCTGCTTTAGCTCTTATTGATCTTATCGAAGAGAAGGTTGAAAAATTAAAGCAGAATCCAGCGTCAGGTAGAGTTTTCCAACCAACTAAAAATGATAAAATTCGGGAAATAGTTGTTCATGTTAACTATGGGGTAATTTATGAGGTTAATGATAGTTTAATCGAAATCTTAACAGTTCGTCATTTCAGGCAAGATCTTTCTGATTATGAATTATAGTTCCTTCGTCGCCTAACCTCTTTCCCAAGCTCCTGCTTGGGAGAAAAACTGGAGCTCCTGCTCCAAGTAACTAATTCGCAAACATAGCTCGAACTAAATTCCCCTCCTAAAACTAACATTCCATCTTCATTATTCCGCTAATCACTGTATCTTTACATGAAATTAAAAATACACAACGTGAACATACGCCTCGCACAATTAAATCCTATTATTGGAGATCTTTCAGGTAACAAAGAGCTGATTCTAAATGCTATCGAGAAAGCATCTACTGAGAATATAGATTTACTAATTTTACCGGAATTGATCGTTTGTGGTTACCCACCTTTAGACTTACTTGAAAGAGAAGTGTTCAGAGAAATGTGTTATGAAGTAAACCAAGAAGTTATCGAAGCCACCGGAGATACAGCGGTCATTTTCGGCTCAATTACAAAAAATCACGGACTTGGTAGAAAGATCTTTAATGCAGCCATAATTGCACAAAATGGAAAAGAGATTGGAAGAGTTCATAAAGCATTGCTTCCTACCTATGATGTGTTTGATGATCTAAGATATTTTGAACCCGGAAATGAATTTAAACCTATTTTGATAGATGGGTTTCCCTTTGGAATTACCGTGTGTGAAGACATTTGGTTCAACGATAATGAGATTAACTATCACACTTATAAAGTTAATCCGGCGGAAGTACTTGCAAAAAAAGGAGCTCAAGCGATTATCAATATTTCTGCATCTCCATTTACGAAAACCAAACCTATCAGCAGAGTGGGCATGCTTCAAAAACATGCGGATGAATTGAATCTGCCTTTGCTTTATGTGAATCAGGTTGGAGCCAACACGGAACTTATATTTGACGGAGATTCCTTAGCACTCAATAAAAACGGCGAAATAAAGAGCAGAGCCAAAAGATTCGCAAGCACATATATTGATGTTGCATTCAATCCATCTACAAAAGAAGTAGAAGCAATTGGTAATACTTCAGGTAGATTGGATGTGCCAACTCGAATTGAAAGTATGTTTAATGGATTGGTTCTCGGAGTGCAGGATTATTTGCGAAAATCAAAAGCAGCAAAAAAAGTAATTTTAGGATTGAGCGGCGGAATTGACTCTGCATTGGTTGCTACTATTGCCAAGGAAGCACTTGGTGCTGAAAATGTGATTGCCATAACAATGCCATCGGAATTTTCATCAAAAGGAAGTGTATCAGATTCAGAATTAATCGCTGAAAATCTTGGGATAAAGCTGTTGGAAGTACCAATTAAACCAATTTATGATTCATATCTGGAGCAGCTGAAACCTATTTTTGAAAAAACAGAATTTAATGCTGCAGAAGAGAATTTACAGAGCAGAAGTCGCGGAGATCTTTTGATGGCTGTTGCAAATAAGTTTGGTTATATGCTTTTGAACACTGGTAATAAATCAGAAACTGCGGTTGGATATTGTACGCTATACGGAGATATGGCTGGCGGATTAGCAGTTATTTCGGATTTGTATAAAACCGAAGTATATGAAATGTGTAGATGGCTGAACGAAAATTATTACGAGAAAGAAATTATTCCACAAACGATTATTGAGAAAGAGCCAAGCGCAGAATTACATCCCGATCAAAAAGATTCAGATTCTTTGCCTGATTATGGAACTTTAGACGCAATTTTGGAATACTATCTGGAGCATCAACTTTCAAGAGAAGAGATCATTTCAAAAGGTTTTGATGAAGAATTAGTGGATCGTATTCTTCGATTAGTTGATATCAACGAACATAAAAGATATCAAGCTGCTCCCGGTTTAAAGATGTCGGCTAAAGCTTTTGGAGTTGGGCGAAGATGGCCCATTGTTCAAGGTTGGACAGGACAAGAGAAAAAATTAAACAAACTCGTTTCCAAGAGGCAATAACCGCGCTTTTACTTTGTTGACAAGCGGGGATAAAAAATGCCTTTTTTCCATAACTATGGCATTAATTTACTACTTTTAGTGAGCTATTAACTACAGACAAATATGCATAAATTTTTAAAGATCATTTTATGCGGTGCGTTTCTACTTTGCACCGCCACTATTGTTGCACAAGATTCTACAAGTATAAAATCCGAAAAGATGCCTTTGCGTCTCCTACCGGTTACAAATCCTTTGCAAAATAAGTTATTAGAAGCTGAATCAGTTCAAGATCCGGTTACTATAGAACTGGATTCATTCCAAAAAGACATACTCCGTAGAATTACGGATATCTACCAATTGCACATATTGAGTTTAGAATCTCAACTGGCTAATAAGCCACTTGATGCTGAAACGCATATTAATGATGCCGTTAATGCATCTCAAGCTTTGTTAGACGATTACCCGGAAATAAGATCTGATCGCAGGTTTGCAGAATTATCCAGAGCAGTAGTAAGTGAGTACCGTCAGTTTTACGGCATTTCAGAATCTGCCAATGAAGCACAAGGCGAAATTTTTGCCATTCAGGAAGAATTGTTTGCTGACGATGATGCCTATTTGAATGAAGATTTTGATTTTCCTAAAGATATAATGCTCACTAAAACGGATGTGCCCCTCATCCAGAACAGATATGTAACAAATAGTTTGGTGTATTATACACTTAAACGACCTGAGGTAATGGAATTATGGCTTCAGAGATCTGAGACGTATATGCCGATGATCCAAAGGATATTTAAGGAAGAAAAGCTTCCGTCTGAATTAGCTTATTTGGCTTTTATTGAAAGCGGGTTAAACCCGAAGGCAAGAAGTTGGGCAGCAGCTGTTGGAATGTGGCAATTTATTGGAGCAACAGGAAGAGTGTATGGATTGGAAGTTAATTGGTGGGTGGATGAACGAAGAGATCCTGAAAAATCAACACGGGCAGCAGCACGTCATTTAAAAGATCTTTACGATATTTGGGGAGATTGGCATCTTGCGATGGCAAATTACAATATTAGCCCAAGAGGATTGAATAGAGCAATTAGGAGAGCCGGAGGTAAGAAAGATTACTGGGAAGCTTATCCGTATTTACCAAGAGAAACCAGAGGATATGTTCCGGGTTTTATAGCTACGGCAATGATTGGATTAAATCCTGAGGAATTTGGCTTTGAAAGTAATTACGAAGGAGATCCATACAGTTATGAAGTAGTTGAAGTGGAGGGATTAATGCCTTTAGATGCTTTGGCAAAGGCTTCAGGAATTAGCACAGAAGAATTGAAGGATTATAATCCTGAGTTATTGAGATGGGCAACTCCACCGGGAAATGAATATCCCTTGAAGATTCCGGTAGGAAATAAAGAGCAATTTTTGATTGCATACAAAGAGATTCCAAAAGATAATCGTGCTCAAGATATGGCAGTACATACGGTAAGAAGTGGAGAATCAATCGGGCTAATCGCTCAAAAATATGGAACTACCGTTCGTGGTATTTATGCAAGCAATGATAATCTGTCTAATGTGATTTATCCTGGGCAAAAATTAGTAATTCCATTACCGGCCGGTAGCGCAGGTAAAATTTCTGCAAACCGACCGACTAATATTACTAATACCAGTCGTTCAAGATCCAGTTCTTCTAGTAGATCAAGTGCGCCATCGAATTCTTCTAAAATGACCTATAAAGTGAAAACAGGAGACACAATAGGCCACATTGCAGAATGGTACGATGTTCGAGCATTTGAGATCAGAGCCTGGAATGGAATTGGAAACACGATACGGGTAGGACAGAATCTAACTATCTATGTTCCATCTTCAAATAATGCTCATTACAAGAAGGTTAACTCTATGAGCTACAGTCAAAAGCAAGAGCTTGAAAGAAAGCAAAGAAGAGGCGAGAATATATTAATTGCTTCTGCTGCCACAAGCTCAAATGGATATAAAACGTATAAAGTGCAAAGAAATGATACCTTGGGAGAAATTGCAGAAACTTTTGGCGTAAGTGTTTCTTCGCTTAGAAGTTTGAATGGTATATCAGGTTCTACTATTGTAGTTGGCCAAGTTCTTAAAATTAGCAAACAGTAGAACTATGAAGGCATTTAAATCGATTCCATTACTAGGGTTTTTATTTCTCTTAATGGGATCAGTCCATGCTCAGCAAACGGATATTTATTTTCTGATTAAGAAGAATTTCTCAATTTTCAGTAAAACGTATGAGAATGTTGCATTGGATTATGTGGACGAAGTTGATCCTGAGAAATTAATGCGCATAGGCTTGGACGCAATGCTGGAAACGCTGGATCCCTACACGGTGATCTATAATGAGTCACAAAACGAACAAGCTGAAATTCTCTCAAGGGGTAATTATGCCGGAATAGGTATTGAAGCAGGTTATCGCAACGGAAAAGTTGTTATTATTGCTCCAACCGAAGGCGGACCGGCAGAAAGAAGTGGACTTAGAGCAGGAGACGAGATCGCTGCAATAGATGGAATTTCAACTCAAGGATTACAGCCTGAAGAAGTTCAGACATTAACAGTTGGGGAAGTAGGTTCTGAAATTACTATTTCAATTCAGCGCTTTGGTGTAGATAGAATTTTAGATTTTGAGCTAACCAGAGAACGGATAGAAGTTACGAATGTCTCTCATTCAACATTAATCGGCGGAAACCAAAATATAGGATATATAAAATTAAGTCAGTTTGGGTTAAGATCCGCTGATGAGATTAGAAGCGCACTTTTGGCGCTAGAAAAAGGAGCAAGTTTAAAAGGATTAGTTCTAGATTTGAGAGATAATCCCGGAGGCATACTTCAAGAAGCTGTGGCAATAATTGATAAATTTGTTGAACCCGGACTAATGGTTGTAGAAAATCGAGGAAGAATAGCAGAATATAATCAGACATTTACAACCGAAGAACCTATACTTTTTAATGAACCGGTTGTAGTTTTGGTTAATGGAGGTAGTGCGAGTGCCTCAGAAGTGGTTTCAGGAGCTCTTCAGGATTTAGACAGAGCAGTAGTTTTAGGTGAGCAAAGTTTTGGAAAAGGATTGGTGCAAATAGTAAAGCCACTTCCTTATAACACATCTTTAAAAATCACAATTGCCCGTTATTATATCCCAAGTGGCAGAAGTATTCAATCTATAGATTATACCCATGAAGGGAGAAACTCCGGAGTTGTGAAAAGAGAAGAATCTTCGAGTGTATTTAAGACAAAGAATGGAAGAACTGTTAATGAAGGAAGAGGTATCGAGCCCGATATTTTAGTTGAGATCGATCAGCCAAGTTTGCTGGAAATCTCTTTATTACAAAAAGGGGTACTGTTTGATTTTGCTACTGAATATTTCGCTAAAAATTCGAATAATAGTTTCGATAAAATTCCTCAAGGATTATTCAATGAATTCAAACTATACCTCGATAAATCAGAGTTTAGTTTTACCAACGAAACCGAAGATTATTTAGATGTTATAGAAAGTGATCTCTCAAGTGTGAATGGTTCAAAAAGAAAAATCGAAGAACTCAGAGATCTTGTGGAAGTTCAAAAAGAAACAGAATTAAATAACAGTAAATCTTTTATTGAGAAAACGATCTGGTTAGAGCTGAAAGCACGAAGTGGTGGCCAGACTGCTAAAACAAATGCTTCACTTTCAAAAGATATACAATTGAGTGCTGCGATTGACCTTATCAACAATCCGGAGCAGATTAAGAGTTTGCTTAAAGGCAATGAGTAATGCCGGATAAAGCCGATCTTCATATCCATACTACCTGTTCTGATGGACAACTATCTCCGGAAGAAGTATTAAAACTTGCTGTAGAAAAGAAACTTAAAACAGTTTCAATAACAGATCATGATACTTTTGAGGGATATAAACAAGCTAAACCTTTTGCAGATAAATATGATATTGAGTTAATTCCGGGAGTAGAGGTAACCACAGTTTTTAATGATAAAGAGTCGCATATACTCGCTTATTATTTTGAAACAGAAACGAACTATTTTGCTGATTTTTTAGCTGAACAAAAGCGTTCCAGAACAGAACGGATTAAAGGAATTGTACAAACGCTGAGATCTCAAAAGATAGATTTAGAGTATGAAGAAGTTTGGGCAGGCGCAGATGGAGGGAACTTGGGCAGACCTCATATTGCGAAAATACTTATTGAAAAGGGATATGTTTCTAATTTCAATCAAGCTTTTAAAATGTATTTAAGCAATGAAAAATTGGGTGATATTGAAAGTAATTATCCTACTTCAAAAGAAGCGATACAAATGATCAAAAATGTAGGGGGAGCTGCAATCCTTGCTCATCCCGGAAGATTATATTCTATGGAAGAAGTTGATGAATTTATTAAACTTGGTATTGATGGGATAGAATGTATTCACCCCAGCCATAATCATAGAAAACAGGTTTATTATACAGAATTATGTGATAAACACTCTTTATTGAGAACAGGAGGGAGCGATTATCACGGAAGTTATGAATCAGGACATTCAAATGTAGGCATTGTTGCGGTTGCTCAGAAGTACGTTGATTCAATGAAAAGGATGACAAAACAGAGAAAACAAACAGTTTTAATAAAAGACTAAAATGGGTATAACATATATTGAGGGTGACACAAAGCCGGAACATGCAAAAGTGGGGATTGTAGTTTCAAGATGGAATTCCAGTATTACGGAAAAGATGTTAGACGGCGCTTTAAGTGTTCTTAAAGGAAATGGAGTTGCTGAGGAGCATATTATAGTTACGCATTGCCCCGGTTCATTTGAACTACCACTTGCTGTGCAAAGCTTAATGGACGCTAAAGAGCTGGATGGAGTTATCGCCCTTGGAGTAGTTATTAGAGGAGGAACTCCTCATTTTGAGTATGTGTGCGATGCTGTAACACAAGGAATTTTGAATATTAATCTCAAAAAAGGGAAGCCTGTTGCATTTGGAGTACTAACAACTGATAATGTAAAACAAGCATTGGAAAGAGTTGGAGATAAAGGAAACAAAGGCGGGGAAGCCGCGTTGGCTTTATTAGAGATGATTTCACTACAACAAAAACTAAATGACTGATTTGATATCTTGCCTTGATATATGGGGATTATTAGCCTATTTTTTAAGGCTTGAAAATCAGCTATAATTTTTGAAAAAACTCACACTAACAAATACAGAACAGACCGAAGCAGATCAGGAAAAACAACTGGAACTTAAAAAGTCTGGCGAAATTCCAGAGCATATTGCTATTATTATGGACGGTAATGGTCGCTGGGCCAGAAGTAAAGGCAGTATCCGCTTGCATGGGCACAAAGTCGGTGTAGATTCGGTGCGAGATATTACAGAATCCTGCGCTCAGCTAGGCGTTAAGTATTTAACATTGTATGCGTTCTCCACTGAAAATTGGGGAAGACCGTCAGCGGAAGTTAGCGGATTAATGCGCTTACTGGTTTCTTCGTTGAGAAAAGAAGCAGATAATCTTCACGAAAATAACATTCGGTTAGTTACAATCGGTCAAACAGATCGTTTTCCGGATGATTGCAAAAAACAATTACAAGAAGCCATAGATCTTACAGAACATAATGACAGGCTGCAGCTTTGTCTTGCGTTGAGTTATTCAGGAAGATGGGATATCACCGAAGCAGTAAAGAAAATTGCAACCCACGTAAAAGAAGGGCGTTTAGATCCAATGTTGATTAACGATCAAATGATTGCGGATCATTTATCAACTGCCGAAGTTCCGGATCCTGATCTTATTATAAGAACTAGTGGTGAATATAGAATCAGTAATTTTTTGCTTTGGCAACTGGCATATTCAGAATTATATATGACAGAACGTTTTTGGCCAGATTTTAGAAGAGATGAATTGTATAAAGCTATAGATTCATATCAAAGTAGAGATAGAAGGTTTGGGAAAATTAAATCATCTAAAGACGATAAAGGGTTTGCCGCCCGTTTACTGGAAAAAAAGAATAAGTGAATCCTAAAAAAGAAGTATTTAGTTTGTTAAAAAGAATCATTGTTGCTACAGTTTTAGTTTTGATATTAAGTATAGGGTCATTTTTTACAGGGTTGCAAGCTCAGGATCAGTTCGAGATCACAGATCCAACTCTAGTTACACCTCAAGAGTTTACAATTAAAGCTGTTTCTGTAGAAGGAAATGAAAATACTCGTGAGCAATTTATTATTAATGCCAGCTCTTTAACTGTTGGAAGAGAAATTACTTATCCCGGAGAAGATATCCCGGATGCGATAAAGCGATTATTCAGGGCTGGTTTATTTTCGGATGTAGAAGTTTTAATCGCTGAGAAAACTTCTTCTGAAATAAGCTTAATAATTAAAGTTACTGAGAAACCAAGACTTATTGAGGTTAAAATTGAAGGTGTTAAGAGATCACAAAGAAGAGATCTAAAAGATCTTATTATAATTACCCCCGGAGTTGCAATTACTGAGGCAATCATTGCAAAGGCGGAGAACACCATTCTTAGATTCTATAAAGAAAAAGGCTACTGGTTCACAAAAGTTGAATCAAAAATAATTGCAGATAAAAAGATTGATAATAGATCAAGATTAATATTTAAAATTGATACAGGTGAGAGACTCGAGGTCAAAGATATCAAATTTGAAGGAAATAAAGCTTTTTCAGATCGAAAGCTTACCAAAAAAATGAAGCCACTAAAAGAAGATAAATGGTGGAAGTTCCTATCTAAGAAAGTATATAAAGAAAGCGATTATGAGGAAGGATTAGATAATGTTCTAGCCTTATATCGGAAAAATGGGTATTCAGATATAAGAGTATTGGATGACTCGGTATTTATATATAATTACGTTAAAGACCTGGATGGAGTAGGAGTTACAGTTGTGTTAGCGGAAGGGCCTCAATATAAAGTCAGAAATATATCGTGGGATGGGAACACTGTTTACACCAATGAGCAATTATCTTACTCGCTGGGTTTTGAAAAAGGAGATATTTTTGATCAAGAGAAGTTTGATCAAAATTTAAATTTTAATGAAAGTAGCACAGACGTAACTTCTTTATATCAAAATATTGGTTATCTGTTCTTTAATGCTTTTCCAACAATTGAAAAAGTAGCAAAAGATTCAGTTGACATCACTATAGATATTTATGAAGATGAAATTGCCAGAGTTAAAGAGGTTTCTTTTACAGGAAATACTAAAACTCATGATGATGTGGTAAGAAGAACGCTTCGAACTGTTCCCGGAAATAAATATAGCCGTGAAGCAATCATCAGGACGATAAGAGAGCTTGGAACGTTAGGATATTTTGATGCTCAAAACCTTCAGCCGGATGTTCTTCCTAATCCTAGTAATAAAACAGTAGATATTAGCTATCAGTTAGACGAATCTGTTTCTACAGATAATTTTGAGTTTTCCGGAGGTTATGGAGGTCAAACCATTGGAGCTATTATTTCTGCAAGGGTTAATTTCAATAACTTCTCTATTAAAAGGGCATTCGAGAAAGGAGGATGGAAACCAATTCCTTCCGGCGATGGCCAAAAACTTTCATTAGGAGTTCAGGTTACAGGGCAAGGATACCAGAGTTATTCAATAAACTTTGTAGAGCCTTGGTTAGGTGGTAAGCCAACATCTTTAGGAATTAATTTTTCTTATAATCTAATTAATGGTAGAGGCTTTAATGCCGGCAAAAGTGAACTTTTTTCAGGAAGTGTTTCTGTTGGTAAAAGGCTGAAATGGCCGGATGATTACTTCTCAACCAGAACTACACTCGGTTACCAACTGTATGATGTAACTCGCACAACAGGCTTCCAAAGAGCAGGGATATCTAATTCGATTACTATAGAGCAACTTCTTGAAAGAAACTCTGTAGATAGTCCTATTTCTCCCACTTTAGGTTCAAAAATTGGAATTTCTGGTGAAATTGCTTTGCCAATTCAAGGTTTTTCAGATTATTACAAAATCAAATCTTATTACCAAAGTCATTTTCCTTTAGTAGATAAACTAGTTTTAACCAGTACTGCTGATTTTGGTTATATTGGATATTTTACAAAAGATCGTAGAAGTGACTTTCAAAGATTCCTCATTGGGGGTACACAATTACAACAGCGCCAGAGTTTCCTTTATGATAATATCGATATGCGAGGATATCCCGGTGGTATTGGCCAAAGTATTGCACCTATTGTAGATGGAGTTCAGATCGGTGGGCGTTTGTTTAATAAATTCACCTTAGAAATGCGCTATCCAGCTGTTCAAACAGATCAATTACAGTTAATTCCATATACCTTTGTTGATGCAGGGAATTCATACTTAGACTTTTCCGAATACGATCCATTTGAGCTTAAACGGTCGGCTGGTTTTGGGGTAAGGTTATTTTTACCGATACTTGGGTTGGTTGATTTAAGCTATGGGTACAGATTTGATGGAGTAACGGGCGCTGACCCTCGTGTAGCTGCCGGGGAATGGGAATTCTTGTTTAATATTGGAGCTCCTTTTTAATGAATAGAAATTATCTCTATATCAGTGTTTTATTTTTTACCATTTTATTAAATGGATTGATAAATGCTCAGGATCAAAAAATTGGTTATTATGAATCAGACTTTGTGCTTTCAAAAATTCCTGAATACGTTGGGATTGAGCAGAGACTGAAAATATTAAGTGATGGTTGGAAGAATGAAATTCAAAACCAAAAAATAGAGATAGAATCTTTAGAAGAGGATTACAGAGCTAAAGAAATTTTATATACTGAAGAAATTAAAAAAGAAAAACTTCAGGAAATAAATAATAGGAAGAAACAGTTAGATACATTCACAGCTCAAAAATTTGGTCCTCAAGGTGAATATTTCACTAGGCAAAAAGAATTATTAGAGCCTATACAAAGACAAGTTTTTGCTGCTGTAAGAGCTGTAGCACAAAGAAATGGATACGACTTTGTATTTGACAGATCAGGTGATATTTATATGGTTTACGCCAGAGGTGAATGGAATTTGAATGAAGATATTCTTCTTGAATTAGGAATAGAAATAGAATAACAATTAAAAATGGAATAAAAGTAGATGAAAAAACTATCATTATTAGCTTTATTAGTTGTGTTAATGGGTTTAGAGGCTCAAGCTCAACTAAAAATAGCTTATACAAATCCGGAGCTAATTCTTTCCAATTTACCCGAAGTAGAGGCAATTGATAAAGAAATAGGAATGTTGTTAGCTGAAAAAGACTCTTTACTGGCAATTAAAGCACAGTCTTATCAAAATCAAATTGACAACTTAACCAGTCAAAGTTTAAGCCAGTCTGAATTAACTGCAAAAGCGGATTCTATAAGTCAAGAATTTGAAGCTGAAAGACAGAAAAGTATAAATGAAGTTCAGCAGAAACAAGTAAGTTTACTACAACCCGTTGAAGAAAAGGTATTTGAAACAATAAAAATTGTTGCTGATTCTTTAGGGTTAGATTTAGTGCTGAATGAAGGATCAATTAATGGAGGAGCATTCATTTTCTATGCATCCGAAGAACAAATTGATATTACAGAATTGGTAATTGAAAAAATAAAAAAATAATAATTAAAGAATCATGTTAAAAAAATTCTCAATTGGTATATGTCTAGTTTTTGGGGCGTTACTTGCTACTAATTTACAAGCACAAGAAACAAAAATTGGATTTGTAAATCCTCAAGCAATTTTAAATAGAATGCCCGAAATGAAAGCAATTCAGCAAAGACTTAAGAATTTTGAAGATCGTCAACGTTCTATGTTAGCGAATGAAGAAGCAGCGATTGTACAAGCATTTACTCTTTATGAGCAAAAAAAAGATGTAATTTCAGCAACAGCTAAAAAAGCTGAAGAAGAAAAATTATCAAAAATGCAAACTGATTTCGAGCAATCACAAAGAGATGCAAATACTGCTGTTCAGCAAAAAAGAAATGAATTGTTAGGTCCTTTACAGCAACAAATAGGGCAAGCAATTGATGCTGTTGCTAAAAAAATGGAGTTATCTTACGTGTTAAACACAGTTACAAGCACAGGTGATATGGTAATTCTATATGCGTCTCAAGAATACGCTACGAAATATAATATTACTGATGCTGTAATGGTAGAATTAGGAATTTAATTTCTATTCCCGGATAAATTATCAAAAGCCACTATAATTTTTTGTAGTGGCTTTTTTAGTTCACATTTTTTTTTCGATTCTGAATATAATCTTCAAAAATATATTCACCCAAATTGTCTAATGAAGCAAAATAAGCTTTTCCTTTGTTGGTTTCCGTCATCTCACGTACAAAATTTTGCAGATAGGGATCGCTGGCAATCATAAATGTAGTGATAGGAATTTGTTCTCTTCTGCATTTTACAGCTTCATCTAAAACTTTGTTTACAATTTTACGGTCTAACCCAAAACTATTTTTATAAAGCCTTCCATTTTCAATTATGCATGACGGTTTTCCGTCTGTAATCATAAAGATCTGTTTGTTTGAAAATTTCTTTCGTTGAAGGAGATGCCTGGCCCTTTCAAGACCTTGCAATGTATTAGTGTGAAATGGTCCTACTTTTAAGTAGGGAAGATCTTTAATAGAAATTTCCCAAGCTTCATTACCGAATACGATGATGTCGAGTGAATCCTTAGCATAGTTTGTCATAATTAACTCAGACAATGCCATAGCTACTTTTTTTGCAGGGGTGATACGATCTTCACCATAAAGGATCATTGAATGACTAATATCGATTAATAGCACCGTAGAAACAGAGGTATAATGATCCGTATCATAAACACTAATGTCATCTTCATGTAAATTTACATTATCAATAGAGCTATGATTCAACATATTTAGCATTGTGCCCACTGAATCGATTTGGCCGATATCGCTTCCCGGATTCCACTTTTTAGTTTCAGGTTGTCGTTCAAGCCCTTTTCCAGTATGTGGTGTTTTATGAGATCCTAAACCCCCTTTTTCAAGGTTTTTAAATATTTCTTCAAGGGATTTTTGGCGTAGGCTTCGTTCTGTCTTGCGAGTAATAACAACTTTATTCAGAGTATTATCCTTCTCTATGTAACCACGATCCTGCATGTCTTCCATGAAATCGCCCATAGAGTAATCTTCATCAAACTGCTCAGTAATTCTATATTCTTTGTCTAGCTCAGTAAGCCATTTCAAAGCTTGATCTACATCTCCACTAGATATGGTTAGAAGTTCTTGAAATAAATTCCAAAGAGTATCAAAAGGCTTGGAATTTTTTCCGTTGCCAAATCGCTTATTCCATTGTGTGTATTTAAAATTCATATCTTATTTTATTAGTTAAATACATCTGAATCAGAATCAGTTCCATTCCCTTTATAAAATATATAGAATATGATCAAGGATCGAGCAAAGATAGAAAGACAGCTTTGGAATGAAGGCTTTAAACGAGTGATGGGAATTGATGAAGTAGGAAGAGGTTGCCTTTCAGGTCCGGTTGTTGCCGCAGGAGTTATTTTTAAAGAGGGAGTGGAGATAAAAGGAATCAAAGATAGCAAACAAATAAATGAACGAAACAGATTGATTTTAGAGGAAGAGATAAAAGAAAAAGCACTTTTTTATACCATTCAGGAAGGAACACTCAGGGAGATTTTTGACCTAAATATTCTATGGGCTTCTATAAACACTATGCAAAAGTGTGCGGAAGAACAGGACGCAAAACCTGATTATTTATTGATAGATGGCAATCGATATACCAGCTCATTTACTCCTCATAGTTGTATCATAAAAGGGGATGATAAGTCAATATCTATTGGGGCGGCTTCCATTTTAGCAAAGAATTATCGAGATCGTTACATGAAAAGATTACATAAAGAGTATCCTGAATTTGGCTGGGATAAAAATGTAGGCTACCCAACTCCCAAACATAAAAAAGCCTTAGAGGAATTTGGTATTACTCCACACCATAGAGTTGGATTTAATCTTGGAACGCAGAAGAAATATCAAAAAGGCTAACGGTAGATACTGAAGTCCCTTTTATGAAAATCCATATTTAAACAAATTGCCAGCATCAATGAATTTGTTATAAAAGCCGATCCACCATAGCTCACAAAAGGCAATGGAATACCGATAACCGGTAATAAAGCAGTTGCACTTGCTAAGTTGATTAAAAAATGGATAAAAAAGACAGCAGTTACGCTTACCGTTACCAGTTGAGCAAAAGGGTGCTTGTGGTTGCCTGCTAACTTCAAGAGCTTCAGAAATAAAAATAAAAAGGTTACTATTAAGAGTCCGAGCCCTACAAAGCCGAATTCTTCCCCTATTACACCGGATATAAAATCGGTCCATTGTTCGGGAAGAAATTTTAACTGTGTTTGCGTTCCTTCCATAAATCCTTTGCCAAGCAAGCCTCCTGAGCCAATAGCCGTTTTAGCTTGTATAACATTCCATCCTGCTCCGGTTGGATCAAAAGCAGGATTTGTAAATGCAGTAATTCTACCTACTTGGTGTGGTTGAAGTATATCGGTTAACGCTAAATTGACTCCTACTACAGTCACTATTCCAGTAATTAATGAGGTTACGGTAAGCCAAACTCGCTTTTGAACGATAAAAATTAGTACTGTAATCAGGATGGTAGCAAGAGCTCCAAGTTTCCAATCAAAAACAGTTAGATATAATATTGCTGCAGGAGAAACTATAAAAATTGATACTCCATAAGGTAAGCCCGACCAGAAAAGCATTACAGGAATAAGAGCTAAAAATACAATAGCTGTTCCAAAATCATTCTGAAAAATCACAAAAGCAGTTGGAACAAGAATCATTAACACCGCAATAAATGCATAACGAATATTCTCAGCCGTAATATTTCTTCTACTTGTTAGATATTGAGCGGTCGCAAGAATAGTTGCAATCTTCATCAACTCACTTGTTTGAAGATTAAACGGTCCCAATCTTAGCCAGCTTTTAGCTCCATTTATCTCTGTTCCAAAGAGAAGAGTTGAAATCATTAAAATTATCCCAATCCCATAAAAGATATAAGAGAACTGCATATAGGAACGAGGAGTGAAGAACTGAAACCCTAAAACCAAAACAATAGATAGAGCAACCCAAACGAGCTGCTTAGCAAAATTATTCTGGATATAATTCGGCAGAAATTCTGAGACGGGTCCTTGAGTAGCGCTAAAAATAGCAACTAAACCAATAGTGGCCAATAAAAGCCATGCTCCAATTATGCTCCAGTTTAAATCACGAATATTATTCATTGATTGTTGCCGATGCTTGAGAGTTATCTTCTTTAGGCACGAAGTTTAGCACATAATTAACAAGCCATTCACGTTCAACGTCTCCCTTTAGATATTTTTCCAAAATCAAAGAAGCAATAGGAACGGCTGAAATTGATGCCCACCCAGCATTTTCTAAAAATACCGTTACAACTAATTCTGGATTCTGAGACGGCGCAAAAGAGGTGTACCAACCATGCGAGAACCCAAACGGGTTCTGGGCAGTACCCGTTTTCCCCGATACTTCAATACCGGGAACCTCTGCATAGAATCTACCACTTCCTTCAAGAACATTTCTTCTCATTCCATTTTTCACTGTAATAAGATATTCATCTTTAACCCAGCTAATTTTTTCTACTTTTTTTTCTCTTTGCTCAATGGTGCCATCTGCTTTTTTAGTAGCCCTAATTAGATGAGGTTCAATCTTATAACCACCATTCACAATAGTGCTTGTCATTTGAGCAATTTGAAGAGGAGATGCTGAAACCAAGCCTTGACCAATACCAAAGTTAAGGACATCACCAAGCCCCCATTTTCGTTTTCCATAACGTTGATCTAAATAGGCACTATCAGGTAAAATTCCGCGATTCGCACTTGGTAAATCAATTTTATTTGGTACACCTAAGCCAAAATCTTTAGCTAATCTACTCCAGTTATTTAAGTTGCCTGTTGTAGCAATCTTATCCATAACTGTTAAAAAGTATGTATTGCTTGAGTGAGCTATAGCTGATTCCAAGTTATAAAGCCCGGGATCAGCAAGATCTTTATATGGTCTTCCTCTCATATAGTAACCACTATTATAAATCTCAGTATTAGGTGTTACAATTCCTAAGTGCATCCCAATTATTCCCATCAAGGGCTTAAATGTGGAGCCGGGAGGTTGTCTGCTGGAAATAGCTCTATTGTAGAGTGGACGTGTAGAATCTGAATTAATGTATTGCCAATATTCTTTATCGATTCTTCCTGCTAATTTCTGTACTTCGTACTCCGGAGAACTTACTAAGGCTAAGATTTCTCCATTATGTGGATTTATGGCCACAACACCGCCACTTTTACCTTTCATTAACTTTTCTGCAAAAATTTGAAGATCTGCATCAATGGTAGTAATGAGGTTATCGCCTTGAACAGGAGGTTTTGTTGTTTTCTGCTCCGTAAATTTACCCAATGATTGACCTAATGCATTAACTTTTAGATAATTTATTCCAAGCTCTCCTTTTAAATTATCCTGGTAAATTAATTCTAATCCGCTTTTACCAATTTTATCTCCAAGTCTAATTGATTCGGTATCTCTATAATCAGTTTCATCTGCTTCTCTAAGATATCCAAAGATATGCGAACCGGTCATTTCCGTAGGATAGTTTCTTTTGCTATCTATTTGATGACCTATTCCCGGAAGTTGCCAAAGGTTTTCCTGAATTAAGGAAAAAGCTTTAAAATCAATATCAGTAATCAGTTTTGAGGTTCTAAATCGGGAATATTTCTTAGCATCATCTACTAATGCAGTAATAAGGCTATCCGGTTCTTCTAAAAGATTTGCTAAAAGAGGAATATTTTTATCTTCGAAATTAACAGGAGTTATGGTAATCGAATAAATAGGTTGATTATCTACTAGTAGTACTCCATTTCTGTCGTATATCAAACCTCGAGCAGCTTCTACATATTCTTGTCGGATTGAATTTTTTTCTCCAAGCTCGTCATAAATGTCATATTGAACAATTTGCAAAAAAAATACTCGCCCAAGAATAGTTAAACAGCTCACTACCATTATCGCTTGAAGAGCAAATATTGAGGTCTTGGTTCTGTTTGAAGAATTATTCATTACTTCGAATCGCCTTTTAGGATGTGGAGAATACTACCTATTAATGCAGTATATAAACTACTTCCAATTAATAAAATTATAGGAGAAAAAGAATAACTATAGGCATCTAAGAAATAAGAAAATCCGAGATAAAATATATTATGGATAAAAGCAGCCACAAAGAGGAATCCAAAAACTTGCCAGATGAGTAACCTAACTTCTGAATTGCGTGATATAACTTTATACACCAGAAATAGAGTTAAAGTTTTGGTAAACATATTTAACCCCCAAACATCAAACAAAGCATCTTGAAATAGACCAAGACCTGCCGCAAAAAAGAGCACTTCATGTCTTTTGTATCTTACAGCAATCCACATAAGAAAAACTAATAATGGATCTGCTAATGCACCAAAGATGGTTAAATATTGAAAGATCAAATATTGAGATAAAACAAAAAGGATACCAAATCCAATATGTTTGATGACATTCTTTCTCATTCAAAAATCTCCTCAAATTGATCATTAAGTTTAATAAGAGAAGAATCAGGAGAGAAGTTAATAATAAAACCTTCTGAAGCTTGTTCTAAGGAAGCAAAGGGTTTTAAGTATATGCGTTGAGTTTCCTTTCCTTCTTCAATTTCTGTACGAATTACGGATCCAATAGGAATTCCCGGCGGTAATTCATTACTAAACCCGGATGTTACCACGGTATAGCCTTCTTCAACAGGAATTGTTTGCGGGATAAAATCGATAACCATTTCAGTGAGGCTTTCTCCATTCCAGGATACAATTCCCGGAGCCTGATTCTCTTGTATCAACGCACTCACTCTAAACAAACTATTCATATATGGAAGTACTTTTGAGTAACCAGACGTTGTTAATACCACTTTGCCAAGTAAGCCATCAGAAGTAACCAAAGGCATGCCTTTTTTTATGCCGTCTGAGCTTCCTGAATTAATAGTAAGACTTTTGTTAATACCGTTTAAATCTTTACCAATTATAAGAGTTGGGATAAGTTTAAACTCTGAAGAATCTTGAAATGCCAGGAGTTGTCGAAGTTCTAAATTTTCTTGTTCAATGGCTCTTAGCTTACTTAATTCATCCTGAAGAAGAATATTCTGTCTCTGTAGATAAGTATTGGTTTTTAAAGCCTGGCGATAAACTCTGATGTTAGCAAGGGGAGTTTGCAAAATGCTAACTGTTACAGCAGAAAGTTGACGCAAACTATGCACACCGCCTTGATTTCTGCTCACAGCTATGGTAACTGAAAGTAAAATGAGGAAAGCAGTAATTATATAATCTTTGGCTTCTCCAACTTTAAGAGTTTTAAATTGCATTCATCAATTTGATTAAGAAATCACCGGGCGGTAATAATCGAGGTTTTCTAAAATTGCTCCTGTACCTCTAACAACGGCAGTAAGAGGATCTTCCGCAATATGAACAGGAAGATCAGTAGTTTCCATGATAAGTTTATCAAGGTTTTTAAGAAGAGCGCCACCACCCGTAAGCATGATACCTCTGTCTAAAATATCTGCTGAAAGTTCAGGAGGTGTTTGCTCCAGCGATTTTGTGATAGATTCTACGATGGTGTTTACTGATTCTGCGATTGCTTCACGAGCATCTTTCGAGGTGATATGTCTGGTTCTTGGAACACCATTTACCAAATCACGTCCTTTTGTGATCATTTCAAGCTCTTCATCAAGAGGAGCAGCAGAACCGATTTCACATTTGATCTTTTCAGCAGTTCGTTCACCAATAAGTAAGTTATGATTCCTTCTGAAATAGTTGATGATATCATCATTCAATTCATCACCACCCAATCTAACTGATTGAGCGTAAACAATTCCGGAAAGTGCAATAACAGCAATTTCAGTAGTTCCACCACCAATATCAACAATCATGCTTCCAACCGGTTCATGAACATCTAGACCAATACCAATTGCCGCAGCCATTGGCTCATCTACTAAATATACTTCTTTAGCTCCTGCATGTTCAGCACTGTCTCTTACCGCTCTTCGTTCAACTTCTGTAATTCCACTAGGAACGCAGATAACCATTTGGCGGGTGGATGAATACCATTTCATCTTAACCTTTTTGATCATCCCGCGAATCATATGCTCTGCAACTTCAAAATCAGCAATTACACCATCTCTAAGTGGACGTACAGTTCTGATATTTTTGTGTGTTTTTTCATGCATTAATCGAGCTTCGTGGCCGGTAGTAACCGGAATATTGTTTTGGTTGAGCGCTACAATACTAGGTTCATCCAAAACAATGCCTTGTCCCCGAGCATAAATCAAAGTATTAGCCGTACCTAAATCAATTGCAATATCAGTATATAAAAAGTCTAGAAGACCCTTTTTCTGTTTATTCTTTGAAGAAGCTGGGGATGGAATTCCGTAATTATCAGACATTGCCAAAATAGTAGATGTTTAAAAGTGCTGATTAGTATATTTCAGAAAAATACGAGAATGAGAGTGTATTTGCGAAATATTATTTTTAATGTTTGAAATGTCGTTTTCCTGTAAAAATCATTGTCATTCCAAACTCATTTGCTTTAGCGATTACTTCCTCGTCTCTTATGCTTCCACCAGGTTGTATCACTGCTTTTGCTCCAGCTTTTGCGGCAGCTTCAATACCGTCTGAAAATGGGAAAAAAGCATCGGAAGCAATGGCTGATCCTTCAAGATCCAAGCCTTCTTTTTTAGCTTTTTCAACCGCAATTTCTGAGGAGTCAACTCGACTCGTTTGCCCAGATCCAATACCTAGTGTTCTGCCTGCTTTTGCATAAACAATAGCATTAGATTTCACATGAAGAACCGTTTTCCAAGCAAAGAGGAGATCATTCATTTCTTCTTTGGTTGGTTCTCTTTCTGTTACAACTTTGAATTCTTTGGTATTAATTGGTTCCAGATCAGCATCTTGAGTTAATAACCCACCAAATATTGATCGGAAGGATTTCGTATGTACTTCGGATAGCTGCTTTTTGATCAGAATTAAGCGCCTGTTTTTTTTATGAGTTAATAACTCAAGAGCGTCCTCCTCATAATTAGGAGCGATAATAATCTCAGTGAAAATTTCGTCTATTGCTTTTGCGGTTTTAAGATCCAATTTTTTGTTTACTACTACAATTCCTCCAAAAGGGGAGACCGTATCAGTACTAAATGCTTTTTTATAAGCTTCTTCAAGAGAATTACCAATACCAACTCCACAAGGAATGGTATGTTTTATAATAGCACAAGTTGGATTATCATCACTAAAAGAAGCTATAATATTTAATGCAGCATCAACATCGATAAAATTATTGTAACTCAACTGTTTTCCATGAAAGCAATCTATGATTGATTCCTGCTCACCATAAACCGCTGCTTTTTGATGAGGATTTTCTCCATACCGAAGTTCCTGAGAAAGTGGAACTGAAACGTTGAACTGTTTTACAGGCTCTTCATTTACTAATTCATTAAAGTAATTAGCAATTGCAGAGTCATAATCAGCAGTTTGATTAAACGAATCTTTAGCAAGACGTTGACGCATCTCAAAAGAAATGCCCATTTCTTTATTCAATTCAAAAATAAAATCTTTGTATTGATCCGGTTTACTTAAAATTACAACATGAGCGAAATTTTTTGCGGCCGCGCGCATCATAGTAGGCCCGCCGATATCAATAAACTTGGTTGCAATAGCCGGAGTAATTTCGACTTCTCTGATTTTACTTTTAAAGGGATAAAGGTTTACAACAACAAGTTCGATTGGAGAAATTCCAAGATCTTTAATTTCTTGAACATCATTATCATTACTGGTTCTGGCTAAAATTCCTCCATGTACGAGTGGGTGCAACGTTTTTACTCTGCCATCTAAGCACTCTTCAAACCCTGTTATTTCAGAAACATCTTTAACGGGAATACCGGCTTCAGAAATAACTTTAGCTGTTCCTCCTGTAGAAATAAGTTCAACGCCACTTTTATATAGAGCAACAGCTAATTCGATAATACCTGTTTTATCAGATACAGAAAGTAAAGCTCGGTTAATTTTTAATGGGTTTTTAGGTAAAGTTGATAGAGGTTTTAAAGCCACTTTATTACTTAATTTTGAGTTTGTAGATGTTTCTTAATTACCAAAGGAAAAAGTTCATGCTCTTTTTCCAACACTTTTTTTGCTAAACTGTCAGGCGTATCAGTTGGTAAAACTTCAACAATTGATTGTCCTAATATTGGTCCCTTATCATATTCTTCTGTAACAATATGAACGGTACAGCCTGTTTCAATTTCTTTATTTTCTATAACTGCTTCATGTACTTTTAACCCATAAAACCCTTTACCACCATATTTTG
Source organism: uncultured Balneola sp. (assembly GCA_963975485.1). Lineage (GTDB taxonomy): Bacteria > Bacteroidota > Rhodothermia > Balneolales > Balneolaceae > Balneola. Next base: position 6,676 of record CAXBHO010000041.1, on the reverse strand, counting down.
GTAATAAAGAGGGATGTATATTTAGAATATTATTTTTAAAAGTAGAGATCACTTCTCCCGGTATTTTTTTTACATATCCCGCAAGTATTAAAACCTGGGCATTCCAAGATTTAAGCTTTTCCAAAATCAATGAGGAATATTCTTTCTCCTTATCAAAAGCTGAAGGAGAAATAATGAATACCGGTATATTATTTTTTTTCGCTCTCTCTACAGCAAAAGCAGATTCTTTATTTGAAATAAATCCAACAATATTAGCGTCTAATTTCTCATCAGAAATAGCATCAATAATAGACTGAAAGTTTGAACCTGAACCAGAGGCAAAAACAACAAGATTCTTCAAAAAAATAATGGATTTAACATTCCCGGAATTGGTGCTTCAAGATACACAAAGTTTGGGTGCTAATCAGAAGAGATATAGCTAACCTGAAGGATTTTTTACGATCTCTATTTCTTGGTTAAATACATGATAATTATTGAAACTCCAGATAATCTGTAAAATAGTTATACGAACAATAGTTGCGAGAGGGATAGCAACCAACATGCCTAAGATTCCGGCTACTTCAGCACCTACTAAAATGATAAAGAGAATAGCAACGGGATGCATATCAGCAGATCGGGAAAAAAGCAGAGGTTGAAAAACTATGTTATCCAACATTTGAACAATAAAGATCGCCAAGATACACGCCAGTACTAAAGAAAAATCACCCGTTTCTATAATTGAAATAATAATAGAAAGTACATAACCGATAATTGGACCGAAGTAAGGAATAGTGTTGGCCAACCCAACAGCGATACCAACAGACAGAGAGTTATCCAACCCGGCAATTGAAAGAGTAGCCCAAGAACTCGCAGCTACTAAAATACTTTGCAACAATACGCTTCTAAAGTAAAGACCTAACCGTTTCTCGATTTTATCGATGAGAGTAAGTGATGTTTCGAAATACTTATTTGGTATAAGTTGTAGCAGATCGCGACGAATTTTTGAACCGTCTTTTAAAAAGAAAAAAGCTGCAAAAGGAACTACCAGAATTGCAGAAAAAATATCCGTAAAAACGCCGACTACATTACTAAATACCGAAGAAAACTGATCAAAATTGAATAAAGAGTTCAAGACTTGTGAGAGATTATCACTTAGAAAACCATTCGGAATAAATTCATAGTCCTCACTAAGTTTTGTTTCCACTCTGTTAGCGATCATTTCTATATTTTGAATATCAAGTTGACCGGCAAGCTGCACCATTTGTTCAGCAACTTTAGGAATTACTGTAGTGGAAGCATATACGAAAACAAGAATTACAGCAGAAAGGGTAAGGGTAATGGCAAATGTTCTGTGGATCTTGTTGCGCTGTAACCAATTTACAATTGGGTCTAGCACGTAACTAAGTATAAGAGCCAAAACCAAGTAAAGCACCAAGTTACCAAGCTTCACTAATATCCAACCAAGAAGTACCAGTGCGGCAATTCCGATTGCAAATTTAACAATACGTTCTAAGGTGATGTTTTTCATATATTCACTTGTTCAAGTAAGCCGTCAATCTCTTTTAATATAACATTAGAATCGTATCCTTTTCTAACTAAAAAATCGAATATTTTTTTTCTTCTTTTTTCTTTTTCTGTTCGAAGTATAGCCGGTTTCTTTTTTTTAATGAGAGTTCTGATAGACTCAATAACATCCTCATGTTCAATTTCCTCATCTAAAACCTGTTCAATAACTTTTTTATCAATTCCTTTACCGATCAGTTCAGTTTTGATCTTATTAGATCCCCATTGATTAAACCTGAATTTATCATGGGTATATTTTTTTGCAAAGGCGTAATTATTTATATACTCCTTTTCTTCAAATTCTGATATGATTTGATCTAATATCCCGGAGTCATATCCTTTTTTTAATCCCTTGAGTTTTAATTCATGACCGGCATGATCTCTTGCCCCAAGTAACCGAATTAAATATTCTCTGATCGTCCATCTTTGTTCTTCATTTTGAATGAGTGCATATAACTCTCTATTAATCAGCGTTCCTTTTTTAAGGTCCTGTTTGGTGAGGGTAGAATCAGAAACACCGGTTATGAAACCACCTTCAGAATACAAAGAATATCGAAAAGCATTTTTTTTCTGAACTTCTATACGATGGATCTTAACCGGTAGATCAGGCTCTTTCTTGGAATATGTATTTTTTTTATAACCCATATCTGGATAAATAAAAAGCTCTGTTGGTTAAGAACAGAGCTTTTGAATTTGAATAGGACAGATCAAGCTTCAACCTTTTCAGGTTTTTCTTCTTTTTCTTTGGAAGCATCCGGAATTGGCTCATCCAAATCTTCACCTCTTAGTTTAGCACGTACAATTTTTTCGATCTTATCACATAGCTTCGGATCTTCTTCCAGAAATTGCATTGCGGCATCCGCTCCTTGGCCGATTGGTTCGCCATCGTAACGAAACCAACTACCACGTTTCTCGATCACGTCAAATTCTACAGCCAAATCAAGAATTTCAGCAATCAACGAAGTTCCTTTTCCATACATAATATTAAATTCAACCACTTTGAAAGGAGGGGCCACTTTGTTTTTGGCGACTTTCACTTTCGTTCGGTTTCCAACTACTTCGTCACCTTTTTTGATAGCTCCAATTCTACGGATGTCTAAACGGACAGAAGAATAAAATTTAAGTGCACGCCCACCAGTAGTGGTTTCAGGATTTCCAAACATAACGCCGATTTTCTCACGAACCTGGTTAATGAAAATACAAGAAGTATGAGATTTGCTTACAATACCTGTGATTTTTCTGAGCGCTTGCGACATCAATCTTGCTTGAAGGCCCATGTGTGAGTCACCCATTTCGCCTTCAAGTTCTGCACGGGGAACCAAAGCAGCTACAGAATCCACCACAATAACATCGATTGCGCCCGAGCGTATCAATGTTTCTGTTATTTCTAACGCCTGCTCACCGTTATCCGGTTGAGAGACTAACAATTCATCTACTTTAATTCCGAGTGCTTTTGCATAACGTGCATCGAACGCATGTTCCGCATCAATAAAAGCAGCATAACCGCCATTTTTCTGCGCCTGAGCAATTACCTGAAGCGCTAAAGTAGTTTTACCACTGGCTTCTGGTCCATAGATTTCTGTAACTCTACCACGAGGTACACCTTGAACTCCTAACGCATAATCAACCATAATAGAACCGGTTGAGATGACATCCACATCCTGGATAGCGTCTCCGCCAAGCCTCATGATGGTTCCTTTTCCGTGTTGTTTTTCAATTTGCCCAACGGCAATGTCGATCGCTTTTGATTTTTCTTTTGAGTCAGCCATGATTACAATTTTTTTTGAATTTATTTACTGCAAAGTTAACAAGGCAGGGTGTCATATCGTGTCATCTTATGCTGCGAAAGAATATATGTTCGATATATGTAAGAAAAAAATTATTTCTTAATTTTTTTCAAATCCCAATTTTCAAACTACAAATTCCAAACTTAATTTAAATCAGGCAGTTTTTAGAATTATTGAAGATAAAATCTTTAATAACTGTGTAGCCTCATCTATTAAAACGAGTCTTTTATTAAAACGAGTCTTTGTTTTTCAAGTTCAGAATTATTCTGAACATCAACAAGTTTGAGCCAATAAGCAGACTCCTTTGCTTCTTTTCTTGAAATCTTAACTCTCATTTTGAAGTCTTTCTTGCTTAGTGCTTCATTGGCTTCAATATAATTGGCACCGATTGATCCTGAAGATCGGATTAATTGCTTTCCATCTTCAAAATTAGAAGTACATCTTGGAAGCACTTTTACAAATGCTCTAGTAGTCTTCGCAAACTCGAGCGTTCTGTTTTCAAGATTGTAATTTGCCATTTGTTTGGGATTTGAAGTTTGTTCTTTGTGATTTACCAAACCTTGGTTCTTAGTAAGACTGTTTCGATTGAATTCCTTACAAAAAAAGTTTAAAAATATTTTTAGCAGCCGATTTATAGGAACTACTTATCGATACTTTTTGATCATAAAGCACGCACAAACAATTGCTTAATGTTTTGAAAAGATGATATTTTCAGAAATTTATATATCTTGCTAAAGATGAAATATTCATCAGTAATATGTTATGTGTCTGTTCAGGCGTGTTCATTTCGTGGTGGTTTTTGCTGAGCCTTTTCTCGTTTCTGTTCTGTTAAAAAAAGTTTTGATCGTTGGTTGTGGGTTGCCACTTTTAGGCGGGTAATCTGCGTGTGTTTTTTATCCAAAATTTCAGCTGTTAAGTGGTTTCCATTTTTTTCTACCTATCATCAGCGCCACAGCCGTTGTTCAAAAAGCCTAATCCACGCTACCGGTTTGCCTGCCCAGCCAACGTACACAATGTCGGGTTACTCGTGTGTTCTTGGTTTTACGTTCTGTTTTGGTAGTTCGGTATTTTTCAGTTTTCACCTAACAAGCGTTTCAAGCGGAAGCAGTCGGGGTTGTATTTTCGCTTGTGGGTAAGAAAATAATTCCCTTACTTCAACTAAAACTGAGAACCTGCTCCGCTTATTTGCAAGACTGTTATGTTTCTAATCGAATTCAGAAATCAATTGATATGAAAGTTTACAATAAAAAAGTAATCAATAAAGTACTTGGTCAGTACGGGATATTTGAAGCAGGGAAAAAGAGTAATCACATCATTCATAAAGTAAAATACTTAGCTGGGGTACCTGAATTAGATAGAATGAAGAATTCAGGAAAACTCAATACAGATACTTCACCAGTGATTGTAAGGAAGAAACCAATGGGATTGGAGTTTGAATTTACTACAGGGTTAACAAACTCACTACGTATTGGTTTAAGAGAAAATCAATTTAATTTCTGGACTATAGAACATAGTCATGATATCAAAGAAAATAATACTCAATCTATCATAGGAAATGCCGCTCTTGGTGGTTTATTTTTTGGTAAAGCTGGAGCTGTTGCTGGCGGTTTATCTGCCTTTTTAGATAAAGCTGAACATATTCTTTCTATCGAATATTTGGATGGTGAAAATGAAAGAATGGCATTATTCTCAACTACGAGTAATTCAGCGGGGAAAGTCTACGATTTCATGATGAAAAATTTGTCTTCTAAATACAAAAATCCAACCGATCTAAAAGAACAAAAGGAAATAAAAAAAGAAGTTGATGTTAAATCTGGAACTCATTTTTCTGTTGCTGATGAACTTCAAAAATTAGCTGAATTGAAGAAAAGTGGAATTCTATCGGAACAGGAGTTTGTAATCCAAAAACAAAAGCTATTAAACCAAGGGTAATAAAAAAGTAATTATGACTTCGTTTAAAGATATTATAACACTACAAATACTTTCCGGTATTTTAATACTCTGTTTTTCAAATACAGTTATTGCTCAAACAGCAGAGCAAACAATCGATGAAATAGCCACAGAACTAACTGAATGGCTCTATGGAACAGAAATAACAAACCCAGATATTAAAAAATCAAATCCATTAACAAGAGGGATTTACTTTGGCCCTGGTGAACCTATCGCAAGACGTGTTATTAGGGACAGAACTAATGAGTTTTTTGAGAAAAACGGAATTTCTTACACCCAAAGATGGACAATTGGTGAAGGAGATACTGATGCTTCGCGAATGTTACATGGTTCTTCATTTCGTTCAAGAATCAAAATTGATCAATATTATTTTCAATTATCATATCAAGAAAATGTTGGAATTTTTCAAATTATTCATGTTGAACCAAACGTGTCTGAAAGGTTTAATGAATTAACCAGCGGCAAGTCTTTATCAGAAGTAACAATATCAAAATCAAAAACGCCCAATGATGCTATCAATTGGTTGCTTTTATATTTTTCGAATGAATATATGGGGGAAGAGGTAAATGTTAATGCTACTGGTGGTGATTCTGATGCAATAGTTAGAGCTATTAGCATGAATAGTTACACGACTTTGGACAACTTTAAAAAATCAATGAGTGAATCTATGGAAAAGTTAGGTGTCGTAAGTCAGGGTTCTTGGGAAGATGATGATTGGGGGACTAGCATGTTTATAGAACTTGCTGAATATGAATTCAAGCTGGATTATATGTCAGATGGAAACGTTTTATTTATAGTTTACGGAGCACCAAAATAATAGGGGTAAATAAAAGATTGAATTTTCAAAAGATCGTAAAAGAAAATCTTTGTAATTATAAGCACCATAAACTGCAAATCAAAAAACCGGGAATATACAATTATCGAGGGGATGAATTGAAATATGATCACATTTTACCAAAAGATTTGAAGCATCTTAATGTGATAAAACACTACCGGAGTGATTTTTTCAATTCGGACTTATCCAAAATTAGTTATCACAAATATTTTCATCATCTTAATTCATCTCAAGCTCTTTGTGTAAACCTGTTCTTTCCTTTAATCGTTAGTGATGAAACAAGAATAATCTCAGAGCTGCTTGAATTACCAACTAAGAGTATTAAATCTCCATGCTTCGAATTTGTATCAGATATCGAGCTTACAAAACAGTACAGCAGAAAAACGAATTTTGACTTTTTTTGTAAGCTTTCAGATAAATTAAAAATGGTTCTACGGGAAACCTTGTGGGTAAATATAGGAGGTTGTACTTTTGAATAAAAATTCTATGCGTGAAGTTTCTGAGCTTTAAACTAAAACCTTAGAATGTATGTATCGACATGCTGTTGCGGGACTCAAACTTT
>CAXBHO010000040.1:0-31869 GCA_963975485.1 uncultured Balneola sp. | reverse complement strand
TCCAAAAAACAGAACGCAGCTAACACTGATCCGGCGGATTGAACAAGAGCTTGCTTTCAGCTCATGAAACCCGCCTTTGTTATCTCTTGTAAAACGGTTGGGCTATGCGTTCAAATTATTTAGATTCATGAGTTAACAACTACTAACTATTATTCTATGTTTACTCAATCCCGTTTCAGAAAACTATTTCGATTTATAACCCCTGTTTTTTCAATTCTGTTTTTTGTGGGATTTCTTTCCATGAATGTTGCTGCGCAGGATGAACCGGCCGATTCGGATTCAACAGAAAATAAAATCAAGAATGGAGATCTGCCTCTTAAAGCAGGGCGAGAATTCTCTTTCAATCTAAATGAAGGTTCCTGGATTGCACTGGATGTGAGCCCGGATGGAGAAACCATCGTATTCGATTTTCTGGGAGATTTATATACGATGCCGATTTCAGGAGGTGAAGCAACACAGATCACGGAAGGAATGCAATTCGACAGCCAGCCAAGATTCAGTCCTGATGGCAAAAAAGTAGTATTTATTTCTGATGCTTCAGGTGGAGAAGGAGTTTGGACGATTGACCTCTCATCAGAAGACAATGAGAAAAAACAGATCACCAAAGGAAAAAGCAACGAATATCAATCTCCGGAGTGGGCACCTGATGGAAAATATATTATCGCTTCTAAAAACTCCCCCGGGAATCATAAAATCTGGATGTATCATGTTGATGGAGGGTCAGGGGTAGCGTTGGTAAAAGAGCCGAATAATCTCAGAATGACAGAAGGTGCTTTCAGCCCTGATGGCAGATATGTTTGGTTTTCAAGAAGAAGCGGAACATGGAATTACAACGCATCATTACCTCAATATCAGATTGCAACCTACGATCGCGAAACGGGAGATATGACGACTCAAGCTTCTCGATACGGTTCTACATTCAGGGCAACGCCATCCAATAATGGAAAGTGGTTGGTGTATGGAACTCGTCATGACGAACATACAGGCTTGGTGATCCGAGATCTGAAAACAGGAAGCGAGCGTTGGTTGGCGTATCCTGTGCAGCATGACGATCAGGAATCCAGAGCATCTCGCGATGTGCTTCCGGGAATCTCGTTCACGCCAGATGATAAATTTGTTGTGGCTTCTTATGGTGGAAAAATATGGAAAATCCCAACAGAAGGAGGAGATGCCATTGAAATTCCTTTTAATGTAAATGGAAGTATCGAACTTGGACCTGAACTTGATTTCGAATATCCGATTTCAGACAGTGATGAATTTACCATTACTCAGATCAGAGATGCAGTTCCATCACCTGATGGAAAAATGATCGCTTTCACCGCCCTGAACGAAGTTTATACGATGGCATTCCCTAACGGAACGCCAAAGAAATTGGTAAACCTTGATGAAACTCAGGCACAACCGGTTTGGTCGCCAGATGGAAATTGGATCGCTTTTGTTACCTGGAAACCAGAAGGTGGAAAAGTGTATAAAGTGAAACCAAACGGAAAAGGTTTGAAACAACTGAACAAAGATAATGGAGTTTATCAGGAGCCCGCATGGAGTAATGACAGCAAAAAGATTGTATTGGTTAATGGTGATTCAGAAGGATTCCGAAACGCTACTCAAAGAACAGCTTTCAAGGGAACATCCAATCTTGTTTGGGTAAGTGCGGATGGGAGTGAAGATAATTTCATCGCTTACAGCAATGGTCGTTCAAATCCTCACTTTGTAAAAGGAAATGATCGAATTTTCCTTTCCAGCTTTAACGGATTGACTTCAATTCGCTGGGATGGAACCGATGAGAAAGAGCATCTGAAAGTACAGGGAAGTCCGGCTCCCGGCTCAACATTCAGCCCAAGAGCTTCCTGGATCAGAATGGGACCAGAAGGCGATCAGGCGCTGGCTCAGCTCGGTTATGATCTGTATGTAGTAACCGTTCCACAAGTTGGTGGAGAGGCCCCTACGATCAAAGTTGGAGGTTCAAGTTCTTTCCCAACAGAAAAGCTTACAGATATTGGTGCTCAATTTCCTGCATGGGGATGGGAAGCCAATAATATCCATTGGTCGATTGGTAACGCCCATATTCGCTATAATCTTGATGATGCAGAAGCATACAAAGACAGTGTGAAAGCAGCCAAGGAAATGGAGAAGAAAAAGAAAGAAGAAGCCAAAGATTCTGATGAAAAGGACGATTCTGGTGATGGAGACTCTGATGAAGAATCAGAGGAATCAAAGAAATCAGCGATTAAAAAGGAAGAAGGATTTAAACCGCTGGAAAAGCGCATTGATGTAAAAGCAAAACGCGATACGCCGGAAGGAAAGATTGTGCTTCGCGGAGCTACAGCTATTACCATGAATGGAGATGAAATTATCCGAAATGCTGATATTCTTGTGGAGAATAACAGAATTAAGAATGTCGGAGCAAGAGGTTCTTTCACCATTCCGAGCGGAACAGAGATCATGGATATGAGTGGTAAAACAATTGTTCCAGGATTTGTGGACACGCATTCCCATTTCCGTAATCCGGTGAATTTGCACCGTGGACAGTTTTGGTCGTATTTGACAAATCTGGCATTCGGTGTGATCACAACTCGTGATCCGCAAACAGCAACAACAGATGTATTGACTTATGGAGATTTGGTTGATGCCGGAGAATTACTCGGACCAAGAGTGTATTCCACCGGTCCGGGAGTGTTCAGCAGTGAAAACATTAAAAACTTAGATCATGCCAAAGATGTCTTAAAACGATACAGTTCGTACTACAACACTAAAACCATAAAAATGTATGGTGCCGGAAATCGTGAGCAACGTCAGTGGATTATTGAAGCTGCTCGTGAGCAGAAGTTAATGCCAACTACGGAAGGCTCGCTCGATTTCAAAGAAAATCTTACACAGGTTATTGATGGTTATCCGGGACACGAGCATTCGTTTCCAATCTTTCCATTGTATAAAGATGTGATTGATTTAGTGGCATTTTCACAAACTGCATACACGCCAACTTTATTGGTAGCTTATGGTGGGCCGTGGACGGAGAATTATTTTTATGCTACGGAAAGACCTCATGACAATGTTAAATTGAATCGGTTTATGCCACATGAAAATCTGGATTCCAGATCACGCCGAAGAAATGCCGGTTGGTTTATGGAAGAGGAGTATGTTCATGAAGAACAATCTAAATTCCTGAAAGATCTCGTTGAAAATGATGGGATTGCCGGAGTGGGAAGTCACGGTCAGCTACAAGGTCTTGGTTACCATTGGGAATTATGGGCTATTCAAAGCGGTGGATTGAGTGAACATGATGCGTTGAAAGTGGCAACCATTCTTGGTGCAAAAGCCATCGGACTTGAACGTGATCTCGGAACCATTGAAGCCGGAAAACTCGCAGATTTTGTGATTATGGATAAAGACCCGTTGCAGAATATCCGAAATACCAATTCAGTGAGCTATATCATGAAAAACGGAAGATTGTATAATGCGAACTCTTTAGATCAGGTATTCCCGGTTAAGCAAGAATTAGGAACCTTCTGGTGGCAGAATACGGGTCCAATGAATGTGCCGGGGGTTGAGGAATAGTGTTACTGTGTGAAAGTGTTAAGGTATATTCTCGTAGAAGAAAATACCTTAACACCTGAGCACCATAACACGGTTTTCTAAAGAACCGACTCAACAAAAACCTCTTCAAATCCATGTGGAGGCTTTGCTAATGTCCAAGTCTCAAAGTAGAAATGGCGTTCGGAACGGAATTTCTTTCCATTGATGCTGAAGAACCTGAAAGCATCAGGAAGCATATTCTGTAACGGTTTAAAGAATGTAGGATAGATATTTTTCTTGGAGAACATATGCAGATCAAAGCCGTCTTTAGCTTGGTCCTTATAGACCACCACAAATCCTGCTTCCAACACTTCTTTCAATTCTGATTTCAGATGACCCACATTGGAATTGGTATCAATATGAAGAGATGAGATATCAAAGTCTGCTTTTTTATCTCCGACTACAATTACTTCTCCGAGCTCTAACGATGAAATAGCTTCCTCCAAAGAATCAAAGTCACCGGAATGAGTTTGATATTGGTCTGTTTCCAATCCCTCTTCAAGAGCCGAAATAAATCCATCGTATTCCGAAAGAACATTGATCCCAAATTTCTCATTTTCCAGATCAGTTCCCGTAAAATATAACCGGGAATAAGTTGGATCGGGCTTCATAAAGTCAGCCAGTGTAGATTCGATCTGCTCTTTGGTACGATTCGCATTTCTGTCTTGGAGCTGATCCAATCGCTGGTCGTGATGAAATATGAGTTTAAGAATTTGGGAGTTGTTCATCGAGTAGTAAGCTATAAAGTAGAAGATTTATGTAGTGGGCGGTACGGGAAGATATGGATTGTAATTAAGACCAAAAAAGTAAAGTGTTGGTTTAAAAGAAATCTCCCCCTGAGGGGAGATGATTATCCAAACAGTTCTTTGGATAATCCGAGGGATGTTGCCGTTTTAGAATCGGCAACATCCTTGAAAATGACACCAAAAAAATCCCACTCACAATTTCTCATGAGGGGGATTTCTAAAAGTGTTTCCTGTATGGACGTGATTAATCACGTCCATACAGGACGTCGTGCTTATAAAAGCTTAAATCATCGTTGCTATAACAAGTGCAACTACTGACATCAACTTAAGAAGGATGTTAAGCGATGGTCCTGAAGTATCCTTGAACGGATCACCAACAGTATCACCAACAACACCTGCTTTATGTGGCTCAGAACCTTTTCCGTATTCCACACCGTCGATAGTAACGCCTTCTTCAATCATTTTCTTAGCGTTATCCCAGGCACCACCAGCGTTACTCTGGAACAATGCCATAAGAACACCCGCAGATGTTACACCGGCAAGAAGTCCACCTAGCATTTGAGCGCCTAAAGTTGGTTCTCCAATTCCAAACCATTTAGGAACGAATCCGAACAATACAGGAACGATTACAGCAAGTAGTCCCGGAAGAACCATTTCACGAATAGAAGCTGTAGTTGAAATCTCAACACATTTTTCATATTCAGCTTTTCCGTCAGCAGCATCGAAAGTAGCTTTGTCTTCGTCATTCCAATCAGTGTATTCTGCTTCGCCGTTTTTCTTCATTACATCAAGAGCAGCTCTCAATTCAGGAATGTCTTTGAACTGGCGACGAACTTCTTCGATCATACTCATTGCAGCACGTCCAACAGCTTGCATAGAAAGTGCCGAGAATAAGAAAGGAAGCATAGCTCCAACAAAAAGAGCTGCCATTACGTTAGGATCTGTAACATCAATGCCGGGAATATTTACTTCGTGCGTAGCATTGTAAGCGGTAATAAATGCAGCAAAAAGTGCAAGTGCAGTTAGCGCAGCAGATCCAATCGCAAAACCTTTACCAATAGCAGCAGTAGTATTACCAACAGCATCAAGCTTATCAGTACGCTCACGTACTTCCGGAGGAAGATCAGCCATTTCAGCAATACCACCGGCGTTATCAGAAACAGGACCGTAAGCATCAACAGCTAATTGGATTCCTGTATTTGCCAACATACCTACAGCAGCAATTGCGATACCGTACAATCCGGCAAAGCTATACGCTCCGATAATTGCAATTGCAATAATGATAATCGGAATAGCAGTTGAGATCATTCCAACTCCAAGTCCGGCAATGATGTTTGTAGCGGCACCTGTAACGGATTGCTTAACAATAGAAAGAACTGGTTTTGTACCTGTTCCTGTATAATGTTCGGTAACGAGACCGATCAACAAACCTGCAGCTAAACCAAAAATAGTAGCCCAGAAAACACCCATGCTTGTGTATTCTATTCCTGCGAATGTCCAGCTTGCAGGGAGCATCCACTTTATAATAAAGAAAGAAGCGGCAAGCATAACAGCGGCTGATAAAAACTCACCCATATTTAATGCTCTTTGGGGATCACCACCATCTTTAACGCGAACAAAGAAAGTTCCAAGAATAGAAGTAAAAATTCCTGTTGCAGCAAGAACTAATGGAAGCATAACAGCCGAAAGTCCGTCAAAGTTATCAGCCCAGGCACCACCGTTCATTGTTGCGTCTGCGATAAAAGCAGCACCCAATACCATCGTACCAATAATTGACCCTACATAAGATTCAAAAAGATCAGCGCCCATTCCGGCAACATCCCCAACGTTATCCCCAACGTTATCAGCAATAGTAGCAGGGTTTAACGGGTGATCTTCAGGAATACCAGCTTCCACTTTACCTACAAGATCAGCTCCAACATCAGCCGCTTTGGTATAAATACCGCCACCAACACGCGCAAACAATGCAATTGAAGATGCTCCAAAAGAAAATCCGGTAACAACAGCTAACACTTTGTTAACGGCTCCGGCACCTTCAATGCCAAAGATATTTGAGAAAAGGATGAACAATAGTGACAAACCAAGAACTCCCAATCCAACTACACCAAGACCCATTACAGAGCCACCGGCAAATGCTACTTCAAGACCTTTTCCAAGGCTTGTTCTGGCAGCTTGTGTTGTTCTTACATTTGCTTTAGTAGCAACTTTCATCCCAATAAAACCTGCTAAACCGGAACAGAATGCACCTACAATAAAGGAGATAGCAACCATCCAGCTTGAAGTTTCCGGGTTTGCAGAGAAAGCAAGAATTGCAGCTACAACAGCTACAAATAGTGAAAGTACTTTGTATTCCGCTTTAAGGAATGCCATAGCTCCGTTTGCAATACTTTTTGCGATACCGGCCATGCGGTCAGTACCTACTTCTTGTTTTGTAACCCAAGAAGATTTCCAAGCGGTAAAAATAAGAGCAATAACTCCTGCCGCTGGTATGAAATAGATTATGTTGTTCATAATTCTCTTTTCGTTAGTTTATAATTATATAATTCAATTGAAGTAATTCATTGCCCTTTCAATGCCGATATTCACAAATGCAAGGGCTGCATCATGAGCATGTTGTACAGCTTCATCTTTTTGATCAAGCTCATCTTCATCAAAAGGCGCAAGTACGTAATCTACCTGCCTGCCTCTCGAAAAATTATCGCCGATACCAAATCTAAGCCGGGGAAAGTCATTGCTTCCAAGCCGTTCAATAATATCAGAAATTCCGTTATGACCACCTGCGCTTCCACCGGATTTCATTCTGTTTGTACCCAAAGGAAGATTGAGATCGTCATAAACGATCAGGCAATCTTTTTTATCTGTGTTGAATTTAGCCAACGCTTTCTTCACTGCAGTACCACTTCTATTCATAAAAGTGGTGGGTTTAACAAGCACGATTTTTCGCCCTTTGTTTCTTCCTTCAGCTATTTCAAAAGGTCCACCTCCCAGACCAAATGAAACCGATAGTGTTTTTGCTATTTCTTCAACAACATCAAAGCCGATGTTATGGCGAGTGCCTTCATATTCGCTACCGATATTTCCTAATCCTACGATTATGGACATGGACATGGTATGAAATTTGGCATTCTCGCCTTAATCACTTTGACTATTCTTCTGTTTTTTCTTCTTCAGAATCTTCGCCATCGGCAGCTTCTTCACCTTCAGCTAATTCTTCACCTTTTCCGCCTTCAAGAGCTTCCTCATCTTCAGGAACATCAGCAGTTAAGCTGTCTAAGAAGTCTTCACCTTTAGGAGGACGAATAGTTACAATTGTTCTATCAAGAGAGTCAATCGGATTAATACCATCAAGATCAAGATCTCCTACGTGAAAAGAAGAACCAACACCAAGCGATGTAATATCTACAACAAACTCTGAGGGTATAAACTCTGGGAGTACTCTTATTCGAACAAATTTCATTGGCTGGAATAATCGTCCACCATCTTCTATCATTCCCTTTGAGTTACCGATAACAGTAACAGGGATTCGAAGAGTAACTTTATGATTGTTAGAAAGTACGTAGAAATCTACGTGAATAGGGCGATCGGTAACAGGGTCAAATTCGGCCCTTTTAACAAGTGTTTTATACACTTTGTTATCAAAAGTTAACTCAACCAGTTTTGTCTGTTGTGTTCTTAAAATTCTTTCGAGATCTAGTTCATCTACAGAAAAGTGAAGATTTTCTTTCACTTCTGGTCCGTAAAGTACAGCAGGAACTCTTTTCTGTGCGCGAAGCTCACGGTTAGCTTTTTTACTAAGCTCACGTTGTGATGCTTCTATTGTCTTAAATTCAGCTTTTGCCATTTTTGGATTTACTTACTTGTTCATTAATTGTCGAAAAGTGCACTAATTGTGACGTTTGTATGGATACGTTGAATTGCTTCCGCAAAAATATCAGCTACGCTCAGCACTTTGATCTTATCAGAAGGCTGGCGAAGTGTTACCGTATCGGTTACTAAAACTTCATCAATCGGTGAGTCTTCGATTCGTTGGTATGCCGGGCCCGATAATATCGGGTGCGTACAAATAGCAGTAATATTTAAAGCGCCTCTTTCTTTCATGGCTGCTGCTGCATTTGTAAGCGTTCCGGCGGTGTCAATTAAGTCATCTACTATCAACACATTCATTCCCTCTACATCACCGATAATATTCATTATTTCGGATTCATTCGCTTTTGGTCTTCTCTTGTCCACAAAGGCAAGACTGGTTCCCAGCTTTTTTGAATACGCTCGTGATGTTTTGAGGCTTCCCACATCCGGGGCAACTACCACCAGATTTTCAATTGGGTTGGATTTAAAATGTTCGATGAAAGCCCGACTTGCGTACAGATGATCAAGCGGAATATCAAAAAATCCTTGAATTTGTGCTGCATGTAAATCCATGGTTAAGATGCGATCTGCACCTGCTTCAACAAGCAAATTAGCCATGAGTTTAGAACCTATAGATACTCTGGGTTGATCTTTTCGATCTTGTCGGGCGTATCCAAAGTAAGGAATTACCGCCGTTACCCGCTTTACAGATGCGCGTTTAGCGGCATCCAACATCAGTAACAACTCCATAATATTATCACCAGGAGGGGGAGTTGGCTGAATAATGAAAATATCTTCGCCACGGATGCTTTGCTCAAATTTTACATATAACTCACCATCAGAAAATTCCTTGATGGTAACGTCACCGAGTTGAGCTCCGTAAGATTCAGCAATTGCTCTTGCGAGAGTAGGGTTGCTTCGTCCAGAAAATATTGCGAGAGGAGTATCCATTTAACTGCTAGCACTGAAAATTTCAGGATTACATAAAACAATAAGACGGCTCCTGTTGTTATCTTACTGAGTATTTGTTGCCCGGGGAGGATTCGAACCCCCACCAACTGGACCAAAACCAGACGTCCTGCCATTAGACGACCGGGCAATTATTGTCTATTCGACAGACTCCAAAGATAGAGATAGATCAAAAAGCAATCAAGATGAAATTGCTTTTTTTAGTACTAAACATTCGGAGCATTTCCTTTGTGCACAATAGTGCTTAAGCTGATGGATTGCTCCCAATTTATTTTTATAAATAGTAGAAGGAAGGCCAAGTTTTTTGAACTTTGAGAACAGAATCGTTGGAATAGGTGCTTGATAGGTATTCCACTGATCTTTAACTGCTTCTAATAAATTTTTAGAATGATATAGAGTTCCCAAAAAATAGAGTGCGGGAAGAAATACAGTAGCATATAAAATTTTGGGGTGCCCCGCCTTTTCGATTCCAATTTTTTTGCACCAAGATGCCCAATGATCTAAAGCATTTTTATCCAAAAACTCTTCAAAGGGAGTTTGAAGTATGAGATCAATAAACTGCACCGCTGTTTCTATTCGATTTGCAGGATGAGCGTTTGGGCGAGAACCTTTGACGTTCCAGGTTAGAGACATTTGTGAACCAAAGGCTAGTTGAGCGGCATATTCTTGTAGGTTTTGCATGGAATTATAGGGAGTGCTTAAAATCTTTTTGGCAAGTTCCTGCATTGGAACCCTGTTGTTGCTAATGCCAAACCCATCAAAAATTGAAATAATTAGCGCATGTTTCCAAGCTAGGCTCTGTGAAATTTCTGGAGAGTAGAAGCATAAAAAATCATCTACTTTCTTATCGAGATATTCCTGGTGTGCTTTCTCTATTTGTTGATTAAATACATCTTCGGAAATAAAATTCAGATTAGTTGCGCAAGGCAGATGGGAAGACTTTCTAATATTTGTGAGAAAAAGCTCTAAATCTGTATGAAGATGAGGTAATAAATTGAGAGTAAAAGGAGCGTGGTTAGATTGAGTGTTCACAGAACAAGGTTGATATTCAGTAACAACATGAAGAATTACATTATCGTAATTTTTATCTTTATGATGCCCATGCTGATACCATCCTTTAGAAGTTATATGAAATTCAACAGAACCATTCCATTCTAAGTTGCCAATTAGAATTTTTGCTTGCTTGAAATCGGGCCCATCAGAATTATTTAGCACTCCTTGGTTTAAGATTCGAATCCGTTTACCACACTCGGTATATAATTGATCCGCATTAAATAACTGCTCGTTCCACACCCATTGCAAAATTTGCTCAGAATATGGAAACGAAGTTTTAGGCATCTTCTTCTAGTTCTTCATCTTCAAAATGAAGTATTTCTGTTGCCTCGTAAAGATCAGGAAGATTCTCTTTTACACTTCGTTTTATATTTTTTGATACTTCGCCAATTTTTTTCTCACCATCTTCTAAAATTTTATGGCTTTTATCTTCTACCCATTGGCGATTCTCTTTTCCTGATTTTGGAGTTAATAAAAGACCAGCTGCAATACCTCCTGCAAAGGCAACCAATCCTGTAAGTAAAGTTCCAATTCCTCTGCTCATGACAAGCCTCAATTGATTTTGTAAAGGTTAACACTGTAAAGTAATAAATTTAAAGATAGTTTATTCGTTTAAGTTTCGCATTCAACCTTATTAATT
This sequence comes from uncultured Balneola sp., assembly GCA_963975485.1. GTDB lineage: Bacteria > Bacteroidota > Rhodothermia > Balneolales > Balneolaceae > Balneola. The sequence goes on along the minus strand of CAXBHO010000040.1, from coordinate 21,042 downwards.
TGTTACCTTTTATCAAACTAATTACGCAGAGATGAAACGGCAAATTGTATTGATGGACAAGGCTCGTATCCGGCGTTCTTTAAAAAGAATGGCCATAGAGGTTTGGGAAAAGCTTGAGACTGACCAAGATTTGATCATCGTAGGACTTAATGAAAGGGGTTTTGCTACAGCAAAAGTGTTTTTAGAGTACTTAAAACCTCTTCACAAAGATGGAAAAATTGAGCTAGTAGAATACGATGTAAAAAACCTAACACACAATAAACCTCTTCCTGAGTGTTCCGAAAAATTTGTATTAATTGTCGATGACGTAATTTTTTCAGGCAAAACTATATTCGATGCGCTTACAGCAATAATTAGTACCGGAGAACCTGAACGGATTGAAGTACTTACTTTGTTGGACAGAGGGCATCGAAAATATCCAATTGAATCAAACATCACAGGGTTAAAAATTCCTACAAAAGTAGGTGAGCATGTTGAAGTCATGCTTTCACAAGAGAAACCGGAGCAAGTGGTGCTCTTTAAAAATAGCTAATCACAAAATATATCATGAAATTTTTTACTAAGAATTTATTATTAATTGCTGTTACTGTTTTGGTAACTGAATCAGTAACAGCTCAAACAATTGTTGTTCCCGATACACTTCAAGGTTGGGAACAAACATGGGTTGCAAATTTGAACGGGTCACAAGCCGCTTACAGCAATTGGAGTGAAGGTGGTGTAAATACAGTAAGTGGTGCGGCTTCTACCGTGTTTACCAGAATGTATCGTAAGGATCAATATGCCTTCGGGTTCAGAACTAATTTGCGCTATGGACAATCCAGAGTTGATGGAGATACAAGAAAATCAGACGATTTAATTTCAATTCGTCTTAGAAGTACTTATGATTTACAGGAAGACAGTAAAGTTGCTACTTACGGAGCCATCCAATTCAGAACTCAATTTGCAGATGGCTATGATTATGGAGCAAAGTTAGATCCTGTAGGGGAAGACTCATTGATTTCCGGTTTTTTTGCCCCGGCTTATCTAACAGAAGGTGCTGGTCTCGAATACAACGCAAACCCAAAGTTACAAATAGAAGCAGGTTTGGCTCTCAAGCAAACATTTATTTCTGATGGAGATCTCTCTCCGAATTATGGTCTTCCTCAGGGTGATACTTTTCGATCAGAAGGTGGTTTTACCACGGGCATTTCATTCCAAACACCGGTTGCAGAAAATATTCAATATTCAAGCAATTTAGACACATTTACTAGTTTCACAAATCCTGTTTCTGAAACGGATGTATTTTGGGCTAATGAATTAGTAGGTAAAATCAATTCGATTATAAGTGCATCTTTTCAATATGAAATGAGATATGACAACGATTTTTCAAGCGAGGTTCAGATAAAACAAGTTCTCTCCGCAGGAATTTCAGTTAACCTTCACTAGTATGAATAAACAGGCAAAACAAGCACTTGATTCAGGGCTTGAAAGCCTGCAAGATTGGAAAGAATCTTTTGGAGGGTGGGAGGAAGATGCGTCGCTTTCTGTTTCTGATGAGAAAGTGGAACATGTTTTTGAAAGGTTAGCCCAGCGGTTTAAATGTAATTATCCTTTTCATCATCCTGTGTATGCCGGGCAAATGCTGAAGCCTCCTCATCCCATAACGTGGGCGGCGTATGCAATGGCGATGAGCATTAATCCGAATAATCATGCGCTGGATGGAGGTCCCCCATCCTCAGAAATGGAAAAAGAAGCGGTTGCTGAATTAGCTGCATTCTTCGGGTATGGAGAGAAGTTTTTAGGACACTTAACAGCCAGCGGAACTATCGCAAATTTAGAAGCTCTTTGGATAGCCAGAGAATCTCATCACGGAAAAAAGATCGCTTTCTCTTCAAATTCTCATTACACACATGAGCGAATGTGTGGAGTGTTAGCAGTGGAGACAGAAAAGATCTCCATTCTTAAAAATGGCAGTTTTGATTTGCTGTCTGTTGATCCTAAAGATATTGGCACAATTGTGGTGACTTTAGGTACAACAGGACTTGGAGAAGTTGAGCCGCTCGACCAGGTTTTACCCTGGGCAAAAAAGCATGGAATACGAGTTCATATTGACGCTGCCTACGGTGGTTTTTTCAGAACGTTGAAAAACTCTGATTTAATTGATGGAACACAGTGGAAGTTGATGCAAGATGCAGACAGTATTGTAATAGATCCACATAAGCATGGCTTGCAACCGTATGGATGTGGATGCGTTTTGTTTAAAGATCCGGAAGTAGGCAAATACTATAAGCATGACTCGCCGTACACTTATTTTACTTCTGATGAACTGCATCTTGGAGAGATCAGCTTAGAATGTTCGAGAGCCGGAGCAACAGCGGTTGCGCTATGGGCTATTTTGCAATGTTTTCCTTTGCTGGAAAAAGAAGGCTTTGGACCAATAATGGCTCAGTGTCGAAAAGCTGCATTAAATGGCTTTGAGATCTTATCACTAAGCGAAAAACTGAAAGCATATAAAAGACCGGAACTGGACATTTTGGGATACTTTCCATCAGATGTGAAAACAACTTCTGAAATTTCAGCAAAATCTAAAGAAGTATTCGATGCAGGGATGAGAGAACATTCGTTTTATCTGTCTTTGTATAAAGTGCCTTCAGAAGAATTTGTTAGATTACATCCTCAATATGAGGCTGATTCAGAAACAGTGACTATTTTACGAAGTGTGTTTATGAAGCCGGAACAAGCAGGTTTTGTGGGAGAATTATTTAGCCGTATCGAAGCTCACTTATAATCAAGGTAGTACATTTTTAAGAATAGTGCTTGTGTAGTATATGCGTAAGCATTTTAATATTTATGGGCTTACTTAATACATCAACCATTCCTGATTCTCTGTACAGCACAAAGTCATCCTTCATTACATTTGCAGTAACAGCAATAATCTTGAAGGGAATGTCGCCTTTGTAGAACTCAATTATTTTTCGGGAAGCCTGTGTTCCATCCAGTTTAGGCATTTGAATATCCATCAAAATAAAATTATACTCATTTTCCACATTGGTGGCAGCTTCTACAGCAAGCTTTCCGTTTTCAACTATATCAATATTAGTGATACCAAGATTATTCAACATCTTATTTAGCACCATTTGATTGATAGGAACGTCTTCAGCTATAAGGATTTTCAAGTTAGATAAATCGTTGTTACTAATTGAAGCTTCTACCTTATCAGGAGTATTAGATTTTAGCGACAAGGGCAGTTCAAAGGTAAAAGTGGATCCCTTTTTGAGTTGGGAGGTAAATGAGATTTCACCGCCCATTAATTCTACTAATCGCTTACTAATTGTAAGTCCTAATCCGGTTCCTTCTATAGTATTAGCCAATCGTGTTCGAAAGAATTTTGTAAACAGCTTACCCTGATCTTCTTTAGAGATTCCGATACCGGTATCAGACACAGAGAACTGAACAGTTGCTGCCTTCTGGTTTTTGCTTAAAAGCTTTGTTTGAACGATTACCGAGCCTTCATTTGTAAACTTGATGCCGTTATTAACAAGATTTACCAGCACTTGTCTTATTCTGGTCATATCACCAAATAACACATTTGGTATGCTTTCATCATGTTCATGATAGATGTGTAGAAAAGCTTTTCTGGAATCTATTTTGGGCCTGAAAATTTCCAGTATATCACTGATTTCATTTTCAAGGTGAAATTTATTTTCATTCAATTCGAGATTTTCGTCCTCAATAGTAGTGAGGTCCAAAACATCACTTATTAAACTATGCAGCATGTTACTGCTATAGCTCAGGTTTTTAACCATTTCAATCTGTTCTGGGTTAAGATCTGTTTCCGCCAAAAGTTCAGATAGTCCCACAATACCATTTAGAGGAGTTCTCATTTCATGGCTTATAGTTGCTAAAAATTGTGACTTGGCTTTATCGGCAGATTCGGCTTTTATCTTTTCTACCTCAATTTCTTGTATAGCTTTGTTAAGAGACTCTTTGTCACGCAAATACGATCGCTTAAAAGTGTATAACGAAAAGCCCAATATTATAATCGCAATTACACTCGCAATAGATATGTCTCGTATTCTGTGTACTTCTTCCAGATAAGGTGATGCAGCACCGGGATTGTAAAACTCATACACAGAAAAAGAAATTACAATCAGAGCTGTAGACAGGATGAAAAATAAATATGCTCTGATGGGAAGAACGAGCAGCCCGGAAATAAAAATCAATACAATAAATTGGAGTATAGCTCCTTTGATTCCTCCTCCCGGTAACCATGCTAATACCATTAACAAAAAACTAAATCCAAAATAGCTTGAGGTAACTATTGTGAATGAGACATTATTCTTTTGGGCTACATAAATGGAAAGATAAACCAATGTGGAGGAAAGGAATATGATCTTATTAATAAGTTGGAATCCCACCACAAAACTAAAGACGCTCCAAAAAATAAAGACCAAAACAGTAAGAAAAACCGCAATTTCAAATAAATGAAATTCGACACCCTTACTTTTGTCATTTACCGGGAATATGTTTCTAAGCTTCATCGCCATCGTTAGATATCGAAAGAATATAGCTAAAGAAAACAACCGATACGATTATTCATATCATTTTTTAGTCATATTTAGAAAAACAAGTAAACAGAGATCAATAATTTCGACAATAACTTCAATTTTAACCGCAAGATTTACAAGAAGGGAATTCATCTCCATGGCTTAGCGGGCGTATTTTCCTTAGTTCTTCAAAGTCATTCCAAAGATCTTCACCTTAAAATCAGAATAACCGTTGATGACTTGGGAATGTGCGGTTAAACCAGAAGCAGAATTTACCATGCCCGGCACTTTAACAATCCGTACTACATTTACATAATTCTCAATAATCTTCTCTTGTTTTTCTCCGGTGTAGGCACTGTCTGCGTGCAAGTCTTGGTCTTTGTCGGTAAGCAGCTTGTCTGTCTAAAGCTTGGGAGTCGTGAACTGCGGCGACTGTTACCGTGTAGGTGTTAATGAACTTACTTTTAGTATCTACTTTTACCTGATTTTTATACCTATAAAATGTTTCGTTATTTTTCTTTATCCAACGAGCATCTATATCTTTATGGTTTTTCTTGTTTGGCTTCTCGTTCCATAAATCATCGCCTTCTCCATTTTTTATCTTCTTGTTTTCTTCCCTGGTATTGCGTTGACGCGGAGCTACCGTAAAACTCGCATCACTCATTTGCCCTTCATTAAATAGCACCTCTTGTTCTTCTAAAAATGAGGTGAATTGCTCAAACAATTCTTCTACCAGTCCTGTTTTTGTTACACGTTCTCTAAAGCTCCATACGGTCTTTTCGTCCGGAACTTTATCCCCTGTTTCTAATCCTAAGAATGTTTTAAAACTCGTTCTATCTACTATTTGATACTCCACTTGACTATCTCCTAATCTGTAATAACGTTGTAATATCAATATCTTAAGCATAATAACCACATCATAAGGTTTGGCTCCTGCATTATTCTTTTTGTTGGTGTTGAGTAATTTACGCTCTAAGGGTTCTCGCAACAGTTCAAAAAACCACCTTACTCATTGCTTCTAACGGATTACCCATAGCTGATAAGCGTTCTTTGGTACATTCCTCCTCAAACAAGCCTTTATTCCCGTGTTTTTTATACATTGTTCTATCTTTTTTTATAGCAAAATTTATATATAATTAACTAAATAACAATGAATTAATTTTTAGAAGTCCCCTATAGTTCTTTAATCTTTCTTTCGCTTTTTAAAGCAATCATCTAAGCCAAGAGTAAATCTATTTTATAAGCACCATTTTTTTGGTAGTGCTGTAATTCCCAATCTTGAGTTTATAAATATATGTTCCGCTTGAAAGGTTAGATCCATCAAAAGCTACCGCATATTCACCGGCTATTTGAGCTTTATTAACAAATTTAGCTACTTTCTTTCCTGTTATGTCAAATACTTCCAGACTAACAGTACCGCTTTCTTTTAAACTATACTTAATAGTTGTGGAAGGGTTAAAAGGGTTTGGATAGTTTTGGTCTAACTTAAAGGCTCCAGGAACTTCATCTTCTTCTTGATTTGAAACAGCACTTGTTAAAGCAAGCTGATAAGCGCCATTTCCATGAGTTGCTAATCGTAATGTTCTATTCGAATTCGAGAAACCTAGTTCCATCGCTAAAACTGCATCAGGAAGATTGCCCGAAATATTAGTCCAGTTTTCTCCGCCATCTTTAGATTGGTACACTCCAATTTCATTCCCAACATAAATATGATTTGGGTTTATCGGATCTACAGGTGCTAAATTTCCACCACCATTGGTAGTTTTATAAACAGTAAAAGGCTGACCTGCCGCCCAAATTATATCAGGATTTTGTGGATGCATCTTTGCAGTATGTGCATACCAGCCTTGTACTCTAGAATAATCTTCTGTTGATTCAACAGTCCAGGTATCTCCACCATTTTCAGTTCTCATAAGCCAGGTTTTATTCTGCTCAGGAGCATTAAGAGATCCATCTGAATTACCAATACTTGCAATCAAGATATCCGGGTCAGACTTTGAAATATCGAGTATAACTTTTCCTAAAAAATTAGATGGTCCGCCCCCGGATACTAAATCCATTTTTCCAAAAGTTGTACCTCCATTTTCTGATCGATAAATGCCATGTCCCAGGCTTCCCATTCCACCGTTTGCTATATACACGATATTTGTATCAACCGGATTAATAATGATGTCAGTTGCCATTGCTACATCATGAACCAGTTCCCAGTTATCGCCACCGTCGTATGAGCGGAAAGTACCCTCTGATGTAGCTGCCCATACTGAATTTGGATGATCTTGATTTACAAGTATTTTTTGGACAGTACGTCTTTGATTCAGTGCCCAGTCAAGACTCTTTTCCTAGGTTTGTCCTCCGTCTTCACTTTTTAGGATTCCAATTCCATAGCTACCTATGGTAGTACGCTTATTTCCTAATCCAGGCATACCTACAACGCTGCCATAACTTTCTCCTGTTCCAATAAACATGTTTTGAGGATCTTGTGAATCAATTGCTATTGCAGCTACACCAAGAACAGGAAAACCTGTACTTACATAGCTCCAAGCATTAAAACCTGCTCCGCCTGTAGTGCTTTTCCATAAACCACCGCTTGCTGAGCCTGCAAAAACGACATTTGGATCTTCAGGATTAATAGCAAAAGCAAGAGTTCTTCCGCCAATATTAGTGGGTCCGATTGCTTCCCAGTTTATTGATACTTTTGATTTTGCTTTAGCTATTTCGGCTTCGCTGAAAGCCTGAGAAAATCCTGTTTTTGGAATTTCAGTATTAGGGTAGCTTCGCGCATCACCTAAGTAATTGAATGAAAGTTTCGCCCCAGGAATAGAAGTTTCAGTAGAATCTGTGGATACAGTTCCTAAACTATTAAAATAAAAGAAAACTTATAGCCGAAGTGCTAATGAGAAGCCCAAAAATAAATAGAAGGATTGGGTTTTTCTTTAGTCTCTGAAACATAGGGATTATTTAATGGCGATTGATATTGAAATTAATATAAAGCAAAAGAATAAGTATCTAAATTTATTGCTAGATGATTTATTAGTAACAGATTTATATGAAGTACGAAAGATTAAAGCAGATTTAGATACCTTTACCATCAACTAAAAAACGATAAACTTTATTTTGATAGTTGATCTTTAATTTCCTTGAGCATTTTATTGGAAAGCTTTTTTTGTTCAAGTAATGGTTCAGTGCCTACATTAATACTCGACATATAATATCTGAGTTCTCCCATTAACTCAGATTGGCCTACCAGATAGTCGATGACTTCTTTTGCTTTTTCTTCATCTACGGCGGGTTCACAATCAGTTAATATTTGAGTATCTCCTTTAGTAATATGGCAATTATCCCAAAGGTAATTTTGAATATTGTTAGGAATGAGTCCACGCACCATTTTTCGATAGGGTGGCGATATTCCGATAGTCTGATCATATCTTAATTTGGCACCTCCGTAATAAAAAACCAGATCATTTCTTAAATCCAGGCTTCGGATTAGTGACAGTTCACCGGCACTTTTTAACTCTTCATAGGTTGAAGCTGCCGGAATTATAGGCCAAATCTGGCTTGAATGGAATAGAGCAACTAAAACATCCCAACTTGTAGCGCCACCAACATCTGCTCCTTCACTATAAGCCAATGCAAGTTGCCCATAATTGAAGACCGTATTATAGAACTCGATATTTAATTGTAATTCCGTGGAATCTTTTTCAAGATTTTCACCAAGGCGTTCTAAATATGATACTTCCCTTTTACGTTCCTTAGAAGCATCATACCATCGATCAATTTGAAAGGCGATCAGTAAACCAATTACTACTATCAAGATCTCTAGTATAACAGCAAACCAGTTCTGTTCTTTTAGGTGTTTATTTAGGCGTGATAGAAGCATTATGGTGTCTTAATTTAAAAATTATATCCAAAAGTATAATTATATGATAATGAATTTTATTCTCTGAGCGACAGGCAGGTGTCTCATACGGGTTTTTAAAATTCCAATCATAACTAATGCTAGCTCGCCAACGGCATAGAGGAGATACGTACGAATTTTATTCTGTTCCATAAGTGTTTTTCGGATGGTTCTGAAGAATCTAAGCATGGGTTTGAATCACGGATTAAACGGATTAAAGGATTTCACAGATGCGAGCATCCCATTAATTTGAATCCGTGTTAATCCGGAAATCCGGTTAATCGGTGATTCAAACTGTATTTGGCGAAAAAATATAAGCATGCTCAATCCCTAAAAAGTTAAAAAAATCCATTGGCGAGCGGAGCAAGGCCATCCCCCTCAATATGCTCATCTCCACGAGATTGCCATGGCGCTTGCTTCGCTGAACACCTCGCAAAAGGTGGTTGTAATTTGGTACTTGGAAAAAAGCGGAGCATTTAATTTAGTGTAACAAAAAGTTGAGATTTTATCTTCCATTTTGTCATTTCTAACGTCCACATTGCAGAATACTTTCCATGATAAATGGAGATATTACCATCTTGATCATCAGCATAATATGCATTCCATACCCCTTGTTCCCAAGCCAGACCTCGATCTTGATTTACTATTATTTCTTCTGAAGTTCTAACCCAGTACATGGGTTGAGAACTGGTAGCACTTTCGATGTATTGTTTCAGTGCTTCTTTACCGGAAAGTAATGTTCCATTACCTGTTGTAATGAGAATGTCGTCGGTTAAATAATTAAAATTAGTTTCTTCATCCAACGCTTTAAGTGCTGCATTTGAAGCTTCTCGCACCGCATGTATTTGTTCAACCTGCGTTTGTGCCCACCCTTTATTTGGAATAGATATCAGGAATCCGGCAATAAAAAAACTCAGTAAAACTCTTTTGATTAACATACCCCTTTTATTCATTATTCAACTCCTCTTTTAATTATCAATTCATTCCGTAAAGATTTACAGATTTATGCACTTAGGTTCTACTAGTGCAATCACCTTATTAACGTCACCTAAAATCAATTTTTGTAATTCTAGTTGTCTTGAATTTGCCGATAAGTAGGAAAATGCTTCGTTATAAAGTCTGTTTTTCATCTCCTCAGATATAAGCCCATCTTTATCTGCGGATAATGCTTCATAAACATCTTTCTCTAGCGTTTCTTTAAGTCTTTCCGAATCGATTTGTGCTTCGAGTTTTCCATTTTGAAAGTTTTGATCGTTAGAAAAGTAGATATCCACTGCATTTTGAGCATTTAAATTAATGATGCTTTTTATACTACTTACTGTATTGAAATAATTATTCAATGCTTTAATAATGGATTTATCGCTAATGATATTAAGATTAGCTCCTGATTTTAAATCTTCAAATGCTGCGTTACTTGGTTGGAAATCAGAATAAATTCCTCTTATTGATAAACCTATTGCCAATCCAATCTCTCCTTTTTTAGGTCTTCCTTTCTGAAGGAGTCTCAATGCTTGATTTGAAGCTTTGATTCTAGATTCAGACAATTGGATGTGTTGAAGTATGGTTTCATTGTCTTGAGTTAAATCTTCTACCATTCTGCAATAGTATTGCTCTTCCAGCTTATTCTCTTTTACATTTTCATTCCAATTGATTATTTGAAGAGCCAGCAATATCCCAATCATCACTAAAGCAATTTCCCCAACGGCATAGAGGAGATACGTACGTATTTTATTCTGTTCCATAAGTGTTTTTCGGATGGTTCTGAAGAATCTAAGCATGGGTTTGAATCACGGATTAAACGGATTAAAGGATTTCACAGATGCGAGCATCCCATTAATTTGAATCCGTGTTAATCCGGAAATCCGGTTAATCGGTGATTCAAACTGTATTTGGCGGAAGAATTTAAGCATAATTTTGGTTTTTTAACATGTCCCATAGGGACTACATATTGGTAAAAAAAAGAATATGTTGAAACGAATGCGTGCCGTAGGCCGTGCCCGCCTGCCGGTGGGTACGCCATATGAAAAACCTCTTGTTTACTTAGCCACATATCCCGTACCTGACGGCACGGTTTGGTTGCATATTTAATGCTACCAATGTTTCGTCCCTAACGGGACAATTTGTGCCGATCCTCCCCATCAATATTTCACCAACGGCATAGAGGAGATACGTACGAATTTTATTCTGTTCCATAAGTGTTTTTCGGATGGTTCTGAAGAATCTAAGCATGGGTTTGAATCACGGATTAAACGGATTAAAGGATTTCACAGATGCGAGCATCCCATTAATTTGAATCCGTGTTAATCCGGAAATCCGGTTAATCGGTGATTCAAACTGTATTTGGCGGAAGAATTTAAGCATAATTTTGGTTTTTTAACATGTCCCATAGGGACTACATATTGGTAAAAAAAAGAATATGTTGAAACGAATGCGTGCCGTAGGCCGTGCCCGCCTGCCGGTGGGTACGCCATATGAAAAACCTCTTGTTTACTTAGCCACATATCCCGTACCTGACGGCACGGTTTGGTTGCATATTTAATGCTACCAATGTTTCGTCCCTAACGGGACAATTTGTGCCGATCCTCCCCATCAATATTTCACCAACGGCATAGAGGAGATACGTACGAATTTTATTCTGTTCCATAAGTGTTTTTCGGATGGTTCTGAAGAATCTAAGCATGGGTTTGAATCACGGATTAAACGGATTAAAGGATTTCACAGATGCGAGCATCCCATTAATTTGAATCCGTGTTAATCCGGAAATCCGGTTAATCGGTGATTCAAACTGTATTTGGCGGAAGAATTTAAGCATAATTTTGGTTTTTTAACATGTCCCATAGGGACTACATATTGGTAAAAAAAAGAATATGTTGAAACGAATGCGTGCCGTAGGCCGTGCCCGCCTGCCGGTGGGTACGCCATATGAAAAACCTCTTGTTTACTTAGCCACATATCCCGTACCTGACGGCACGGTTTGGTTGCATATTTAATGCTACCAATGTTTCGTCCCTAACGGGACAATTTGTGCCGATCCTCCCCATCAATATTTCACCAACGGCATAGAGGAGATACGTACGAATTTTATTCTGTTCCATAAGTGTTTTTCGGATGGTTCTGAAGAATCTAAGCATGGGTTTGAATCACGGATTAAACGGATTAAAGGATTTCACAGATGCGAGCATCCCATTAATTTGAATCCGTGTTAATCCGGAAATCCGGTTAATCGGTGATTCAAACTGTATTTGGCGGAAGAATTTAAGCATAATTTTGGTTTTTTAACATGTCCCATAGGGACTACACCTATTAGTTTTCCCTCGATACAGGTGTAAATGAATAGGTATTTGCATCGATATTAATTCTTACAAGATACCGCCCTTTTTGTACGGGAATATTCCCGCCTTTAAATACTAATTTTCTTGGATCTTCTTCTCCTGCTCCCCAATCCAATACCCATTCATTATTCGCCCGAAATTTCACATTACCGCCACCAAATTCTTGCTCAATTTCCCACTTCATGTCATCTTGGGAAACACTGTTCATAGGAATTCCGGTAGCCCACTGTCCGTTAGGCAGGCCGGATCCAATGACTTCCATTTTCTTTATTGAAAGATCAATATCTGGATTATAATTGCTAACAAAATCAAGGAACGAATTTCCTCCGGAACTAATCTCTTTTGCATAAAAAACCGTATTTTCTTTTAAGGCTTTAAGGCTTTGAGGGTTTGAAGATCTGCAAGAAATGATTCGTCCTTCACCAATTTTTTAACTCTTTTGAGTTGAGATTCTGTATAAAAATCTACAACTTTTTTATTGATAAACAATTGATATCCAGTTCCTGCACTATAAAACCGGATTGGAATATCCCATTGTAAAAGATACTTACCCATAACCTTTTCTAAGCCGTACTCTGAAAGTAAATCTGATGTAGTTTCGGTGCCGAACACAAGAGATCTTAGCGCTTTAGCCATATTATTTTTTTGCTCATCATTTGGATCAAATTCCAGATAGGTCGTTTTCCATTCAGCACTATTAACATTTTCAAAACCTGTTTCATCAAATAGCTGGATCATTCCGGGTAAACGGGTAGCAGGAATTTCATCGGGATAGTTAAGGATGCTGTCCATTCTTGTAATTTGAAAGTTGAGTTTATCTTCCCTGCTGCTGGTAAAAAAGACGGCTGTCCGAATCTCTGAAGAAAGCTCTTTCAACCCAAAATTAAATCGCTCATCTGCAATACGTTCTTCATTCCAGTTATTAACCTGCAAGGCAATCAAAATCCCAATAACTACAAGGAATATTTCACCAACAGCATAAAAGATATAAGTACGAATTTTATTCTGTTCCATAAGTTTTTTTCGGATGGTTCTGAAGAATCTAAGCATGGGTTTGAATCACGGATTAAACTGTATTTGGCGGAAGAAATGTAGCATTATTCAATCTTCGTTTTGATTAATATCTCATTATTTAAGCCAAAACTAAAAGCCTCTCATTAATCTCTCAATCTCATCAACTTCTTTTGGCACATTTGTCATATTCTCAAGACCATCATCTGTTACAATGATGTCGTCCTCAATGCGAACACCGCCGAAATTAAGAAGAGATTCCACTTTCTCAGTATTCAGGAATTTGTTCTTTTCAGGATCAGCCATTGCAGGTTTTAAAACTGCGGGCACAAAATAGATTCCCGGTTCAATAGTGATGACCATTCCGGGTTGAAGTTCTCTACGAGTGCGCAGGAATTTTATTCCAGGGCGATCAATACGGTCAACACCTTTTGGATATCCACCAACATCATGCGTGTCAAGTCCTAAGAAATGCCCAAGTCCGTGCGGGAAGAACAGCGCAAAAATATTTTCCTCCATCATATCATCCACATTTCCTTTAACGATATTCAGATCTTTCAATCCTTCCATCATGGTTCGGGCAGCTAACAAATGAAGATCTTCCATTTTAACACCGGGTTTAATCGTAGCCAACACTTTATTCATTCCGGCAAGTACAGAATTATAAATTCCTTTCTGTATATCAGTATATTTTCCATTAGCAGGAAAAGTTCGGGTATAATCAGAAGCATAGCCGTTGCATTCAAACCCGGAATCCATCAGAAACAAATCTCCGTCTTTAATTTTCCTGTTATTAACTACATAATGAAGAATGGAAGCATTTACTCCTGAAGCAAAAATGCCGTTGTAAGCATCTTGCATCAATCCGTTTTCGATTTGTACCTTATTAAAGATGGCTTTCATTTCATACTCGTACATACCCGGCTTGATGGCTTTCATCACTTCCAGATAAGCCAAGTCATTTACTCGACATGCTTCTCTCATCTGATCTAATTCCCAGTCTGTTTTTAACACACGGCAATAGGTAAGCGCAGCCACGAGAGCTTCTGTTTCTACATTGAAACCACGATCGAGATCTTCAATAAACTCAGCTTGTTCTTCATCAATGCAATACACCGTTTCGGGCTTAAGCTCATTTAGTACTTTAAGAATATCATTTTGGTAGTGCAGATGATCAGGTTTGTACTTTTCCTGATACTGCTCTCTTGTTATTACATAACCGTGCCAAACGGCGTACTGAGCATCACGATCTGGTACAAAAAGATGATATTCTTCTTTATTCAGATCTAAGACCAGTGAGCACTCAGGTTCATTTACTCCCGTCAAATACCAAAAGTTAGATTCCTGCCTGAAAGGGAATTCATAATCTGTGTCGTAGCGATACATAATATCTGCGCCTTGAATAAAAACAACGCCATTCTGGTTGTCGTCGAATAATGAAAAAAGCTTTTCTCTGTGATTATTTCTCATAGCTGTTAATAAAATTTTTTGCAATTACAGTACCACTACCACACCATAGCACTTATTGATTTGTGCCAATGTATTATAAGTGTTACAGTTTCTTCTTTTAATTTTTTATTCATATAACTCAACCGAATACAATAGCCTTTTTAAATCTTCTACTTTCTCGAGTTGCTCTTTGCGCTCATAGCTTTGTATAAGGTTTCTGATAGTACGCATTAGAATGTCCAAATCTGAAGCCATTTGAAAATATTCCGGCTTTGGGTCGATATTATTCTTCTTCAGGAAAAAATAGCATTGATCGTAACTCACAACAGCACCATTATCAAACGGATCGACTAAAAATTCTTCACGTTCTCCAATGTAAGTAAGCATAAAGTGGATGGGCATATTCACACCAAATACAGGTAAGTCCAATCTTCGAGCAATAAACATTGCGATCATACTCAAAGAGATTGGAAGCCCTTTTCTTCGATCGATTACAGAATCAAGAAAACAATTCTCCGGATTATGATAATCTTGTTGATCGCCACTAAAGCTCAAATCTTCAAAGACAAATTTAAACAATTTTTTTGCCTTCTTTCGCTCATCAAGTTTGTAGCGTACACTCGGAGCAACCATTTCTGCAAAATGATCAAGCTTTTTTTTGTAATGTTTGGTATCGATGGTAGGGCGTGCAAAGCGGGAAAGCATAAAAACGATCGATTCCAGATCTTTCCGGTTTTTAATCCCATTTTCCAGCGCATCTGCAAAATCAGTCTGTAAACCTTCAAAGGTAAGCGTATGGATGAGCTCGTTAACTCGGGCTTTTTCTTCTCCTTGCTTCAGATCAACACGGTATTCGTCAAGTAGAGGGACAACATTTTCTCCCAGCTCTACAAACCTCTTGTTCACGGATTGCTGAACAAAAGGATCGGGATCGTCCATTAAAACGAGTAAAGACTGTATTTCTGATTTTGAAACCATGCCGAAACTTAAGGCTGCTTCCATCAAATTCAAAAATAGATGTTATTCGTTAAATACAGTTTATATATAGATTTTGTAACCACTATATTTGATGTAAACATTCCTGAATTAAAAAATGGCCTATGAAAATCAACGTTTCTTCCGAAATTGGACATCTTAATGGAGTCATCGTTCATACTCCCGGACACGAAGTATCTTTGGTAAATCCGGAACTTAAAGACGAGCTTCTTTTCGACGATATTATTTTTGAAGAAGATGCCCGTGAAGAACATTTAGATATGCTGAATCTGTTTAAAGCAGCAATGCCGAAAGATGGTCAGATTTTAGAGATTGTTGACCTTTTTAAGGATTCCATCCAGCAAAAAGATGCCAGAGCATTCTATATTGAACAGTTAATTCGGGAATTTCCGGAAGAGAACCTGGCGGTCATTGAAAAGCAACTACACGATTTGGACCCACAACAACTTCTGGAGTTTAGCACACAAGGCGTTTTACCTAGGGGAAATAAATTCTCTCTGCTTCCCTCGCCAAACTTATTATTTACCAGAGATCTTGCCGCTGTTGTAGATGATACCATTTTGTTATCCAGAGCCGCTACAAAAACGCGCCTTCGGGAATCTTTGATGATGGAAACGTTGGTTGAATTCAATCCACTTTTTGAATCTGTCCGAGAGAATGCCATTCGAATATCCGGAAATCAATCCATTGAAGGCGGCGATGTTTTGGTGGAATCAAAAGATCTAGTAATTATTGGAATGAGTGAACGAACATCATTTACAGGATTGATGAAAGCAGCAGATGGTTTACTAAATCATGGAGTACAAACAGTATTAGCGGTTGATATTCCAAAACAACGTTCTTCTATGCATTTAGATACCATTTTCACTTTTGCCAGTAACAATGAGTGTATTGCGTTTCCTCCGGCAATCATCGAGCAAAAAGATAATGTAGTTGCCTTGCAAAAGCTGAACGGTGCAATTCAAGCTGAATCTAAATTATCTCTTCAGGAAGCATTGAATGAATTTTCAGGAAAGCAGTACGAATTCATAAAATGTGGGGGAGAAGATCGTACCAATCAATTCCGGGAACAGTGGACAGACGGCGCTAATGTTTTTGCGTTAGCCCCTGGAGTAATTGTTGGTTACGAGCGGAATACGAACACCTTTAATACGTTAATAGATCATGGCTATTCTTATATGAATCAGTTTGAATTTATCGAAGAATATGGAGATAAAGGATTAGACTTGAATCAAGACAACAAAATTGCCGTAAGCTTTCAGGGTCATGAGCTTTGCCGAGGCCGTGGCGGTGCGCGCTGTATGACTATGCCTATTTCAAGAGAAGAAATTTAACAAGGAGTTAGTTGAGTTATAACGACGATCAATCATCTATAGAATCGGATTTTGAAATTATTTCACGAACTGAGGAGTCAAGGAACAAACCCGATGCAAAAACGATAGTCAAGCATCTGGTACTTTTTATACTCACTTTTATTTCTGTATCCATCGTTAGTTCGGTATTTGTTGGTTTTGGATCAGATGTTTCAATTATTGGTCCATTGGTATTGCCCGGTTCCGGCGATTTGATGCGCGGTGTACTTTTCGCTTCACTGCTACTAAGCTTTTTAACGTTCCACGAATTCGGCCATTATTTCGCAGCTGTTTATCATAAAATTAAAGTCAGCTTGCCCTATTACATTCCGCTTCCATTAGGGATTGGTACGCTGGGCGCTGTGATTAGAATCAAAGAAAAGATCCATCAAACCAAAAAACTGTTTGATGTGGGCGTTGCGGGACCAATAGCCGGATTTATTGTTTCTCTGATTATATTGATAGTCGGATTTGCTACACTTCCTGAACCAAGTCATGTTCAAAACTTTGCCGGCCATGAAGAACTGAAAGCATATGTAGCACAAACCGGGGAATATCCCACAGAAGTTTTATCGAGTGAGGAAGGTACGGTAATTATTTTCGGAAATACGATTTTGTATGGATTTTTGGCATCACTTTTTGAAAACGTGCCTCCACTTTGGGAAATGTATCATTATCCGTGGTTATTGGCTGGATGGTTTGGCCTGTTTTTCACAGCGCTGAATTTGATGCCGGTTGGCCAGCTGGATGGCGGACATATTCTCTACTCGCTCATCGGATATAAAAAGCATAAGATCGCCGCCAGAATTTTCTATTCATTCATAACTATTTTAGCCGGAATAGAATTGGTGCCTTTTTTCCATGACTTGTTAGGAAAATACGACACCTCATTCGGAGCGCTTTCCTGGCTGATTTGGGCGATCATGTTGTTTTCGGTGATGCAGGTTGCTTTTCAGAAGGAATCGAAATGGGTAAGCACAATGTTTAGCATTTCTTTGATCTTTTCAGCCTTATATCTCTATGTAATTCAAGGCGCTCAGGAAGGTTCACCTTCATTAATATGGGGCGTATGGACGTTATTCATCACTTTTGTGGTAAAAGTAGAACATCCACCGGTTACATTTTACACGCCACTTTCTAAAGGAAGAAAAGTGATAGGCTGGTTAAGTATGCTTATATTTATACTCTGTATTAGTTTGAATCCAATATTTACACAATAGAATCCATGAAAAAATTATTTATCCTGTTTTTGATAGCCGGATTAGCCGCTTGTGCGGAAACCAAGAAAGAAGATATGAACACAAAGTCACTTGCTGAAAAAGTGGACTTCTTCTTAGAGAACGATCAGTATGCAGATGCATTGACATTACTTAACAGTCAGGAAAAATCTGAAGAAGTAATGACGTTGAAAGAAAAAACACATCTGAATTACGGACTGTTTCTGGAGTATAGAGATTCCAACGTAACCAATATGCGTGATAAGATGAATGGAGCGTTGGCTCAATACGTTGAAGTATTGAAGATCAACCCGGATAATGAAAAAGCGGTAAGTGAGATCGAGCAGATTCTTGGAATTTATTCCACCTTCGAAAACCGCAAACCAGATGAAGACGTAGCTGAAGAACTTCGTAAGCTAGGTTTCGAAGTTTAATTTCTACTTACGGTCATCCCGCACTTGATGCGGGATCTCGATAGTAGTAGAATTGAGATTTCGGCTTTCGCCACGAAATGACTTTAAATTAAATCATGAGTAACAACAACACACCAACCATACAAAACCGAAAAGCTCGTCACGACTATCAGGTAGAAGAAACGTTCGAGGCAGGGCTTGTTCTGAAAGGAACCGAGGTGAAATCCATCCGTGCGGGAAAAGCTTCGTTTACGGATGCTTTCGCATATCTGAAAAATGGGGAAGTGTTTTTGAGAGAATTATACATTAAGCCTTATGAGCACGGGTCGTATTATAATCACGACCCTAGAAGAGAACGAAAGTTATTACTCAACAAGAAAGAAATTCGTCAGCTTGATAAATTTGTGCAGCAAAAAGGATTTACGCTCGTTCCGCTAAAAATGTACTTCAAGAGAGGAAATGCCAAAGTGCTAATCGGAGTAGCCAAAGGTAAAAAGAGCTTCGATAAGAGAGACAGCATCAAAGAAAAAGATGTAAAGCGTCAGATTGATAGAAACATAAAAGGGACGTTTAAAGTTAATTTGTAGTTATTACGATTCTTTTTTTTCTGAAGCAAAATGATAAATTTTTCTCAGTAAATCTGAACATTCTCTTTCTACAAACATTTTAATTCTAATCATTGTTTGGCTATTAATACCCTTTTGAATCTCTTTAGGTCTTACTTCTAAAACTGATTTTTTTATTCGATTATCAAACAATATAATATCATCGTATTTTCCACAGTCTTTGGGCGCCATAACGATGTACTGTTTAAAAGAGGAAACATCCAATGGTGCCTTTGAGTTCAAGATTATTGATAAAGCACTTCCCTCGGGATCAATAAGGTTCCTAAAATTTTCTATCAGAGTAACATTATCAGGCTTTGCGTTGGCTAGTTGAATTTTTACTGTAAAAGAGGAATCAAGGACTAGAGTCTTTAATTTTTTTGAGAATTGGTTAGTAATTTCTTCCATTAATATTTTAGCAAATCTATCAATATCGTCTTGGGTAAAGCCACTTTTAGTTACATATAATTCTTTAATTTCCTTAACGATATTATCAGAATTTTGCTTTTTAGCACTTTCCAGTGCATCTTTTACAATTAAAATAGCATCAAAAGTCTTTTCAGAAATAAAATTTACAAAACGGTAGTAGTCGCCGGAATCAGCCTCAGAAAGTGCTGTATAATATTCTTCTCTTTCATCTGCAAAAATCAAGAGAGGTACAGAATACTCTCGGTAAGTAAATACTGAAGCTAAGGCTCGGGCAACTCTGCCATTTCCATCAGCAAAAGGATGGATATATACCAAAATGTAGTGAGCAAAAGCGGCTTGAATAAGAGGATGCAGGTTCTGGAAATTGTTTCCATTAATCAAATCACAAAATCGTTGTATTTCAGAAGGCACCATTTCAACCGGACAGTAAGCGTGAACTTTATCGTTCCTATCTAAAACGTGATTTGAAAGGACTTTATATTTTCCCTTTGGGAGTTTTTGATTTTGCCAACCTTGTTCCGTTAGAACTTTGTACTTTTCCTGTGATGAACAAATAACTTCATGTAGTTGCCTTATCCAAGTAGGAGAAATTGGAGTTTTTTGAGTTGCAAAATCGAGCACAAAATCATAAGCAGTAAGTTGGTCATTAATTAGATTTGTAGTTTTTTCGCCTTTGGAATTGAATAAAGCTTCCCAGCTAGCTGATTGTAAAGCAACAGTAAAAGTAAACCCTCTGTCAGTTTCGTATAAGCCTTCTACAGAACCGGTTTCAATTGCTGCAATTCTTTTAACAATATTTTGAGCCTGTAAGAAAACCTTTTTAGGAAGCTTTTTTAAAAGTTCTAAGTCTTGTTTATAACGATGAGCTCGGTTTTGATCCACACTTAGTTTTTTCCATTTTTCTAAATCTGGAAAGGGATTGTACTGTAAATCTATTTCTTTTGGATTAAAACTCATTTAATAACAGTAGTAAATAAAATCATAAAACAAAACCTCGCCCTTTCGGGCGGGGTTTTCATATTCAACAGGAAAGTCTATAAGCCGGATTTTGTTCCTCCGCCAAAGGCAGATTCGGTGATCATTTATCTAGTGCGCCCCACCCGATGGCGTCACGACAAGCGGCGTATACCATCTTACATGAGCTTGCACCCCGCGAGGTTTACCGTGCCTCCTCAGTCGCCCTTGGAGCGGTGAGCTCTTACCTCACCTTTTCACCCTTACCCCAACGCGGAGCGTTGGAAACTCCAATGTTCAAAATCCAAATTACAAACAAGAACCAGTGTTTTAGTAGTTAAAATTTAAACACTGTGATTTGTTTGTGTTTTTGAACTTGTTATTTGGAATTTCACCAGCGCTCCGCGCTGGGGCGGTTTGTTTTCTGTTGTACTGTCTATCTCGATATCATTCCTGATAAAGAGCCTCTGCTACGCCCGAAGGATCGCAGAGCGCGGTGCTTGTTGGTGTCCGGACTTTCCTCCCAACCTACGCCAAGGCTTCGGTCGGCAGGCCAACTAGTTCCACTTTTGAGATAAATTGCACAACTATGTGCTATAGATATTTACCTACAATTCCAGGTTATCTAAATTAAAGTGAAGTATGAGCCTGCTCAACGAAACCTTGGTGAAGTTGAGCGATCACCCGACTTTCCTGATATTAAAATACGCTTTTGACCAAGATTAAAAAAGGATGCACAAGATTAACTTGAATACGATTTTGAGATTCATTTTGAGGTCATTCCACGGCGAATGCCTGGAATCTAGATTTAATTAGTGTCTCTAAGAAAACACCTCATTTTTCAGATAAATCCAAATTTTTTC
>CAXBHO010000039.1:0-32028 GCA_963975485.1 uncultured Balneola sp. | reverse complement strand
ACCTGCCATGCCTGATTGAAAAAAGAGCCGGCCTGCCTGCACGAAGCCTATCTAACAAAACCCTCTGTAGATAATATGTTTCGGCGAAGGCAGGGTGATGGAGCGGGCAAAGGCTGTCCTGTCTATTGGTTAAATTTCAGCCCCCTATCTGACGACATTTCAGCAATGACACGGCACTAGTGCAGTAAGCATAACTTGTCCAAACGAGACACTTGAACAAGTTATGACGACAATCGAATTTTTCAGCGAAAATCAACCCAATCAGCCAATCAGCCAATCAGTGATCTAAATCAGCACAATCAACGAAATCTGCGATCACATGTTTCTTCTATACTGCCCACCTACTTCATAAAGCGCATGAGAAATCTGACCCAACGAAGCTACTTTCACCGTTTCCATGAGTTCATTAAATAAGTTACCGTTGTTTCTGGCAACTTCCTTCAATCGTTCAATAGCTTCCGCATTCTCATTTTCATTGCGCTTCCAGAAGGCTTCTAAGTTGTCGATCTGTTGCTTCTTCTCTTCTTCGGTAGAACGGATTAGCTCAATCGGCTTTTGCTCTTCGTCTCCGGCTCCTTCTTTCAGGAAGGTGTTTACGCCAATGATCGGAAGTTCTCCGGTATGCTTTTTGGTTTCGTAGTACAAACTCTCGTCCTGAATCTTTCCACGTTGGTACATGCTTTCCATCGCGCCCAGCACGCCACCACGTTCGGTGATCCTGTCAAACTCTGTAAGGATAGCTTCTTCCACCATATCGGTCAACTCGTTTATGAAATACGAACCCTGATTGATGTTCTCATTCTTAGCCGTTCCCATCTCTTTATTGATGATCATCTGAATGGCTAATGCACGGCGAACTGACTCTTCAGTCGGTGTGGTAATTGCTTCATCGTAAGCATTGGTGTGCAGTGAATTACAATTATCATAAATTGCTAACAATGCCTGTAATGTAGTTCGGATATCATTGAACTGAATTTCCTGAGCATGCAAAGAACGACCACTGGTTTGAATATGATATTTCAGCTTTTGAGAACGATCGTTGGCTTCATATTTCTTCTTCATCGCTACCGCCCAAATACGTCGAGCTACACGGCCAATCACTGCATATTCCGGATCTAATCCATTACTAAAGAAGAACGAAAGGTTATGAGCGAAATCATCAATACTTAATCCACGAGCCAAGTAATATTCCACATAAGTAAATCCATTAGCTAACGTAAGCGCCGCTTGTGTAACCGGGTTCGCTCCCGCTTCTGCAATATGATAACCAGAAATAGACACAGAATAATAATTTCGAACATTATGCTCGGTAAAGTACTCCTGAATGTCTCCCATCATTTTAAGAGCGAATTCTGTAGAGAAAATACACGTGTTTTGCGCTTGATCTTCTTTCAGAATATCTGCCTGAACCGTTCCACGTACGGAAGAAAGCGTTTTGGCTTTAATCTTATTATACGTTTCGGCATCTACCACTTCCTCACCGGTCATTCCAAGCAAACCCAAACCGAATTCATCATTGCCTTCAGGTAGCTCACCGGAATATTGCGGAACAGGCAAACCAAGCTTTTTGTATTTAGCTTTTACATCCTTCAGCGCTTGCTCCCACTTCCCTTCTGCTTTCAAATATCTTTCCACTTCCTGGTCAATAGCTGCGTTCATAAACATAGCTAAAATCATTGGTGCCGGACCATTGATAGTCATTGATACAGAAGTAGTTGGATTAGTCAGTTCAAAACCCGAGTAAAGCTTTTTCATATCATCGATCGTGCAAATACTCACACCTGAATTTCCAATCTTTCCGTAAATATCAGGCCGATATCCGGGATCTTCGCCGTACAGCGTTACCGAATCAAAAGCCGTTGAAAGTCGCGCAGCTTCCAATCCCTCGCTTACATAATGAAATCTTTTGTTCGTCCGCTCCGGAGTTCCTTCTCCTGCAAACATACGCGTCGGATCTTCTCCTTCCCGTTTAAATGGAAATACACCGGCGGTATATGGAAAATAACCTGGGAGATTCTCCTTCAAAGCAAATTTCAATCGCTCTCCCGGATGCTTGGTATCCGGCATTGCCACACGTGGAATATTCAAGCCACTCAACGATTCTCTATACAATTCATTCTTGATCACTTTGTCACGAATCTTTACATCAAAAGTCTTCTGCTGATAGCGTTCATAGAGATTATCCCAACCATCAAGAATACGTTTTGGAGTTACATCTAATTTAGATTCCCAGTGATCTTCCATTTTAGAAAGATCGTTTACTATCACCTCTTTATTATCTGGCTTCCAATTGTTTAACTGATTCAGCGTACCACGAACTTCACCTAATTTTGAAGCAATATCACCTTGCTGTTCTGCCCATTCGTGATAGTTTCTAATGCTCTCAGAAATCTCTGATAAGTACCGAACACGCTTTCCGGGAATAATGGCTTGTGCTTGAATATCTTCGGCCGGACTTGAATCCGTGTATAACTTCGGCTCCCAATTAAAACTGTATTTCACGTTGATCTTAGAAACAATAGCCGCAAACAGATTGTTCACGCCTTTATCGTTGAACTGAGCTGCAATAGTCGGATACACCGGCATGTCTTCGGGTTTGGCGTGCCATTCGCCACGATTTCGGATGATTTGCTTTCTGATATCGCGATAAGCATCCAGTGAGCCTTTTTTTTCAAACTTGTTCAGCACCACAATATCAGCGAGATCTAGCATATTGATTTTCTCTAACTGCGTAGCAGCGCCGTATTCGCTGGTCATTACATAAATCGGGATATCAGAAATATCCACGATCTCAGTTCCACTTTGCCCGATTCCACTGGTTTCCACGATAATCAGATCGAATCCTGCTTGCTTGTACAACTCAATCGCACCAACCAATGCCGCACTTGTACTTCTGTTTGAGGCTCTGGTCGCTAAGCTTCGCATATATACACGTTCCGTGTCGATACTGTTCATTCGTATGCGATCGCCGAGTAGCGCTCCTCCTGTCTTAATTTTGGAAGGATCTACGGAAATTATTCCGATAGTGATGTCTTCGAACTCCGTAAGAAAACGAAGAACAATTTCATCAGTTAAAGAACTCTTTCCTGCTCCTCCTGTTCCTGTGATACCAAGTACCGGAATAGTTTTTTCTGATTTCGCTTTTAATTGTTTGCCATCTCTCTTTAGCAATTTCTTGTCAGAAAAGCTCAGAAGCTCATCATTTCCATTCTCCAAAGCCGTAATAGCACGTGCAATGGCTTTAGGATCTTTATCCAGCACTTTCTCAATATCTATATCTGTTCTGCTAACCAGATCGTAATCGCATTCATGAATCATGTAATTGATCATTCCCTGCAATCCCATAGAACTTCCGTCATCTACAGAAAATATTCTGGAAACTCCTGCTTTGTGTAGTTCATTGATCTCATCCTGAACAATTACACCGCCGCCGCCGCCGAAAACTTTGATATGACCAGCGTCCTGCTCGTTCAGCAATTCGATCATGTATTTGAAATATTCCACATGCCCGCCTTGGTAAGAACTGATTGCAATTCCCTGTACATCTTCCTGAATGGCGCAATTTACAATTTCATGAACCGAACGGTTATGTCCCAAGTGAATAACCTCAACACCGCTACTTTGCAAAATCCTACGCATAATGTTAATACTAGCATCATGACCATCGAATAAACTGGCAGCCGTTACAAAACGTACTTTATGCGTGGGTTTATGTGGCTCGGCTAAGCTAAATGGGTATTTGTTAGCTTTCGATTCTTTTGTAGATTTTTTTTCTGTCTTGATAGACATACGTATGCTTTGATTTTAGATTCATGGAAGCGATTCCACAAAATAAGGAATTTAGAGCATTGATTTAAGTATTGGCTCAATTAAGATGAGTTTGGAATTAGGAATAAGTAATTAGGAATAGAGATCTGACAAATGTAGCCATAAACCAATTCTCTATTCCTAATTCTTAATTCTACATTCTTAATTCTCTTCGCTCTTCTTAATTCTTAATTCTACATTATTAATTCTCTTCGCTCTTCTTAATTCTTAATTCTACATTCTTAATTCTCTTCGCTCTTCTTCTCTTTATAAACTAGGGTAAAGTCAATGTTAAGATGTCGTAAAACACCTGTCAGATTTTACACTAAATGGTTTACGAAAAGTTACAATAGCACTAAAAATCTGACAGGTGTTTGAATATCAATAAATAGAGAGTCAAAAGCTTACCTTGTAAAAATAGGAGGGAAAACCTAACACCCTGAGTTCCTACAAAATGATGCCCTCGGCAGCTTTTAACTTAGGCTAGAAATAACGCCTCCTCCTCAAGCCAGACAAGGGGTTGCAACCCCTTGTCTGGCTTATGGACGTTTTCATTTCTTACGCCTCGATCAATCTTGCAGTTTAATTCAAGCGGAATTAAATTTCTCACTTTCAGCCAAGCATTGAGTTCATCTATCTGCTTCTCATTCCAATAGATTTGATACAGCTTTTCTAATTCAGGTTGACAGGGCTGCGACAATTCATGACTGACGCTACACTAGGTTGGGATGGTTGTTGCAAAATAGTATTTAAACATCCTTCTTGAGTAACATTCCAAATGTCGGTTGATTAAAATGAACTTACTCTTAGGCGTTTTATGCTGCATTTAAATCAACTTCTGAAATACAGATAGCATTCTATCATCCAGTATATACACATTATCTACTTGTTCTATATTACTTAAAACAAGTTCCCCTAAGGTTTCTTTTTGCATTAAATCAACGATCTTTATTCTATTTTTTAAATAATTACCTGTTGGTATGACTTTTAAATACCTCTTACGAGTTGCAGAAAGCCCTATGTAACCAATATTTTCATCTTCTGAGAAAGCAACTCCACGACCGAATCCTCCGAGTTCTATAGTCGATTTCAACTTCCATTCCTGGTCAAATATTTTAATTGACTTATCACCACTATCCTGAATCCAATACTCGTCATTAATCAACCTCACAGAATGAGGGCTTTGTAGCTTCAAAGGAAAAATTTCCTCGGTTTCTAAATTTAAAATACCGCCATCCCCCTGCTGTTTAACCAAGGCTTCAAAAAGAATCCTATAAAATTGCCACCCGGTTATGTGGTGAATCAACACACAGCGTTCATTTTTAAAGTTTAAGAAGACCTGATTACAATGAAATCTGTCGATTACTTTTTCGAATCCCTCGTCCTTATTTTCAATTATTTTTCTGAACGGAGTTAACGAAATTCTCTGAACCACTTTGTTTTTTAAAGGGTCGTAGCCAATTGCTTCATCATATTCTGTATTTGATATCCATAGAATATCATTTAGAAAATGAATGTCATGAATATCTCCTATCCTTCCCAGTTGTAATATTTGATAAGATTTAGAAACAATATTAAGTCTTCTTATTTCTTCATTTTCAGAAACAAAGAGTTCATCCGGAAATCTTTTATCCCAAGCAATTGAACTTACTCCTACTCTCCCCCAAAAATTAAAAAAATCTATATCTCTAACAGTTCCATCTTTAAAGATGATTTGAACAGGCCTGATTTGGTCTCTCGTTAATTTCTGATCTTGCTTTTTGAAGTTTTGAGATCCAAGAACAAGTAGGTTATGTTTTAACAAACTCAATTATTATTATCTTTAAAAATATCCGCAATTTGATCTGCATATTTTTCAGCAACTACTCGTCTTTTTACCTTCATCGTTGGGGTAATTTCTCCAGTTTCTACCGTGAATTCTTGAGGGAGTAATCTGAAATCCCTGATCTTTTCATGGGAAGCTAAATCTTTTGAAAATGCTCTGATTTCTTTTTTAAAAAGATCTTTTATCTCTGGGTGAGAAATCAATACTTCGTTTTTCTCGTATTCGAGTCCATTGTCTATCGCATACTTTGCCAGTATTTCAAAATCAGGGACAATTAACCCTGCCATAAAGTTTTGAGCTTCACCAACCACCACCATCTGATCGATCCATTTATTTGTTTTGAACATATCTTCGATCGGTCCGGGATAAATATTTTTTCCACCGGCATTCACAATCATGTGTTTTATGCGATCTGTGATTTTTAAATTTCCACCTACAAAACGTCCTACATCTCCGGTATGAAGCCAACCATCTTCATCAATCATTTCTTTGGTGGCTTCTTCATTACGCCAATATCCTTTCATCACGTTTGGACCTTTGCATAAAATCTCGCCTGCTTCACAACTCAAATCTGTTGGGTAATCTTCTCCGCTTATTTGCGCAATAATTTCACCTGTCTTCAAATCTTTTATACCAACCGTTACGCCTGGAATTACAGCCCCAACAACGCCGGTTACTTCTTCTCCAACTCGGTTAGCAGCTATCACAGGAGATGTTTCTGTTAAGCCATAACCCTGAAGAATAGTTAAACCTGCGGCTTTAAAGAAATCGTCAATTTCAAGAGGTAACGCTGCTCCGCCTGATACAAAGATTCGTACTTGTCCACCGGTGCGTTCTTTTAGTTTATCAAAAACCAATTTATCAGCTATTTTCTTTTGAATAGAAACAAAACCTCTTTTACCGGCTGCGTATTTACGCCCAGTTTCTACCGCCCAGTTAAAAATCTTTTTCTTAGTGTCACTTCCCTCTTCCACACTTTTAACGATCAAATTATAAATTTTTTCGAATAATCGAGGAACACTAATCATTACCGTTGGTTTTACTTCCGGCATGTTGTTAGAAACGGTATCCACACTTTCCGCATAATAGATTTCAGCTCCGCAAGAAATAATAGCATAGTAGCCTGCTGTACGTTCAAAGGAATGGCATAATGGAAGAAATGATAACAAACGGTCTTTATCATCCCAATAAATGTGTTGTGTTGCTGCTTTCACATTACTCACAATGTTTTTATGAGTAAGCATTGCTCCTTTTGGTCTTCCGGTTGTACCGGATGTATAAATAAGTGTAGAAATATCTTCTACAGAAACAGCCTGTACCCTTTTCTTTAATTCATCTTTATATTTTTCAACAAGTTTTGCTCCTTCATTAAGTATATCTTCGAATAGGGATACAAATTTCTTTTCTCCGTACGCTTTTACTTTTGGCGCATCAAAAGCAACTACTTCCAGCAAAAACTCACAGTTATCAAAAACTTCTACTGCTTTTTTTAGCTGAATTCCTGTTGAAACGAAAAATAATTTAGTTTCAGAATCCTGAAGAATATACTCGCATTGGCTTGACGGCAATGTCGTATAAAGTGATACATTTACAGCTCCAATCATTTGAATAGCTAGATCAACAACCGCCCATTCATATCTGTTTTCACTAAGAATCCCTACTCTGTCGCCATGCGCAATGTCTTTTGACAATAAAAAAGATGCTATTGAATGCACATCTTCAATAACCTGATCCCAATAAATGGGCTGATACTCTGATTGAGGATCCGGCTTACGGTGAAAAACTGCTTTACTATTTCCAACGAATTTGTTCGCCAAATTTACCGGAAGTTCTGCTAGTGTCTCAAAAGGAACGATCGTAGGCATATTCTTATAAATTTATTCAATGTTTTTCCGCAGGGAATATACTATTCTTAAGAAGAAATTCTTGTGTTTCAAATGCAACAATACAAACCTTATATTAAAAGAAAAATTCCATAGATGGCACATCCGGCACACGAAGAAACAATTGAGCTTGTAAAAGAGATTTTCAGATCCTATTTAAAAGAACATAAACAGCGTCAAACTCCTGAGCGCTTTATGGTTCTGGAAGAAATATACCGGGCTGACGGACATTTTGATGCCGACGATATTTTCTACCGAATGGAAGAAGTTGGAACTCGTGTTTCGCGCGCAACTGTTTACAACACGCTCGATCTTTTGGTTGAGTGCGGATTGGTGCAGCGCCAACAGTTTGGAAAAAGTCAATACTATTATGAGCGAGCTTATGCGTACCAACAACACGATCATATAATCTGTAACGATTGTGGACATGTTCTCGAATTTTGCGATCCAAGAATAGGTGAAATTCAGGAATTAGTGGGGAAAATTCATGGATTGAATATTGAATCTCATTCGCTTCACTTTTATGGAACCTGTAAAGACACTAAAGCTTGTGAAGTTCGACAGAAAGAGAATCTCAAGAAAGAAAATGCTGAGGCGTAGTTGGAATTAACAATGCTTCAATGATCAATTAAGAATTGAATGCCATCAATACTTAATTGAATAATTGTTAATTCTTAATGGTCTACCCAGAAATATAAGTCTCTGCAATATACTTTCTTGAAGCAAGCCTGCTTCCCCACCAGCCCATCAGAATTGAAAGTCCGATCATTGCGCCAACCAAGAAATACCATCTGCCAAAAGGCCAAGCTACGATTCCAATATCAGGGACATAAAGCGGAACCAAAAACTCAAAAATTGCAAACACACTAAGTACGGCTAATAATCCTGCTATTAATCCTTGAATGATACCTTCAACTACAAACGGACTTCGAATAAAACCATTTGTAGCTCCAACTAATTTCATAGCTCTTATTAAGTCTTTCTTTGCATAAATGGTCAATCGAATGGTGTTATACACAAGAACCACAGCTGCAAGCAATATCAATATGCCTAAGCCGCCGCCAATTAAGCTGAATATGCTCAAATTTGATTCTAAAGCCTGCAAAAGAGCTTTATTATATTCCACTTCATCTACGCCTCTAATGTTCTGAATGCGAGAAGCTAAACTCTCTACTAACTCTGCGCCGGAATCTGTGTTTACATCTACTTTAAATGAAGCTGGTAAGAAATTAAGTTCAATGAGCTCGGTTACTCCTGCTCCTAATTCTTTAGCGGCAATCACAGAAGCACTGTCTTTAGAAATATAAATCACATTTGTAACCAGCTCTTCTTTCTGAATTTGAGATCGTACATTTTCTGTAGAGCGTTCATCCATATCGAATAGGAAAACTTCGATCTGTATTTCTTTCAAGCTCATAGCCTGCGTATATACGTTGTATGCTATGCGGCCTAAAATACCAAGTAAAAGCACGGCTATAAACAACGAAAAAATTGAAGTGGTAACAGCTAGTTTTGCGCGTTTGAAACCTGCTGTCCCTTCCTTTATTACATATTTAATACTCATATTAGTTTCTGAATTGAGCTCTAATTCCTACCATTAATCTTCTCGGCGGCATCGGATATGATGACGCCTCAAAGTAGCCTGCCTGACCAAAACGGTCAAGTGCGTTTTCCCATCTAATTACTATCATCATAGCCCGAACACGAGCAGAAAGTTCTGCATCTAATCTAAAAAATGCAGGGACATAAGCTTGAAGTTTCCCTGTAGTATTTAAGTAGTTTTGTTGCCAATAACTAAGTTCA
Source organism: uncultured Balneola sp. (assembly GCA_963975485.1). Lineage (GTDB taxonomy): Bacteria > Bacteroidota > Rhodothermia > Balneolales > Balneolaceae > Balneola. Next base: position 22,710 of record CAXBHO010000039.1, on the reverse strand, counting down.
GTGTTATAAAACTGGCTTTGATAGCTTAAAGGTGATAACAAAGCTCGAACACCTATTTTCAAAAAAGTAGCACGATCAAAAGCGTACGTCTTATAAAAGAGAGAATTCCTCAACCATAATTTTGAATCTTTGATCCCAACTAATGTTTCATTTGAACCTGATCCCGTGTTCGCAGCAATATAGAACTCTTCGTATGCAGCTGAACTTTCCAGTTCAAACCTTGCATTTTCAAAACGGATGTACCCCGAACCGAAAGTCATATCCTGAGATTCGGCATTGGTAAAAGTGCTGTCGAAATAAGTAACTGCATCTTCACTTACTTTTAACCGGCCTGAAGCCCCTATTCTCCAAAATTTTCCCAATGGGATAGTTAACTCTCCATAAATTGAAGTGGATTTTTCATTCTTTAAGTTTGAATTCCCTGAGTAATTTTTTGATTGCCAATATAAAGATTGAATAGTTGGAATTTTGCTAGCCAAGCTGCCTGTTATCTTCGCATTAATTGCCTTGGAATTACCAATACTTAAACCTGTTGAAAATACTGTACCCGCATGTTTGGTATCTCTTGAAGTGAATTCCCCGTTTCCAAATAATTTAAGATTCTCGGAAATTTTAAATTCTGCCTGAACATCACCGATTAACGAGAGCCAATTATTAACTCCAACAGTTGTACCTGATTTTTTGCTGGTGATATCAATCTTACCATTAGCTTCAACCAAAATTAACTTTGTTTTAATATTCTTAAATGCTTTTGCTCCATAAGTAACTAATTCCCAGCCCAATGTATCTGAATTAATCCTGACAAGCTGATCGTTTTTTATTCGATTGAAAACAAGACCAGCACTTTCAGGTTTTAGCGTATCTGATCTTTGATAAATACCAATTTTAATGTCCGTCCGTAATATTTCCGAATTTCCTGAACTACTTGTAGGCGTGGAAGTAAACTCTCCAAAACCAAATGCTAACGGATCGCTTATCACGTAACCACCGGATTCATCATTATTGAAATCATTTCGTAAAATCATTCCTTGTATCTGATAATTATCACCCAGGTGATGATATATTCTGCCAAAAATCTGACTTCCTTTTGCTTCATTATTGGGATAAAACCCACCGTCTCTCCTATCCCAATAAGAAAGTTCAATATTGGTTCCTGGAGCAGTATTTTGTGCTACAAAAAATTCCAAATTTTGATAACCATTGGGGGCTTCATCAAAGTTAAGATAGCTTATTGGAGCATTGATATAATAATCACGGATATTTACATAACTGTTCAAGTTTGAACCTTTTGCTTCGTAAACAGATCCAATTTTATGATGTGGCACATAATTATAATTAATCAATCCCGTAACAGTATTATTGAGCGATATATCATCCAGCCAAAGGTTTTGTTCATTCTGATCGAAGCCGGAGATAGTGAAAGCATCCACTCTGCCAATAGTTCCTTGCCTGTACGCAATTACATCTCTTCGGTATGCATAATAATCTCCCCAATTCGGATAAAGATTCCACCTGAGTAAACTATCATTTGTTACACTTTCAGAAAAAGCTGGTTTACGGTTCTTCCATGGGCTTACAACTTTAACCTCTACTTTTTTCTTTTGGGATGAGAGTACGCTATCATTTTTCGCAATTACCTGCTCAGAAGTAGCTTCAACAGAATCTGTTCTTGTTGAATCAGAAGACTGACCAAGAAGATTCGTTGAACTCAACAACAGAATTATATAAAAGATGAAAAGAACTCTCAAGGGTACTGTTTCTCCAAATTATAAGGCATTTCATCAACACTCTTAAGCACTCTTCGGGTTATTTCTAAAGCTGTTCTCATGCTTCGTTCTTTGTTTAGCAACCTGTCTTTTGTAAATAATGCTTTGATCGCAAAATGCTCATCTTCGCTCCAATATCCAATCCAAACAGTCCCAACTGGTTTCTCTTCTGTTCCTCCATTCGGACCTGCAATTCCGGTTGTTGATATTCCCACATCAGAGCCAAGTTTGTTAGCAACACCTTTCGCCATTTGTAGTGCAACTTCTTTGCTAACTGCTCCAACCGAATCAATATCAGCTTTTAAAACACCTAATTGATTTACTTTTACTTCATTTGCGTAGGAAACTATTCCGCCCAAAACATACGCACTACTTCCTGAAATATTTGTAAGCTCGTTTGCGATCATGCCGCCCGTACAACTTTCAGCGGTAGCAATTGTTTTATTTTGTTGTAAAAGAACTTCACCTACTGCTTCAGAAATAGTGAACTCTTTCCCTTCACCTATAATATATTTTGATGCTCTGTTGTATATAAAATCTGCAAGTTTAGCTACTGAGTCTTCTGCTTCTTCCTTTGTAGTACCTTTTCCATTTAAACGTAACGTTACTCCACCCGCCATTGGAAGAAATGCTAAACTCACTCCATTTTTAAAATATCCTGAAAGATCTCCAATAACAGAATCACTTAAGGTACTCTCACCAATTCCCACTGTTTTCAAATATCGTGAATGAAAAAAACCAATGTCTCCAAAATGTTCTCTTAATTTTTCTGAGATCGGTTTTTTCATCAAATATTTCATTTCGTAAGGCACACCGGGCATGCAAGCTAAGCAGCATCCGTTTTCGTAAAACCACATTCCGGGTGCCGTTCCCATTTTATTGAATAACACCTCACAATTTTCGGGCACTTCTGCTTGTGCATGATTAGATTTTGAGAAAGGGATATTTCGACTTTCGAACATTTTTTTGATGTAATCCAACACGTTCGTTTCTAATCTCATCGAAACTCCAAAAAGTTCAGCGAGTGCAACTTTGGTAATATCATCATGCGTTGGTCCCAAACCACCGGTACACAGCACAACATCAGAGACTTCCATTGAGCATGAAATCGTGGATTTTATAAGTTCTATATCATCAGAAATAGTGTGTACTTCCCTAACTTCGAAACCTAACCCGGTCATAAACTCCCCCATCCACGATGCGTTGGTGTTTATTGTATCTCCAATAAGTAATTCGTTTCCGATTGAGATGATCTGAACTTTCATATCTCTAAAATTCATAATTCCTTTACCCAAAAGCTAGTTTTCATGTCATTATCTCCAAGCAATTTCCTATCTTCGCACAATGAAAAGTATTCCAAACATTCTCAGCACACTTCGCATCGTTCTTGCCCCTGTGTTTCTGTACCTGTACTTGCAAGGAAGTTTGGTTTGGGGGCTATTGAGCATACTCGTTTTTACCATTGCGGCTGTCACTGATTATTTTGATGGTCATTATGCTAGAAAGTATGAAATTGAGACTTCTTTAGGAGTTTTTCTTGATCCTCTGGCTGATAAAATACTCACTTTTAGTGCATTCATAGTACTCCCTTTTATAGATGAAACTCAATTTCCTTGGTGGGCTGTTAGTTTGATTATTATCAGGGATGTCTTTATGACCGGATTACGAGTTTATGCAAATAAAAAGAATATGGAAATGAAAACCCGAAACCTTGCAAAAACTAAAACCACCATTCAACTTACATTTCTATACATAGCTTTATTGTTAGGAGTTTTTGAAGGAACAAATAATCCTATCGCAGATTGGGCAGAATGGATACTTAGTACAGGAGTAATGTATTGGCTAATGATGTTTGTAACCTTTATTACCGTTTATTCAGGGTTAGAATACATCTTTACAAATAAGAAGCTATTCCGAAGTTCCGGCTCTTCATCATGAAATCTCTGAAGTTATTCATCGGTTCAGGTTTTGGATCCGGTTTAATTCCATTTGCTCCGGGAACCTGGGGAAGTTTATTCTCATTAGTACCCATCTATTTTATTCTTCAAACACAGAATCTTTATTTTCTACCTATTTTTGTAGTTATTTCTTCTCTTCTCACATTGTGGGTTAGTAAAGCCTGCGAAGAGCATTGGGGAGAAGATCCCGGGAAACTTGTAATGGATGAGTGGGCGGGCCAAGCGCTCACATTTATTAGCATTTCCTTAGTGGGAGATATTAAAATGGATGCGCTTACTATTGCCACAGGTTTTGTGCTATTTCGCCTGTTTGACATTTTAAAGCCTTTAGGCATCAATAAACTCCAAAAATATGAAGGTGGAGTGGGAATTTTGCTTGATGATTTACTTGCAGGATTCTATGCGCTTATCTGCTTAAAAACTCTTATTTTCTTCTGGTCTTAATACAGACTCATACTCTCACTCGTCGCTGAGACAAAAAAAGAATACAAACATTTATGATTATTGACGACTCGTTTGCACGTGAATTAGCTGCAGACTTATTAGATATTAACGCCGTAATCCTTAGACCAAACGATCCTTTTACATGGTCGTCCGGGTGGAATTCACCAATTTATTGTGACAACAGACTTACTTTAAGGCATCCGGCTATCAGAAAAAAAATTGCCCAGCATTTCACAGATTTTATATGGAAGAATTTTTCATCCGTAGAAGTTATTACCGGAACGGCAACAGCTGGAATTCCACACGCAGCTTGGGTTGCTGAAGCTATGGATAAGCCAATGGCTTACGTTCGTGCTAAAGCCAAGGCACACGGAATGGGAAATCAGATCGAAGGTGGTGTTGATAAAGGGCAAACAACATTAGTTATTGAAGATCTTATCTCAACCGGTGGATCTGCAATTTCGGTGCTGGAAGCATTACAATTTGTTGGCGCAAAAGTTGAATCCGTACTTTCAATTTTCACCTATGGCTTTGCAAAAGCTGATGAACGATTTAAGAAAGTTAATGTACCCGTTTATAGCCTTACAGATTATAAAACATTGATCAATGTAGCTATTGAAAAGGGAATTGTAACCGGTGACGATCTGGATCTCCTTTCCAGCTGGAGAGAAAATCCTGACACTTGGCCTAAATAAAATTTTTAGTTAGAAAAAAGAAGTATTGTGAGTAATAAGAAATTTTTTATTGAGACTTACGGCTGCCAAATGAATTTTGCAGATACAGAAGTCGTAAATTCTATTTTGATCAAAGATGGAATGCAGTTAGCCGAGAATCCGGAAAGCGCCGATGTCGTTTTAGTGAATACGTGTTCCATTCGTGAAAATGCTGAAACAAGAGTCTGGAATCGCTTAAAAGAGCTTCGATCCATTAAAAAACCCAACAAGAACCTTACCGTTGGCGTGCTTGGTTGTATGGCGGAGCGGATTAAAGATCGCATTATTGAGCAAGAGCATTTGGTTGACATTGTTGTCGGGCCTGATGCCTATCGCGACATCCCTCGCCTTCTTGAAGAAGTTGATGACGGCAGAAAAGCAGTAAATGTCCTCCTTTCTTTAGAAGAAACTTATGCTGATATCACTCCGGTTAGAACTATTGGAAACGGCGTTTCTGCTTTTGTTTCTATTATGCGTGGATGCGACAATATGTGCTCTTTCTGCGTAGTTCCTTTTACCCGGGGACGTGAACGAAGCCGCCCAATGGAAAGCATTTTAAGAGAGGTTCGTCAGCTTAGTGATGAAGGATTCAAAGAAATCACCCTTCTTGGACAGAATGTGAATTCTTACAAAGATGGAGAAAATACTTTCGCTAAGTTGATGTTGGCTTGTAGTCAGGTTAATCCGGAAATTCGATTCAGATTTTCTTCCCCTCATCCGAAAGACTTTCCTATCGAACTGCTTCATATTATCGCTGAGCAACCCAATTTATGTAACTATATTCATATTCCGGCTCAGGCAGGAAGTGATTCTATGCTTGAAAGAATGCGTCGGCCCTACACTCGTGAGCAATATTTAGAGCTTATTAATCAAATGAGAGTTATAATTCCGGGTGTTTCTTTTTCAACGGATATTATTGCAGGATTTTGCCACGAAACGGAAGAAGAACATGAGCAGACCATGAGCTTGATGAAAGAAGTGGGCTACGATTTGGCTTATATGTTTGCTTATTCTGAAAGAGAGCGGACATTAGCTCACAGAAAGTTTGAGGATGATGTCCCTGAAAAAATTAAAAAGAAACGCTTATCAGAGATTATTCACCAACAAATGGATATTCAGGGAAAGAGAAATAAAGAAGAGACCGGAAAACGACACCTTATTTTAGTTGAAGGAACCAGTAAGAAATCTGAAGAACAAATGAGTGGGCGTACCGACACTAACAAGATTTGTGTTTTTGATCGGAGAGATTTTGAGCCCGGCGATTATGTTGAAGTTGAAATTAACGGTTGTACTTCCGCTACGTTACTCGCTAAACCGATTAAGAAAAGTAGCATTTCTGAATTCTTTGGAGTAGCTGTAGAAGCTTAAATGACAGACCGCAGAACATACCTTTTGCGGTGTTTACTTTGCGTATTTATCGCTCTATTTATTTCTACACATTCTTCTGCGCAGAAATCAATTGGAATAGAATGGAACTCCCCCAATGATTTGCGTGAATTTGAAAGAGACCTTGAGTTCTTTAAAGATCATAAAGTCTCTTTTCTAGTCCTTAATCACCCACTCAATCAAGAAAAAATTGAGTATTTGGATCGATTTGGCATTCCTTATCTCATCCGTCTTGATAATAAGTTTATAACTCGAAATCAGTTTAAAGCTGATTCTGTTTCTCTTGTCAGTTCGATAAAAAACAATGCAGCTCTTTATGATTCTTCCTCAACTTTTAGCGGAGTAATCGGCTTCTCAGATAGTGATATCGAACCTATTTCACTAAATACAGAGTTTAGTGTTTACTTTGAAAGCCATGGTATTTTGGAATCGGTAAGCACCTTGAACTTAGCAAAAGAAAAAGCAGTTTTTTTTCGCCCAAATCATACTGACGCCAAATCTATTCACACTTTTCAAAAAGTGTTATCCGATAATCAGGTCTTAATTCTGGATAGTGATTGGCTTAAATCTGTTGTAGAAAAATTTCCCTCCTTAGAAATTACTTTTAGTTCTGATTCAGAAATAGATCCTGAACTTATACCACTGCCGGAACTTCCAAACCAACTTCCAATAATTCATTGGTCTATTGTTGTTCTGCTTTTACTTTGGATAAGCTTAGGGGTTAATGTTGGAACTAACCTCACTTACTTAGAAACTATTCCCAGATATTTTACGGCTCATCGGTTCTTTGTTGATGATATTATGAGTTATCGAGAACGCTCTTCAAAAAGTGCACTATTTTTGCTGTTCCAACACGCCATTTTTGGAGGATTGGTACTCTATATTCTGGCAAAAATATTTGTTAGTACCGTTGGATTAGAAGCTCTCTACTATCACTTGCCTTATCTAGGAGTAATGGGACAGAATTACTTCTCCCTTTTTGTTATCACTTCAGTGATTGTATTTTTTGTCGAGCTGATTGCATTAATCTGGTTGTATCTTCCCAATAAAGAAATGACACATTTCAATCAGCCTTTAAACTTGTTTACATGGATTTTTCATCTCGATTTTATCGTTGTGACCCTAATTGTAACCGCTTACTTTGCTGATTTAAATCCAACAATCATTAGCATTCTTGCAATCTGTTATCTGCTGATTTGGTTCTCCAGTTTTAATATCACAGCATTAGATGCTTCCAAAAGATTAGGCTTGACTCGTAATGCTTATCTTTTTAAAACCATTGGGCTTCATGCAATTGCCGGTATAATTACTGTAATTTTATTTAGTGTACTTAACGGCTGGTGGGATTTCTTAAGATTGGTTGTTAGTATTTAGCAATAGTATAACCATTGAAAATAAATTCGTAAAAGCAAAAAAAGCCAACTCATTTTTTAATGAGCTAGCCTTAATATTCATGATTGAAAGTACTTGTTTATTGAAATTCAGGACCTGGTACAACTATTTCACAGCACACTTGACCGATGATAATAATCGGACAATCTCCTATACAAAATTGACTACCAAAAACTTGGTAATAAGCTAGCAAACTTCTAGAATTACCTTCTTCGTGAAACGAAGAATTTTCTAATAATTCAGATGTTATCACTAATGGTGAACATTGTGAAGACATAAACTCAGATTCTGAGTTACTTAAAATACTATCTGCTGCTTTATTGCTATCGTTAACATCAATTTTGCCAGAACCGGAAAACGAAGCAATACCCATTAGAATAAGTAATATTGAAAATTTCATAATTTTAAATTTGTAAGTTATTAATTATTACTTGACGATTATCACGATTTGACAACAAAGTGGCGCATCATCATAGCAATCATTGAAGCAAAAGCTAACTGGTAGCATGTAGTACATAAGCAATGGATTCCCATTTTCATAAATACTTTTTAATGTTTCAGAATCGATATTTTCACTACAAGGGTTAGTTGCTTTTTCTATTTTATTGATAGTTTCATAATTCTTTACTGAATTAGACTCGATTTCATTAATGGAAGAAAAAGATAATAGCAAAGATAAAAGCATTGTATAAATCATATTAATACCTTGTTCATTTTTAGTTGTTTTTATTGATTTTTCCTTTCATTAAATACAAAGGATCTTCATTGATACCTCTGAAATACAAAGTTGTAGAAGCTTTATCCACACCCAACAACTCTGGATTATTATTGATATCAAAAATTAGTTTTCTGTCGTCATCGAAATAAGCGAGATTATATTCTATTGTACGATCTTCAGGATTGTTTACATCTATTTCTGTGATTCTCGAATACTGGACTAAGAAACTTCCATCTTTTAGGAAGAATAATTTTTCAATTCTGGAAAAAGTAGTTGTATAAGAAAATAAGTCATGGCTAGATAAAGAATTTTTATTCTCTTCTATTTCAACAAAATTTTCTAAATCAATATTTAAGCTATCAATTAGCATTCCGTCTTTGGAAAAGGCATATAACTTTTTGAAAGGAACTGCGGCAACAAAAATCTTATTGTTATATGTTGCTCCTATTGCTAAGTGTACGCTCATTCTAAAAACTTGTGCATAGTCACTATGTTCAAATGGTAATTCGAAAAAACTACTTTCAATCTCTTTTGTTGATAAATTATATATATGGAAAAGTGCTTTTGTAGGCTTAGGTTTGATCTGATTTCCAATGACCAAAATTTTATTACTTCCTATTTCTAATATCCCTGAAAGAGGGACAATACCTGTTTGATAAACTGATATAAGCGAGTCTCCATTGTTAGAGAATCGACTTAATTTTCCAGAAAATTCCGAAACTAAGATTGTACCATCTTCGAGCACAAAACTCATTATTGGAAATTCAAAATCTCCTGGACCTCTCCCTCGTTGTCCAAACCGATTTATAACCTTTCCAGTATTATTATAGATCGTAACATTGTGTCCTTTAAGATTTGTATCTATTATTCTATTGTCTGAAGTAATATCATATGCCCAAGACAATTCAGGATTTAACAATACATTATTATTTTCCTCAAAAAATACTTTTCCCGTAATCTCAATATATTTTTCAAATTGTGCATCTACCATTACAGGAAAAGTTGAGATAAGTATTATTATTAATGTTTTCTTCATACAAGAATTAATTGATATTTAATCTTTAGTTAGAATAATTCTTTAAATCAATTTTTGAAATTATTTCACACCCCGATTCAACACTCCTTTTTCACACTCCGATTCAACACTCCGATTTGAATTCGGTAAGTGTTTTGCCGGTAGCCCGTTTTACAAATTTGGATAAAGACTGGTAACTTGGAAATCCTGCTTCGTCAGCAATAAAGAAAAAAATCTCGTCAGGGTGTTTTTGAAAAAGAGAAGTTATCAACTTCAACTTTTCCTGTTGAATGAGCTTGCTTGGCGATTCTTTATATCTGATTCTAATCTTACGAGAAAAGTAAGCCGTACTGGAGTATCCCATAAGTTCTGCCCACTCATCAACCGTAAAGGTCTTTACAATGTTATTTTTTAAGATTTTAAGTGCTTCTTCTATGTCTTTCATACAAAATTTTAAAAAAGTTAAATTTTAAGTTTTCTAACCAAACGTATTTTGTATGTCCTTCCTCTTGAATTTATTCCAAAAAAAATAATTATACAAATAGATGCAAATTAAATATTTATTAATCGCTTAAGATTTTAGATCGCTGATTTATTGATTGAAATGATGTACACTGATAACATCATCAGCGAACATCAAAAAAATCAGCGTAATCAGTGATCCTAATCAGCGTAATCAGCGATCCAAATCAGCTAATCTACGATCCAAATCAGCGGAATCAGTGATCCAAATCAGCGTAATCTGCGATCCCACAACCCCGAAAATAAAAACAGAAGCACTGTACTGAACAACAATCCCCAGATCACAATAATGGCTAAATTCTGCCAGAACTCATCGGTTCCGTAAATAACCATGGGCAGCAATCCCACAACTGTTGTAGTTGTCGTTATCAAAATTGGGCGCATTTTTTGGCGAAATACATAGTACCAGGCTCTTACTCCTCCAATGCCGTTTTTCCTCTCTATTTTTCGCTGATGAATGAGTAGAATTGCATTATTTACCACTACTCCAACACACAACAAAGCTCCGGCAATAGCTCCGCGATCAAAACTAAGGTCGTTGGTCAACGTTCCTAACATAATCCCGATAGCGCTAAAAGGAATTGTTAGAATCACAAAAAGCGGTCCCGTCCAACTTTCCAATAATGCAGAAACGATCATCCATACACTCAGGATACTCAGCAATGCTACCAACCATAAATTTTTTGTCTGCTCGTCATCGTTAAAACTAAAACCTCTAAATCCATATCGAATATTAGCCCCCACCGGAACCGGAACTTCTTCAAGCATCGATTTTGTAAAATCCTGTGCCATTCTGTAATTCCCTAAAAAATTGAATGTGATTACTCGCTCGTATGACTGATCTACTCTCCTGATTTCGGTCAAAGCCTTTTCTTTTTTTATAGTACCATACGTTTCTAAATCAAAACTGGAAGATCCACCTCTTCTCATCGTTTCCATCAAATCTTCTTCATACAATCTTGTGTTCTCTGTTCTGCCAATCAAATACATTTCCTGGCCTTCAAATTCTACTTTGCCTAAAGAATTCTCAGGATTTATATCCATTGCCAGAACACTTAAAACTTCTCTTCGATCTAAACCGCTTGCCAGCATTTTTTTATCATTCAACTCTAAATTATATTGATAGAAATCGTCTCTGCTGTAATAGGAACTGTTATTTATATCTACTTCTCTTACTCTGCGATTTTTCTCTAGTCTTCGTTGAATTTCGCGTGCCAAATCATGTAGTTCATTGTAGGCATATCCGGTAAGTGTAATTCTTTGTGACGATGAACCACCGCCAAAGCCGGTACTGGAACTTTGACCAAAACCTGAGACAGAAGTGGCTACATTTCCGGTCTGCGCTGCCATGTACATAGCTTCCCCTAGAAAATAATAAGGGGCAACTTCACTTAAATACTCATTTTTGACGGAGAAATTTATAAACGCTCCAAAATCTTCCGATAATTGTGCCTCGTAGTAGGAAAAAGCATCTTCATACGGCTTGGCTATTTCCTCATAATTCTTTACGATTTTATCTATTTCAGATAAAGGAGTTCCTTGTGGACTTCGTATATATACCCGAACTACCTCTTCCTCATTTCTTCGCCACGGACTTCCGAAATAGGTCTCTTTGGTAAATTTATAGGTTAATCCGCCAATTAATGGATCAATATCATCTCTGTTATCAAAATAAATTTGAGTGAATTCCGGCCAGGAGGTTTCTTCCCAATCTTCCGGTGTTTCAATAACAAATAATGGAATCCCGATAACTAAAATCAGGATCACCGAGAGTACCCATCTAAGTCTATTTCTGAAAATGATCAAGCGCAACACAATTCTTTTCAGAGATTGGCTTAAGGTTTTCTTTTTCTGAGTCACTTTTCTCGTCTTTGAATCAGGCGTTAGCCAAATCAATGCGTATGGAATCCAGGTAAAAGCAATAATCACAGAACTTATCAAAGTGATGGTTAGCGCTACTGCAAGTGGGAGTAGAAACAACCGAAGTTCTTCAAGCGCAAATAAAAGCGGGATAAAAATTCCAACTGTTGTAAACGTGCTCCCTAAAACCGGCACAAATGAATTGGGTAATTCTTTCCGAACATGTTCAATTCGTTCAGAACGTTCTTTGGGTAAATCCGGATTGATTTGCTCAAAAACTACCACAGCATTGTCGATCAACATTCCAAGTGCAATGGTTAGTCCGGCAAGAGTGATCACATTTAACGTGTAATCAAAAATGTAAAGCACCGTGATACTCAATAGTACTGAAAATAAAATACTCCCGACAATTACAATGGGTGCCCGAACTTTACGGATGAATAAAAGAACTACGATAAAAACGAGTAACGCACTAAAAATAGCTTGATTCGCCAATTGATCGAATTGTTCTCTGAGCTCTTCGGTAGAATCAACTTGTAATCGCAAAGTCATTCCATCCGGAAGTACAGATTTTATTTGTTCCATTTCAGCTAAAGAACGCTCCGCCAAACTCATTGCATCAGCGCCTGGTTCTTTATTCAATCGAATGGTAAGTGCCGTACTTCCATTAACTCTTCGAATACTTTTTGAGGGATAATCACTAACCGAAACTGAAGCTATATCACTCAATCTTAATTGCCGAATGGAACCAGGGATCGGTATTTTCAAATTTGAAATATCGGTTGTGTTCTCAAAATCCGGTGGAAGAATTAAACTAAATCTGGAATTGCCGGAATCAATAAACCCCGAGGTTCGCCAACTAAGCTTTTCTCTGATTTCATTTGAAATAGAAGTCGCTGATAAATTATATTTCTCGACAGCTAAACGATCAAATTGAATGATCAAAGCTGGGTCATCTACTCCTTCCAGATCAACACTCGAAATTCCTTCAATTCCCAGTAATTTAGTTTTAATGGATTGGCGTGTGTATTCAAGAAGAGCTTTTCCGGGTAAATCTCCACTCAACGTATATACGATGAACGTTTGTTGATCTTCCAATTCTTCAGGTACACTTCTGGAAATTTGTGCCGGACTCACATTTTGAGGCAACGCTTGCTCTACAGAAAATAACTGCTCCCGAAGCTCTAACGATCTGAATTCAACCGGTGCATTTTTATTGAAGGTTATGGTAACTCTGGATCTACCGGATTGCGTGATGGATCGAACTTCTTTTACATCTCGCAGATTATTAGCAGCACTTTCAACTTTTCTGGTTATTTCCTGCTCAACAATTTCAGGAGCAGTATTTCCCCAACTATAAAAAACGGTAATTCTGGGAAGATTGAGTTCGGGGGCATTTTCAACAGGAATATTCACCCACGTAGAAAGTCCGACAATAGAAACGATCAAATAGAAAAACGAGATCAGATATTTTCGCCGAAGCAGTTCTTTCATTGGGGATTAATTTGCCATCAATGGAATAACTTTCTGCTGATGACTGATGCTGAAATGTTTATCAACAGCTAGCGTATCGCCCGGATTTATTTCTTCGTGATCTATAAGAACCCATTCCGTATTCATTTCCTGTGGAGTTACATAAATCCACTCTACTTCGTTGTTATTGAGCTTAAATACTAACGTTCTGCCGTCTCTTGCCAACAAACTCTCACGAGGTATCCTAACTTTAGAAGTTGAACTTCTCACAAAGATTCTGCCTTCTACCGTCATACCTGTTTTTAATGCACCATTTGGATTTTTAACCTCTACAATGGCTTGTCCTGTTTTTGATTCCCGATCTATTTCAGGTGAAATTGCTACAATTTTACCTGTATATTTTTCATTAGCCGGACCTGATAAATCCACTTCCATTCCCTCTTGCAATTCCACGATTTCTTTTTCAAGCACATCAAAACGAATTTTAACAGTATTGGTATTCACAAAACTTCCTAACTCTCTCCCGGCTCCAACATAAGCTCCATCTGATACAACCTCTTTGGTAGAAATATATCCCGAAAACGGTGCTTTGATTGTGGTATAACTCAAATCAAGCTTTGCTCTTTGGTAATTGAGTTCAGCTTCAGCTAATCCGGTATTAATTTTCATCAACGAGTTTTGAGTGGTATCTGAATTGATTTCTCCTCTGAGTCTCAATTCTGTTTCATATTCATTTTTGGCTTTTAAGTATTTATTGTAGGCATCATTTTTACGGTATTCCCATTCTTCCTTATCGAATTGAAGGATGATGTCTCCCTTTTTGAGAGACTTACCGTCTATAATATTATGTGTTTCTACAAACCCACCGATTCGTGGAGTGATTAATATTTTTTTATCCGGTTCAACAACACCTCTGCTCTCGATATAGTATCGAAGAGGTTCATCATCTATCACGGTAAAAACTACTTCCGGTAGAATTTCAATGCTGTCCAGATCAGGTTTTTCTACTTCTTCTTTTTTCCCTTTGCAGGAGATTAACATCCCTCCCAAAATCATAAATAAAACTAAAACTCTAACTATTTTTTCCATTTCATTTCCTGTATTGCTGAATTCTTGTCACATTGCTACGGACTAAAGTCCTTGCTTGCTAACTTTATAAATATCAACTCTTAATTAACATTCTTTATTCATCTATTCCTGATTTCCATATTCACCTATTCCTAATCTATCTAATTCTTAATCTTCACTTCATCATAAAAACTGCGGAATAAATTCCTCGCTTGTTAACTTTAATAAATTCCAACTCACAATTAACATTCTTAATTGAATAATTCTTAATTCATCTATTCCTAATTCAACTATTCTTAATTGAATCATTCTTAATTGACTAATTTCCTCCCCTCAATCCATTTAAAAACCATAGGAATCAGATATAAAGTCAACAAAGTACTTGTCACCATTCCGCCCATTAGAGCGATAGCCAGCGACTGCCTTAACACATAGCCATCTCCAAATGGAATCAACATCGGTATTAATCCTAAAATAGTAGTTAAACTGGTCATTACTACCGGGCGAAATCTATTTTTTCCGGCTTCACGAACCGCCTCTTCTAAATTTCCTGTCTCTTCATAATAGCGACGCATAAAATCTACTTTTAAAATAGAATCGTTTACTGCTATTCCTGTCAAAATTAAAATCCCCATAAATGAAAGTGCATTCAAGCTCACTCCACCAAGATAAAGAGCAAATACAGAACCAATCCATGCAAAAGGAATTGCCAAAATTATAATGAACGGATATTTCAAATTTTCGTATTGAATGGCAAGTATCAAATAAATCAGAAGAACACTTATGGACAACAGCAAGCCAAGTTCCTTCAATAAACTGATAAGCTGAAGTGCAGTTCCTCCAATCTTGATTTCATGACCTGTTTGTTGCATAAAATCATTGACTTCACTTTTGATCTCGTCTCCCTTCCACCACCAATCCACAAAAGTAAAATTGGAATTGTAAGTTAATATCGCCGATTGCTCCAGCCGTTCAATTTGCTCTGCTTCATCTATAACATTGATGTAAGCGATCTCGGAAAGCGGAATCACTTTATTTTTTATATCCAGATTAATTTCTTCGGGATCAGTGATATTTTCGCCTTCTCCCAACAGACGAATAGCAATTTGCTCGTCTTGTCGATTCCAGTCGGTCACATACATTCCTCTTGTTAAAGATTCCAGGTAGGCAATTACATCCCGCTCTGCGATCTCATAAAACAAAAGCCTGTCGTTTCTCAACTGAAGTTGATAAGCCTCCACCGTCTGTGGAAATTTTTCTGATAATGTCACATCATCGAAACTACGATTCAAATATTCATTTAAAGCCGTTCCAATTCTTTTACTAAAACTTCGGTCAATCCCTACGATGCTGAACTGTACAGGAGCCTCCACTGAAGAACTGCTGCCTCCGATTCTTGAATCACCCTGTTGGGTAAATTTCCAGCTTTTATATACATTCTGAAACCCTGCAAAAAGCCGCTCTACTTCGTACGATTGTTCCCAGCCTTGCACAGGGACTGTGATCTTGAATTTATTGAGCCCTTCATCCTGAATAGAGCTTAAATTGGTGTTATCCGTGTATCCGCCAATGGACAAAATATTGCCGATTTCAGTTTCTCGTTTTAAAAAAGAAGTAAGTGTTTTTGAAGCTTCTTTGGCTGAACGAATCGAGGTATTGCCGGGCATGGTAACCAAATATTCTACTCGCTCAGGCTCACCTACAGGCAATGCATTCTTTGGGACAATCATAAATACATAAATCGAAATTGCCGCCACACTAAAAGTGATAATTAATGGAATAAGTGGCTTTCGGATAAATCCCAGTAAACTTGATTCATACTTTTCTATGATACGATCTAATCCATCCGATATCTTCGACAAAAATCCACCAGTTCCGTGCCCACTGAACTGAACCACAAAAACCGGTAAAATCACCAAAGCTACCAATAAAGATGAAAGCAAACTTATAGAAAGTGTAGCTGCAAGATCCCGGAAAAAAGCACCCTCAAATCCACCCAGAAAAATAAGCGGTAAAAATACAGAAATAGTGGTAAAGGTAGATGCCGTTACGGCTAAAGCAATCTCTTTGGTTCCTTTGGTTGCGGCTTCGTACTTGTCTAATCCTTGTTTTTTGTATCGATTGATATTCTCCAATACCACAATGGAGTTATCCAGCAATAATCCGATTCCCAAAGTAAGTCCACTCAGCGAAATGATGTTAAGTTGAATATCAAACAGATACATGATCACAAAAGTGAGGAAAATACTTACCGGAATAGAAACACCGATCGTAAATGGACTTCGTATATCATCCAGAAAAAGGAACAGTACGATAAACGCCAGGAATCCACCGATAATGAGTGTTTGCAATAAGTTCGAGATGGAATTTTCGATGTAGGTGGCATCTTCTCGAATAATCTGAATATCAAATTCGGGATTTTGAGCTATAATCTCGGCAACTGAGTTCTGAAGAGTTTCAAAAACGGTAACCGTGTTTGCGCCATATTCTTTTTTTACCAACACATTCAATACTTCCTCATTATCCAGCAGTGCAAAAGAAGATGGATCGGCTTCTCTGATCTCAATATCAGCGATTTCAGATACGGTAAGAACACGTCCATTCGCCAGTGAAATAACAGGAATAGATTCAATGTCTTCAATGGTTTCAATTCTGCTTTGTATTTTGATCGCATATCGGTACCAGCCGTCCCGTAATTCTCCGGTGGATGAAAATACATTGGCATTGCTTATGGTTTGCTGAACTTGTGTAAGCGTGAGTCCAAAGCGGTCCAGTAATTTAGGATCGTAATTGATCTGAACTTCCGGTTCTACTTCCCCTACCAATAAAGCCTGTGCAATTCCATCTTGTTGCTCCAATCGACGGGTAAACACTTGCTCTGCCCAGCGTTTTGTAGCTAAGCGATTTCCGAAATCCTGATTGGATGCATCTTTTAAGGTGACCGCAATAGTGGCTATGGGTTCATCTGAAGCAGACGAATAAACAAGTTGAGGTCGTTCAGCATTTTGTGGTAATAACGGTCTCGCCTGATCTAGTTTTTCCCGTACATTCAGAAAAGCCAGATCCATATCGGTTCCCCAATTGAAAGTGAGGAAAATGAGACTTTGTCCCTGGCGGGAAAGACTTCGGGTTTCCTGCACTCCCCGAACCGAGCCTAAGGTTCCTTCCAATCGCTCGTTGATACGATATTCCACATCCGCAGCCGGAGCTCCTTTGTATTCGGTACTGATTAACAGCGTAGGCGGATTCACATTAGGAAGCAGCTCAATAGAAAGTCGAGACAGTGTAATCCCACCAAAAATGAGTACTGCTAATACCAGAATTACAGAAGCTATAGGCTTTCGAAGGAGCAAATGGGATGATTAATTAATAAGCGCTTAGAAGTATAGTATAAATTATTTGTTTTTGAAAGGGCAGAAAATGATTTTGTTTAATGAATATAAACTAAAACACTGAATTAGTTTGGAAACACTAATATTCAGAAAACCCAAACCACTTTTCCTTTAATATTTTCTTTAGGAATAAATCCCCAAAACCTTGAATCCATGCTTTCATAATAATTATCGCCAACCATGAAGTAATGATCTTTAGGGACTATGATGGCATTTCCATTTTCAATAAGGTATTTGTTCTTTTGTTTTGATTTGCCTAATTCACGAATCAGATACTCCGAATATTTTTTCGCATTAAAATAATTAGTAGAATCTGGGTGATCTGATTCTTCAACCATCATTTCGAAAATAGAGTCGTGTGGGATCTCTCTGTTTCCCATTCTGATATGATTTCGAAAAATATGAAGTGTGTCTCCCGAAACTGCAACTATTCGCTTTACAAAAGTTGTTTTATCTCCCAACTTTTCAAACGCTACAATATCTCCATTACTAAAATTTGACCAAACAAATTTATCGATTGAAATTACCACATCATTCGGATGAATAACTTCCATCATAGATTGAGTCATTATTTTATAGGGTTTTATCATAAACGATAAAGCGAAAAAAGAAATCAATATTATGACAAATAGAAAAGTCTTGGTCATTCTCAATTCATTTCTATTGAGTAAAATTTGAAAATTGTCTTTTTAAGTTCTTGATCACACCCTCTAACGAGTAGAATGTTATTTGAAAGTGACATGAACTGAGAATAAAGATCAATTTTTGAAGAAAAATTATACTTAAGAGTCGTTTTATTGTAAAAGTCTAAAACGTTACCAAAAGCATCTTTCCGTCCTGAATAAAGAACAACTATAAAATCTTCGAAAAGCCCTATTCCCCTTGATTGGTAAATAAAGTCTTTGTCTCTTTTTTCAATAATATAGTCTCCTTCAGTTTTTTTTGATGTTTTATTTTCACCAACCGTAGGTTCAATAAATAATTTAGATTCAAATTTTTTATCAATTCTATTAATCTTTTTAAGAATTGGTCTGCCCTGTGAAGAATAATATATATGCTCTGAGTCTGCATCAATATATCCTGAATCTAAAAATGTATTTTTGTTTTCTTGAGGATCTTTAAATGAGCTTAATTCATTTCCATTATAATCGAAAACCAAATAGTCCCCTTTTTTTGAACCCAAAGAATTGTAGATAATAATGTCAGTATTAGTACAAGCAAGCCTGAATGGATTAAATTTTTTAGGTTTAAAACTTGATTCAAAAATGTTTTTATCTAAATCCCAAATACTTACTCGTGATAAATCTGAATCTATTACTACAAGTTTTTTTCCTTTACTTGTATTCCCAATACAAATATCTGTTGGATTTCGAAATTCTCCAGGACCAGAACCATTCCCATTGCCCAATTTGGTGTATTGATTAGACCTGTAACTTTTTAAAGATATCTGATACAAATTCTTTTGAGAATAGTCGTAAATAAAATGTTCTTCTAAATCAGAATCGTATGTAAATACATCTGGTCTATATAAATCGAATTCTTCAGGATCGTAGAATCCTTTCTCTATAAATACGTTTTTATAAATACGATTAATATCCTCAGATTGGCTAGTTTGAGCCTTACAAATATTGTTGATAACTAAACACAGAAAAAATGCTAAAAAGAATTTCATAATTTTAGTTTTTTAAATTTACCCCATTCTAATGCATAAAATGGGGTATTATTTTTATTCTTGTTGTAAGGTTTGTGGAACCGTAGTAGTACATGTTCTCGTCCAAACTCCCCATAATATGCTTACAGTCATACAATGGTCACTACCACCCACGCAACCATTATCATTACATGGTCCTGCATACGCTTCTTCTATTCCAATAATCATTGGGATATTTTCCACGTTACCGGTTTCAGAATTAAACTGAAACCCACTTACAAGAGCAACTACCGTGGCAATTGCTACAATTTTAAATTTTTTTCGGTTATTCAAGTTTTAAATTATAATCATACACCTTTAAATTGAATCCTGATTTTCCTGCATACTCAAACAAATAAATTTTGCTTTCACTAATAGCTAATTCCTTAGCTGGTACAGGTAGTTTAAATGTATATAAATACTCACCATTCTCAGAGTCATAAACATCTACGGCATAAACGTAACGATCTTTAGTTCTGGAGTGACCAACATAAAATTTATCCCCGATTAAAAAACTTTCTCCATTCACCCTAGGGGCAGCTGGATTATATCTTGTGAAATCTTCTTTTACTTTGATAAATAAAGGTTCTTCGACTTTAAAACCAGCAGCATTTCTGTGAAAAAGCAATTGATTATTTGAACTGTATTTTCTTATTGTTCCCGAAAAATCTCCCGAATAGTATAACTCGCCATCCACAGAACACTGAATTTGTCCAGTTACTACATATGGATATCTTTCATCGTCTTTTGATAGTTTTTGAAAAGTATCAATATTCACTAAACTATTGTTAACGATGTCATATTGATGTAAAATCCCTTCTTTATTTTTGACACCAGGTCCATATTGAGAAGAAAGAATGTAAATCTTTTCCCAACTTCCGTCATCGCTTTCACATAACTCTACCTTATCAGGTTTCACCCATTTATTGCTAATTTTAAAACTGGATTCAACCTTTCTAACTTTTGAGTCCCAAATATCAATCTTTCTTTGTTCGCTATCTGGTATCCATATTTTATTGGAATTTGATAGATGAATATCAAAAGGAGTTTCGTATTCACCAGGACCTCTACCCTTCTTACCACCTACCTTCACTGGATTTTCTAAATCATCACTTGGGAAAAAGTACACCGATCTTTGCTCCCAATCTAAGATTGCCAAATTCCCTAAATCATTTACAGAAAGAAAATAGGGGGTGAAAATTCCTACAGAATCTAAATTGACTGATTTTATTAAATTAAATTTACCCTCGTTCCATTGAACCTGATCTTTATCACCTTTTTCCGAAATTAAAACAGAAGAATCTGAGAGTTGAGAGAAAATAACCTTAGGAAAAAAAAGTAAAAGAAATAATGTAAATAGTTTCATAATGATGTAATTAAAAATGTGTCCTTTTTTATTCAAGGACACATTTGTTTTTTAATGTTATTGAAATGCAGGGCCTTCAATGTCATTGCTACCAGTACAATCTTTTGTAGCTCTCCATTTAAAAACTTTAATCACTGTTACTGTACCGCAGTAACCCGGTTTTCCATCGCAACCAGCATCTCCACAAGGGCCGGCATATGCTTCTTCAATACCAATTGTGGATTCAAAAGTTGTCATCTTACCTTCAGCATTATTAAACTGAACGCCACTTACAAGAGCAACAACCGCGGCAATTGCTACAATTTTATTGATGTAGTTTTTAATCTTCATCGCTTTCTCCTATTTATTGTTGTTAGTTATTGACCCGATTGGGATCAAATTTTTGAACTGGGATGTGTCAATGGTAATCCAAATTGACATTCCCAAAAGAAGTGAATTTCTAATCAGCATGGCAGCATCAAACCTTCCAAATGAAAATTTCCCAAAACACCCACAAGCAAACTGCCAATTATTTAGATATCCGAGTAATGCAATAAGCACAAATAAAGTGCAACTAAAGATTACTACTGGTTTAGTTATTCTAGGCAAAAAACCAAATACTAAACTTAAACCAATTAAAATTTCTACTGCAGCCAAAGTATAGACTGTGATTAAGGTCGTAGAATAGCTGAAATGAAAAAAGAAAATAAGTATATCCCCGGTATTATCAGGGCTGAATATTTTTAATGTACCTGCGGCAACAAAGATGAACGAAAGTATCCAGGTGAAATATTTTTTTAACGAATTATCCATGATTTTTAAACTTGATTTATGGCTCCATCAAATATTCAAAATCGGAGAATGAGTATCAAAAAATTTGGTTAGTCTTTTTGTGTAGCCAAAAAGATTATCCAGAATTACTATCCTTTTTTATTATCCCTTTTTTCCAAATTGTACGTTTTGTCACTGTTCCGTTAACAATTTCTGCTTTAAACTGAGTAGGATTTTTACCCATATGGTTACGCAAATATTTGTTCAAAGCAATCTCATCGGGCAGTCCCATGTCTTTAGCACAAGAATAATTCTTTTGATTAGGATTTTTCTGAATACAATCGATGAATTTTTCAACCCTGACTTTTATCATCGCTTCTTTGCAGGTATATCCAAAATTTCGTCTGAAAAGACGGGTAAAATATTTCGCATCTTTATATCCCATTTCTTCAGACAATTCCTGGACAGTACGTATTTTATGTATCTTAAACTTAAGAACTCGTAAAGCATTTTCTAAATTTTTCATACAAAACTAATTTTTAGTTAATCTTTCAATTATTACTAATCAGCCAACGTTTTGTATGTCCTTCCTTTTGTATTTACTGTAAATAAATATAATTATAGATAAGATGCAAGTTTTTCTTATAATTATTGTAACATCATAATTTATTTGTGTTGATAGCGGCTTCTGGCTCTATTTAAGTGATTTTTGATCAGCGAAAAGATTAGGAAATTGGTTGGACGATTTTAAACCTCGTTCCGTAGCTCTCAGCTCGTGTGAAAAGTGCCTGAGCAAAAAAGGTGGTTAATTTTTTAAGAAAAAATCCTCCAAGGATTCTGAATCCTTGGAGGATTAACCACTAAATTATACGAACGCTTTCCCTCGTTCCACACGCTTGGTTTGGAACGCAGATGTAGCGGATTAAGCAGATAGTCGCTGGTTTGGGTATGATTGCAACATATAGAATGCAAAATCTCACTTCCAGTATTCTGACCTCCCCGATTTATACCCACATTTTTCTCTCTGAGCAGCTCGCCCCTCCTAAAAATCAGGAGGGGAAATTCTTAGTAGTTCTGCCAAGGGCATTCCTTCGGTTCAAAGTTCGAATTTACTTTTGGATTGGATGTTTCCCTCGTTCCACACGCTTGGTTTGGAACGATAATTTGAGTAGAAATACCATCACCCCACTTTCAGCG